>JASHNX010000166.1 GCA_030041415.1 Candidatus Sulfotelmatobacter sp.
AAGATCTTAAAGATCTCGAATTCGGCCTCCAGCACGGCGTGGATGCTGTCGCTCTCTCGTTTGTTCGCTCCGCCGCCGATGTGGAATTGGTTCGCGAAATCGTGCGCGGCCACGGTGCAGATACCCCTCTCATCGCCAAGCTCGAAAAGCCGCAAGCCATCGATCACCTCGAGGAAATCCTCGAAGCGGTCGACGGCGTTATGGTCGCGCGCGGCGATCTCGGCGTCGAAATGCCGCCGGAGAAGATTCCCGCCATCCAGAAACATGTCATCCGCCGCTGCGCCGTCTGGCGCAAGCCCGTCATCACCGCCACGCAGATGCTCGAATCGATGATCGAAAATCCCCGTCCTACGCGCGCCGAAGTCAGCGACGTGGCCAATGCAATTTTCGATGGCACTGACGCCGTCATGCTCTCCGCAGAGTCAGCTAGCGGAAAATATCCCCGCGAAGCCGTTTCCATGATGTCGCGCATCGTCATCGAGGCCGAAAGCCAGATGGAAGAATTTACCCCTCCGCGCCGCCGCCGTGACCGGCACGGTCTTTCAGTAGCGGAAACGATCTGCGAATCCATCGCCCACGCCGCCGAAGATCTGCCCATGGGCGCGATTGCCGTCTTCACCGAGACCGGCAACACCGCCCGCATGATTTCCAAATACCGCCCCAAGGCCGCCATCTACGCCTTCACTCCCAACATAACCGTCGCCCAACGCACCCACATGTACTGGGGCGTTCACCCTATGAAGTGCGAGCCGAAACTTTCCAGCGACAGCATGGTGGACGTGGCCGAACATGAACTGCTCAGGCGGCGGCTGCTCAAGAGCGGCGACGTGCTCGGCGTGGTCGCCGGCACGCGCCAGGCCTCGGGTTCTACTAACTTCATGCGCTTGCACACTGTCACTCCCGAAGAGGCAGACGCTGTTTTCGTGCCCACGCCCAGGCGCGCCCCTCGCAGCCAGAGACTATAATCGCGAGGTATGTCGGAGGAATTCCTATCGGTGGCAATCTGGCATCCCGCCCGCGGCATGGAGGCCGCTGCGCTCGCCACCGTTCATGAAATCTCGGGCATCGTTGCCCGCAAGAATTATGGCCGCGATCTTCTCTACCGCAGCGGCTCTTCCTACGTGCTGCTGCGCTACTGGAATTCGGAAGCCGCTCGGCTCGCCGCTCACGAAGATCCCGATATGCTGCGCTGCTGGGCGCGCCTGGGAAACGAAATTCAGATCGTGAAGGTGTTTGAAAAACTGGAAACGGTCCCGAAGTAGAGGGTGCATAATCATGCCTCGTCAGCCCGCTCCGGAAGTTTTCACCGACATCACCGTCGATCCCTTTGTGCGCGGATGGCTTCATCGTCCCGCGGCGGCCAGCGGCGACGTTCTGCTCCTCACTCACGGTGCTGGAGGCAACTGCAACGCGCCGCTTCTTGTCGCGTTCGCCGAAACTTTCTCTTCTGCAGGATTTCTCGTCCTGCGCTGCGATCTCCCCTACCGTCAGAATCGCCCCTACGGGCCGCCTGGCCCCGGCGACGCCAAACGTGACCGCGCCGGATTGAAAAACGCCCTTACTGTCCTCGCCAAAATGGCCTCACACCGCGCTTTCATCGGCGGCCAATCCTACGGTGGACGCCAATGCAGTATGCTTTGCGCCGAACATGAGAACGCCCCCGTCATCGCTGGCCTTCTTCTGCTTTCCTATCCGCTTCATCCTCCCGGCAAGCCTGAGCAGCTCCGCACTCAGCACTTCACCGATCTCCGAACGCCAACACTCATCATCCAAGGCACGCGCGACGCCTTCGCTTCCATCTCCGAGCTTGAGCAAGCCATCAAGCAGATTCCCGCGAAAACCCGGCTCGTGCCGGTCGAAGGCGCAGGTCACGATTTAGGATTCAAAGGGAAAAATAAGAAAAGCGACTTGCCAAGGAAGATTGCGACGGAATTCGAATCGTTCTTTATGCAGTGAGTGACGTCAAAGCTCCCAAAGCCAATGTCATTCCGAGCCGCGCCGAAGGCATGGCCAGGAACCTGCTTTCGATTCTGCGAATCAACCGCCTACCACGCTTGCCATTCCGAGCGCAGACTGCGCCGCCCAACCCACCAGTAACGCTTGTCATTCCGGGCACGAGCGTCGCGCTTAAGCCAGCAGTAATCTTTGTCATTACGAGCGCAGCTTTATCGCGCGAGGAACCTGCTTTTGAGGGGCTCTAATTCACCCACCCCGATTTCGACCCGCCGTTTCCCTTGCGCGCATCGTCATCCGGAGGAATATAGTTCCCATGCTCGTCGAAGTGCACGTCGCGGTCATGCTTGCGCATGTAGACTTCAAACTTTCTCGCCGCCCGCCGCCGCCGCCATCGGTAGTATTCATTGCGCATGCTGAAGTACCGCTCTGAAGCCGAGAAGCTCAGTCCACGGCGCGGCATGAATTTCAAATACAAATATCCGAAGAGCAGTCCGCCCAGGTGGGCAAAGTTCGCGACGCCGCCGGTTTCCTGGATCGCTCCCACCAGCGTCAAAAACACAATCCCCCAGACGAAATATTTCGCCTTGATCATGAAGGGCAGCGGAAACATCATGATCTCGCTCTCGCCGTACGTCATGCCGAACGCGACCAGCAACCCGTAAATCCCGCCCGAAGCGCCAATCGTCGTGGTCAGCGGGGTTACGCCCGGCAAATGCGCGTAGCTGACTGCCACGGTTGTTACCGCAGCCGCCACCGTGCAGAAGAAATAAAACTCCAGAAATCGCTGCGATCCCCAATCGCTCTCCAATTGCGAACCGAACATCCACAGCGCCAGCGCGTTAAACAGCAGGTGCAGTAAACCGAAGTGCAGGAAGGAATATGTGATCAGCTCCCAGATCATCCCATGCATCACCTGCACGGGAATCAGGCCAAAATAAATGCGCACCCAGTAATGCACTTCCGGGGCTGCCAGCTCCAGCAGCGCCATCAGCAAATACACGCCTGCATAAATAAGAATCAGCCGCTTCACCCAGCGGGTGAACGGTGGCAAGCTCAACGAAAATGTACGTCCGCGACTGAATGCCACAATCTCTTAATCCGTTACAAGCATCTCTGCCACGACCAAGGGAGGGACGAAATCACGCTACAAATCCCAAGGAGTATGGTATCAGCTTACCCGCCGCAACTCAGTGCTCTGGCGACGGCACCACCGGCAAGCTTCGATGTCCCTGCGCGTCGACCGCCCTCACCCCAAAGATGACATTATCCTTCGAAACCTTCACGGTCGCGCGCGTCACCACCCCAACCTTTTGGACGTATTCCCATTCCGGAGACGTCGTCGCCCGCCATAGAATTTCATACTCCGTCGCCCGGCCGCCCGGTGATGCATCCCACGTCATGGTTGAATCGTTCTCCAGGTTTTTCGTCAGCAGATGTACATTCGCCGGAGGCGCCGGCGCCGACGCTAGCGACGCCAATGTCCCCGCATTCAGCCGCGCCACATCGGCCACGTAATCAAAATCCACAAACTTCGAGAGATCGCCGTATTCGATGCCATTCTCCGTTCGTACGTTCTGGTGCTGATGGTGGAAATCTTCTCGATATTCCGTAAACCGCACTGCCGCAAACCCCTCCTGATTGAACGAATAATGGTCTCCCCCGCGCAAATACCGGTCCAACCGGAACACCAGCGTCGGCTTAGCGCCCGCATCGTAACTGCCGCCCACGTCGTAGATATATCGTGCCAATTCCCGCGACGGCGAATCGTTCTCCCCGCCCAGCGAGCGAATCCGGCGAATGTCCTGGTCTGTGGCCGCGGCTGGCAACCCCTCCGAAAACACCCGCACTACCGCATGATCCTGTTCCGCGCTTTTGTCTCCGCCAACAATGTCGTTATTCAAAACCGCTTCCACGTCCCATCCCTGCTGCTTCGCCATTTCCGCAAAATGATGGCTCCCGTTCAAACCCTGTTCCTCGCCCGCAACCGTCAAAAAAACAATCGTTGCCGGGAACTTCATCTTGCTCAGCACTCGTGCGCACTCTAGGCTCACCGCTGTGCCGCTGCCATCGTCGTTCGCCCCCGGCGCGTCATCCGTGATGTTGAGTGTGTCGCTGTTCCGCGAATCGTAATGCCCGGTCACCAGCACGATCCGCTTCGCGTTCTCCGGATCGGAACCTTTCAAAACCGCATAAACATTGGTGATTACCGTAGGCTGCGGAATGCGATCCGCCGGCTGTTGCGTAAACGAATCAGTCTTCACTTCCAAACACCCGCCGCAGTCTTTCGAATATCGTTCGAATTCCGCTTTGATCCACTCTCGCGCCGCTCCAATCCCGCGCCCCGCCACAATCGATGCATCGTCCTGCGCGGAAATCGTCGAACGCGTTCCAAAACTCACCAGCTTGTCGATGTTCGCCTGGATGCGCTCCGCCGAGACTTGTTTCAATGCCGCCACAATCTGAGGGTCAACCGGCATCGGCCCCGCGGTTACCGCCGTCCCCGCATTTTGTGCCTTCATTCCTCCGCCAGCCGCCAGCATCAGCCCGACAACACACATCCAACTTTTGCTCTTTCGAGGTGAAATCATTTAGGCTCCCGAATCGACAGTCTGGTTGAAAACGTACGGTTCAAGAAACAACGCGCCACTAAAGACTGACCGAGAAGATACTGGCCGAAAGACGAAAACGGATTGAAAAGAATTGTCAAGTTCCGCGCCGCTGCGTCCCGCCCGAGATTCCGCCCCTCGCCGGCGTCCTACCCCTTGACCTCCGGCGGGGAAGAATCTAAATATTATCAAGGAGCATCAAGACCTCATTGAGCGCTATCGAAGCGGAGTGTAGAAATCATGGTTCTTTGTCCTGAATGCGAAACCGATTTGGACGTCGAAGAAGACGAAGTTGACGAAGGCGAAATCGTCTCCTGCCCCGAGTGCGGCACCGACTTCGAAGTGGTCACGACCAGCCCCCTGGAATTGAAGGCCATCGAAGAGGGTTACGTCGATGAGGAGGAAGAAGTGGAGAGCGAAGACGGTGACGAGTAGCCTGCGCCGCTTGTCTTTCCGTGCGCATCTCCTCCTTTGCTCCTTCGCGATTATTTTTCTCGTCGCTGCTTCGACCCCGCGCCTGTTTCCCTCGGCCCATGCCGCCCCCAGTAAACTCAAACCCACGGACGATTACGCCCTTATCTTCGGTACGGTATGGGGACCGGATAACCATCCTGTTTACGGCATCAAAGTCGAAATTCGCCGTGCCCCCGGCAAAAAGCCGCACTGGGAGCTCTATTCCGACCACGCCGGAGAATTTGCCCAGCGCGTTCCAGCTGGCGAAGCCGACTATGTCATTACCGCCGATCTCAAAGGCGTCAAAACCAAAGACGGTCAACCGGTGCGCTTGCAGGAGCCGGTCACAATCCACGTGGAATACGACGAGCGCGTCGATATGAGTTTGCATCTCACGCGATAGGCAACTAGAATTCCTTCCACTGCCCCCGTACGCTCGCCAGGAGTGTTCGTATGCGCCATGTAACGTTTGCATCCGGCACCGCGTTCGTCGTGCTTCTTTTCACTGCTTCTCTCTGGCCGCAAGTTTTCCACACCGCCTCCGGCCCGCATTTCTTCGCCGCCATCTCGCCGCAGGACTCCTCGACCCAGGAAGAATCCAACTCTACTGGCACCGATACTGAGCCTGCTCGCGCCTTTCGCGCGTCCGTTCGCGTTCTTTTCGATCACGAGAAATTCGACGATCTCGAGCGCATAGCTGCCAAGGCGCGGTCGGGAAAAGAGCGCTTCCGCGGTGGCTCCTGGAAACTATATGCCTTCTACGAAATGATCGAGGGTCCCGGTACGCTTACTTCCACCGACGCAGTCTGGAACGCCCACATCGAACGGCTGCAACGCTGGATCGCCGCCAGGCCCGATTCCATTACTCCGCGGGTCGCTCTCGCCAAGGCATATTTAGGACTGGCCTGGAAGGCGCGCGGGAATGGATACGCCAAAACCGTCACGCAGCAGGAATGGGGCGTCTTTAAGCAACGCGTGCAGCAGGCTCGAGATACGCTGGAGCAGGCGCAATCGCTCCCACAAAAAGATCCGCAATGGTTTCGCGACATGCAGACCGTCGCGCTCGCTCAAGGATGGGAGCGTAAGCAGGAAGACGATTTGCTTCAGCAGGCAAGCAGTTTCGAGCCCGCCTATTTCTATTATTACTATGCCCACGCGAACTATCTTCTGCCGAAGTGGTACGGCAAGCCGGGCGAGGCGGAATCGTTTGCTCAAACCATAGCCGACCGTATTGGCGGGCCAGAGGGTGATTTCGTCTACCTTCGAATTGCCTACGACCTGAATTGCTGTAAATCGAAGCAGCAGATGCCCGGTCTTTCTTGGGATCGGGTAAAGCAGGGATTTGCCGCACAGGAGCAACTTTACGGCATCACCAACCGCCAGTTGAATGCCATGGCGTTCATGGCGGCGCGCCAGGGAGATCGAACCTTCGCGGAGCAGATGTTCTCCCGCATCGGCGACAATTGGGATGAGGTAGTCTGGCACAGCAAGGAAAAATTCAACGACAGCAAGAGCTCACTTTCATTAGAAAGGCCTGTCCAAGCGAAGCAATGAATCTGTCATCAGGTCGTGATCGGCAACCAGTTTTTCATTGCTATTCTTATTTTCGTCGAACTCCGTACTTTGTCCCGCTCCTCGCTCTTGCCCTCCTGTTTGCGGCGTCCTTGCCTCTGCGCGCCACTCCCGACAAGAAAAATCAGCAGCTGGGCCGCCTCCTCTACGGCAAAGTCCTCGATCAGCGCGACAATCCCGTTCCCAACGCGGTCGTCTATCTCACCAACTCCCGCACCCACGCTGTAAAAACCTACATCATCGGGGAAGACGGCACGTATCGTTTCCCTGGCCTCGACACGGTCGATTACGAGGTTTATGCCCAATATAACGGCCATAAAAGTGATACCAAGTCGGTCAGCCAGTTCGATGACCGCCCGCAGGTCTATATCGATCTCAAGATCAACACTCAATAAAAGCTGTTGCCCAATAAGGTGCCATACAACTTTTTCGTCGTCTTCGGGTTCAATTCAGGTAGAACAATGTTGTAGTCGGAGGAAATACCTTGAACGCACTGCACTCTTTTTTCAGCAAGAACCGCGCTCTGGCAGCGGTGTCCGCTACTTTTGTTTTGATGGCCGTGGCAGTCGTGTCGCTTCGCGCCCAGCAGGGATCGATGAGCCCTTACCAGAACGAAGGCGATGGCGTCAGCGTCGGCGGCAAATGGATGGTCTTTCGCTCAGAAGATAAAATGACCGGCGCCAAAAAAGCCCGTTTCGAACTCATGTCCAATAATTATCTGCGTGCCGATCCTAACTCCAAGCCGCGCGTGGAACTAGTCTGCACCAACGGCAAGTACGAATATTCCGACTTCAACCCCGGCGAGCGTCTCGGTCGACCCGACTATCCCGGTTTCTGGGGACAGCCGAAAATGGAAGTCATGGTCCGCATCGACGGATATCACGATCATAAAGGCTGGAACTGGGTTCGCGGTCACTTCCTCGCCATGGATAAAGGCACCATCCGCGGCATGCTCGGCGGCGAAGTGTTCAACATCGAAGTCAAGACTCGGTCTGGCCCTCAGATCGCCGAATTCTCTCCGGCCGGTATCGATCTCAGCGAAGTCAAGCGGGCCTGCGACTTAACTCCGCACAAGCCGTAATATCGCCAGTTTGTCTGTTGAGTGCCCCACTTCCCGCCTCCGCTGCGGGAAGTGGGGTTGTCGTTTCAACCAGCCTTAACCGGCGTCATCCTGAGCGTAGCCGTTTTCTCCAGGCGGAGCGAAGGATCTCGCGCGAATCGGAGCCGCGCTTTATCGCCTCTCCGGTAACTTGCACTTCCTTGGCCTCTCTGTTCCACTAAACCAGTCCGCAACGCGAGACACCATGGACGCAACCGTAGTTCAGGGCGCAATGATCCTGCTCTTCGTCGTCGGGGTCTTCGTCTACTCCGTCATGCTCTACAACGAGCTCGTCCGCTTGCGCAACGATAACGACCGCGCCTGGGCCAACATCGACGTGCTTCTTAAGCAGCGCCACGATGAGATTCCCAACCTTGTCGAAACCGTTAAGGGATACATGCAGCACGAGCAGCAAACCCTGCTCGCCGTCACTCAGGCTCGCGCCGCGTCCATGAATGCTGCCAGCATCCGCCAAAAAGCGCAGGCCGATCTTGCCATGACCGGCGCGCTGCGTGGCCTCTTCGCCGTCGCCGAGAATTATCCTCAACTCAAAGCCAACGAAAATTTTCTCAAGCTGCAGACGCGCATCAGCGAACTCGAAGAGCGCATCGCCGACCGCCGCGAATTCTTCAACGATGACGTCAATACCTACAACACCCGCATCGGCCAGATTCCCTATGTCTTCGTCGCCAGCTACATGAAATTGAAGCGCCGCGACATGTTCCAGGTCTCCGACGAAGATCGACGCCTGGTCGAAGTCAAATTCCAGAATCAGAACGCGGCTGGCGCTTAATCGCATTCCCTCCTGCGCTGTCATCCTCAGCACTCCCAACTAAGCTGTCATGCCTCGCGCTTTCTCCCCACTGTCATCCTGAGCGGAACTTCTTCGCGCGTCGCGCGAAGAAGTGCAGTCGAAGGACCCCTTAGCTCTTCTTTCCCCCGATCCACCGTCAGAATCTGTCCCATCCCGATAATTCCAACAACTCCTTCCTCCGATTTCCCGCAACTAACCTCAGATGGACGACTACACTATTCAAAGAGAGGTCGATGAACATGAATAACCTGCTGAAGTCCGTTCTTAAAACCGTGGTTTACATTCTCGATCAGACAGAGGATGCCGCGGGAGATGTCCGTCATCGCGTTTCGAAGGGGGTTGACCGCGTCAGCGACCGAGTGTCCGATTTGCGCGACCGTGCACAGGATATCTATTCCGGCAACCAGGATCACACCCTGCGCAACGTTCTCACCTTCGTAGCCGGAGTCGGCGTCGGAGTCGCGACCGCCGTCTTGTTCGCGCCCGCCAGCGGCGATGAAATTCGCAGCCAGATCGGCGAAAGGGTTCACGATATCCGGGGCCGCGTCCGCGACCGCTTCTCCTCCGAATCTGGCGAGAGGTCGGCTACCGGAACCGAAGGCGCCTAAAGGCGCGCCAAAGCCGGCAACGAATGGTTTGGGAAGGGCACGGCTTTAAGCCGTGCCATCAAGGGCTGCCTTGGATGAGGGCTTTAGCCCCTGAGTTTTTTTTGATTATCTATGAGATGGCTCCCGGCGGATTCTGCGATATCCCGTCATGAACAACCTGCGGCGTTCGCTCGAGATACCTTTCACGCCAGCAGCTTGGCGGCATCTTTCGCAAAATACGTAAGGATCATGCTCGCTCCCGCGCGCCGGATGCTCTGCAGTGACTCCATCATTACGCGTTCGCGCTCAATCCAGCCATTCTTTGCTGCCGCTTCGATCATCGCGTACTCGCCGGAAACCTGATACGCTGCCAGCGGCAGATCGAACCGCAGCCGCGCCGCCGCAATTATATCCAGGTACGGCATCGCCGGTTTCACCATGATCATGTCCGCGCCTTCTTCGATGTCGAGCTCAATTTCCCGCATCGCCTCCCGCAGGTTCGCTCCATCCATCTGATAAGAACGCCGGTCGCCGAATTGCGGCGCAGAATCGGCCGCCTCGCGAAACGGTCCATAAAATCCCGAGGCAAACTTCGCCGCGTAAGAAAGAATCGGCGTGTTGATGAAATTCGCCTCGTCCAGCGCTTTCCGGATCGCTGCTACTCGCCCGTCCATCATGTCTGATGGCGCAATAATATCGATGCCCGCGCGCGCCAGCGATACCGCAGTTCGCGCCAACAGCTCGAGACTTGCGTCGTTGTCGATTTCAAACTGCTGCTCGGCGTGTGTCGCAACCTTCGCCGTCGTCTTTTCGGTCGGCCGTTTCTTTTCCTTCGGGCTCGCCACAGCGATCGCCGCAGCGCCCAGTGACTTTGGCCCCGGTGTCTTTCGCACAATCCCGCAATGCCCATGCGACATGTATTCGCATAGGCACACATCGCCCATCAAAACCAGTTGCGGGACCTCCCGTTTCATCGCCCGCGCGGCTTGTTGCACAATCCCGTCGTCCACCCACGCTCCCGTCGCAACTTCGTCTTTCGTTTCCGGGAGTCCGAACAGAATCACAGCCGGTACGCCCAGAGCCCGCACGTCCTCGGCCTCCTTCACCGCCTGATCTACCGACAAATTAAACACTCCAGGCATAGACCTGACTTCTTTGCGGACGCCTTCCCCCGGACAAACAAACATCGGGTAAACAAACGCCTCGGGAGTGAGACGCGTTTCTCGAACCATATTGCGAAGTTGCTCGGTGCGGCGAAGCCGGCGAAGACGGGTGATCGGGAAGGCCATAAGCACCACCTGACGAAGCTACCAACGGTTAAAAAACGCCTGGAACCCATTGATTCTAACAGCTTGCGAGCTGCCAATCCTTGTGTTGTAAATCACAGCTCTGTGTGACGAAAGTAATCATCGGTTTTCCGAAAGCAATCTGGGAACGGCGGTTTTCCTCCGTAAAATGACAGCGGATGAGTCCGTTCCAACGCCATCGTTGGTTTTTGCTCGCCGGCGTAATCACCCTGGCATTCGCCGTAGTGTCGCTCATCGTTCCTCGCGGCCATACGCTGACCGCCATCTTTGATGTTGGCTATTTTGTCTTCATGGTTGCGGCCTGCGTGGCCATGCTCGCCACTGCGTGGTCGCAGCGGGGTGTCAATCGCACCTTCTGGCTCTTGATGGGTTCTGGCTGCTTCCTTTGGGCTTGCGACTCCGCCGCCTGGAACTATTACGAAGTCTTGCGTCAGGCTCCAGTCCCCCGCGACTGGTTCATGAACGTCATCCTGTTTCTCCATCTCGTCCCCATGATCGCCGCGGTTGGCCTGCGTCCCCACCGTTCCGAGCGCGAGCCGAGATTCCGCGGTGGAACTCTCGAATTTCTTCTCTTGCTGGTTTGGTGGTTGTTTCTCTACGCCTTTATTGTTTTTCCGCCACAATACGTATCGGCAGATCCCACCTTGTATGGGAGAAATTCCGCCGCTCTCTATCTCGTCGAAACCGGTGTCCTCATCCTCGTGATGGGCATCGCCGCACGCGGCGCTACCGGTGGGTGGCGATTGATCTACGTCAACCTGATGGCTGCCAGCACCCTCTACGCTCTCGACTCTCAGGGTCTCAGCCTGGCGATGGACACCGCGAATTATTATTCCGGCAGCCTCTACGACGTTCCTCTGATCGGCACCGTCTGCTGGCTCGCTGCAACCGCTCTCACGGCACCGCAGTGGCATCCCGAGCCCGCGTCCGTCCACGATAACGACAAGTGGGGAGCCGTCGTCTTGCGCATGGCTACGCTCGCCATTCTTTCCTTGCCATTAATTGGACTATGGACTTTGCTATGGGATCGATCGCCGCTTCCCAGCCGCATCTTCAGGCTGTTCGCTGTCTTAGCGGCGATGCTCGCACTCGGAGGGTTCCTGTTTGTCCGGCAATACCTGCAAGATCGTGCACTCATCGGTCTGCTCAACAATTCCCGCAGTAGCTTCGAAAACGAGGAGAGGCTGCAGTCGCATCTCGTGCAACGCGAAAAATTAGCCTCTCTCGGACAGTTGGTCGCTGGCGCCGCGCAGGAAATCGATCAGCCTCTCACCGCGATCATGGACTACTCTGAAAAACTCTGGTCCCATCAGCGCCTCACACCCGAGCAGGACGCGTTAGTCCGCAAAATTGTTGGCCACTCGCAGCGCACCCGCGACCTCATAGCCAACCTATTGAGCTTTTCGCAACAGAGCTCCGCTGAGAAAAAAATGGTCGATCTCTCTGTACTCCTGCAGCGCAGCGTCCAGATGCGCGAATTGCGGCTGCACGAGAAGAACATTCGCATCGAAACTGCCATCGACGGCGATCTTCCGCTCGTCTGGGGCGACGGCCACCAGCTCTTCCAGGCTTTCGTTCAGATCGTGGAAAATGCCCTCGACGCGCTGGAAGAAGCCGGCGGGGGCCTGCTCCTCGTCACCGCTCAGCATGAAAAGAACGAGATCGTCGTCCACTTTTCCGATACTGGCACGGGCATCAAGGAACCCGATCGCGTTTTCGACCCTTTTTACACCACCAAGCCCATCGGGAAGGGCACGGGTCTCGGACTCAGCGCCGTCTACGGCGTCGTGCGTGATCACCAGGGCCAGATCACCTGCCACAACCAGTCCGAAGGAGGAGCTGTTTTCGTACTTCACTTGCCCATTGCTGTGGAGCCGCTGGCGCAGGGGGCCGGAACTGGCGGAGACTAGAGAAGTACTCAATCAGGAAACAAAGCATGCTGGAAGTTCTTTGGGATAAGATCACCGGCTCAGATCCGCTCACTCGTGCCATGCGCGGAGCAGACTCACAAAAGTTTGCCGAAGTATTTTCGCGGTCGACCGTCGCTTTTCTGCAGCTCCCCCGTGGCTGCGAGAACGGGCTTGATCCGAATCTCTCGCGCGAGGAGTTGCTGGCTCATTTGAGAGCGGATGCACAGGATCTTGCGCAAACGAGTGAGTTCATTCCGTTCTGCCGCACGCGCGATGGCCGTAAGGCGCTCCCGTTATTTACCGGGAAAAATTTCGCCCAACAATTCGTCCACGCATACACAATTCAGGCGAAGCGAATCATGGAATTTGCAGTGATTGGCGTGCAGGGAAGGACAGCAGTACGTCTGTTTAACGGTGCGGATTCCCTAGTCTTCAACCCTTCGACGAAGCACGAGTACGAGCTGCCATACGAATTCTTTGCCCGTCTGCGAATGATTCCCAGCAGCGGAGGGACACAATTCTAGCGGGGTTGCCCCGCCCTTATCCGCATCCCTTGCGGATTGCGTGGGAGAAAGCTCCATCTCGCTTGACCAAAATTCCGCTCCGCTCTCCTGTACCATAAATGGCGATGTCTCTCGCCTACTCTTCGGCCCGCGTCCTTGAGTTTGACTCTCTCCTCGAATTGCTCCGCGGCTACGCTTCCTCGCCGCTCGGGCGAGCCAGAATTGCGTCTCTCGCCCCGTCCATCGACCTTTCGTGGATTGTCGAGCAGCAAGAGTTTGCCGAAGAGATCCGCGAATTTCGCCGTGTCGGCGGCCGCTTTGAATTCACTGGCCTTCTCGACGCCACTAAATCCATCGAGAAATCGCGCATCGCCGGGTCAACCCTCGAAATTTCCGAAATTCGCGACATTCTGCTCGTGGTCAATCGCGTCGCGGAGTGGCGCGAAATCGCTTTTCATCCTCCCGCTGCCATGCGTACGGAATGGCTGCGCACGCGCTCGCTCTCCGAAACGATCGCCGACTTCGGCTCGTTCCTGCGCTTCTTCCGCAACAAGATCGATGCCGATGGCGCGCTCGAAGATAATGCTTCTCCCGGTCTTGCCCGCATTCGCCGCGAAATCGAAAAGCAGCGCCGCGAGATTCAGCAATCCTTGCAGGGATATCTCCGCCGCTTATCCGAAGGTGGTGCCGCTCAGGAAGAACTGATCACAATTCGCGGCGAACGTTTCGTCATCCCCGTCAAAGTCGAACAGAAACGCCGCGTCCCCGGCGTGGTCCACGGCGCGAGCTCCAGCGGCCAAACCGTTTTTGTCGAGCCCCTCGAAACCATCGAGCAGAACAACGAACTCGTGCGCCTGCTCGATGAAGAGCTTGCCGAGATTCACCGCATCCTTCTCGAGATGACCGCGCGCATCGGTGAAAATGCCGACGCCATCCTCGCCGCCACTTCAGCACTTGCTGAACTCGAGTTGCAATTCGCCAAAGCCCGCTTCGCCGAAGATTACAACTGCGTTGCCGTAAAACTTGATCAAGAATCATGTAGCGACGGCCACCCCCGGCCGTCGATGGCGGGCGCAGCCCGCCTGCCCAGCCTCATTCTCCACAACGCGCGCCATCCTCTGCTCGAGCGCAACCTGAAAGGGAAGAAACTCAACGTAATTCCCATCTCCATCGAACTCGAAGGAGACCGTCGTCAGCTCATCATCACGGGCCCGAACACCGGCGGCAAGACTGTCACTCTCAAAACCATTGGCCTGCTCGCGCTCATGGCGCAATCCGGCATCCCGGTTCCGGCCGATCGCGCCGAACTTCCCGTCTTTGACGCCGTGCTCGCCGACATCGGCGACTACCAATCGATCGAGCAGAATCTCTCCACGTTTTCCGCCCACGTCACCAACATCGATTTCATTTCCCGCACCGCGACTCCCACCTCCCTCGTCCTGCTCGACGAACTTGGCTCTGCCACCGATCCCGAGGAAGGCGCCGCGCTCGCCGTCGCCATCGCCTATCATTTCGAGCAAATGGGTTGCATCACCGTTATCTCCACTCATCACACCTCGCTCAAGGTCTACGCCGCGAACACCCCGGGCGTGGTCAACGCCTCGGTCGGCTTCAATGAAACAACCCTGCAGCCGACTTACGAATTGAAGATCGGAGTGCCCGGAGCATCTGCTGGAATCAACATCGCCCAGCGCCTTGGCCTGAATCCCGCAATCATCGCCGGGGCGCGTGCGAAGCTGAGCTCACAAGCGCAGGACGTCAGCAAATTTCTCGACAAGCTGCATGCCGAACTCCGCGCCGCCGATGCCGAGCGACTGCTCCTCCGAACGGGCCAACTAGAGCTGGATTCAGAGAGACAGCGCTTGGCGGTTGAAGAAAAAAAAGCCCAGCAGGCCAAGGTTCGCGATCTCGAAAAAAAGCTGGAAAGCGTTCTGCGCGATTTCGAATATCAGGCGCGGGAAGCCATTAACGCAATTCAGGACCGTGCCGCCGCGCAGAAAGCTTCAAAAGACGCCGAACGCCGTGTCGCCAAACTGCGCCGCGAATTTCGCGAGCAGTTCGATTCCGCCGTTGTCGCCCATTCCACCGGCGCTGATCGCGGTGATCCTCACGCCGAGCCGCAAAAAGTAAAGCAGGTTTCCGAAGGAGACACCGTCAAGCTGAAATCTACTGGCCGCTCGGCGAAGATTTCTCGTCGGCTTGATGACGATCACTTCGAAGCGCAAATCGGCCCCATGAAAATGAAAATTTCACGCGACGATATTGCCGAAGTGTTCGCGCCTGCACGCCCCGCTGATTCTCCGGTCAAGGCTGCGCGCGCCCACGGCGTCTCCGTTCAGCTTGAGAACGAATCCGAAACCGCGCCTTCCGAAATCAACGTCATCGGCTACAACGTCGACGATGCCACCCGCGAAGTCGAAAAATTCGTCGACCGCGCCTTCCTCGCCGGACTGCCCCGCGTCCGCATCGTCCACGGCAGCGGGATGGGCATCCTGCGCAAAGCCCTGCGCCAGGCCCTGCAACAGCACCCGCATGTGGAATCCGTCGCCGAACCTCCGCAAAACGAAGGTGGCGGTGGTGCCACGGTAGTCGAGTTGAGGGTGTAAGACCTTGATGGGAAATTCGGAGGGGTCCTACCCGAAGCTCTTGCAGGAACAGACCATGCTTACGCACATGCCCGCCCGAGAGCACGCGGCATGCCCACTGGGGTGAGAGGCTATTTTCTTCCGAGCGCCAACCCGCCTAGCGTGCCGGGCTGCACTGTAATGACATCTGGGCCAGTGATCTGACCTGCGACGATGGGCTTGTCGGGAACGGTCTCGTAAGCATATCCAGTCAAGGTGCCGCTAACGTCGCCGAATTGCCGAAGGTGTCCAATCGCGACGCTGAGCCTGGCCCAGCCATAGTGAACCTCGCCGTCAACGACGAATTTTAATCCCAAATACCGATCCCTGATGCCGTTGCCTCTGCCGGCCCACGGACCCAGGTCGGAACCCTGGCTGCCGCCATTTTTCTTGAAAAGCTCCGCTGCCATGAATGGGACACGAACCGAGAAGTTGGCTTCTGGCCCAATTTGGGCACCGGCCGGCAAAGCGGAGGCTGCAGAAAAGAAATAGCCGCCGCCACTACTAAAACGTCTACCGGCAACCACGTTGTCGGCATTTTGGTCTCCAGATGGAAACAATCCTATTTCTGTGCCCGAGCTGCCCCTGTAGAAATCCGTCCGCAATAGAAAATCATCGACGCCGTCGTGGTTCAGATCAATGTATAAAGGTGAGCCCACGTGCGTAACCTGATCTGTCGGCGTATAGACAACCTTCGCCTCGGACGTCCCAGCCAATGCCAGCACACTCACTCCCGCTGCGCTAGCCATCTGCGCGTACGCATTGAGTTGCCGGTTAAGCGAATCGGAAATCCTGAACGTCTTGCGGGACCGGGGAGCTCTGGACATGGTTCTTTCTCCGAAGGCATTTCATTCCGTACGGCCCCATCAAGGTTAATGTTTCCATTGTTAAAATCGGATGATTTCACATCTATCCCGCGGTCATGCTCGAGCCGGTTCTAATGGCACTGTCCGCCGCCATTTTCAACAGCTCTGTCATGTTGAGCGGAGGGCATCGCCGATAGGCGATTCCCTCAGTCGAAACATCCCTACCCGGGTGGGTAATCGATGTTACTTTAGCGATTCCGGCGGATTGACCATTCCGTGCACGAGCGGTGTCTACTCTAGCCATGGGCAAGAAGATCGCGCGCGTCCTGGCGTGGTTCTTAGCGGCAGTGTTGGCATCGATTCTCTTGCTCGCCGCAGCAATTCGCGTTGATCAATATGTGCTCCGTTACCGCGCCGAGCGCCTGCAGTCTGATATTCGCTCGCTCGAATTGCGAAAAAGCACATTCGCCGACGCACGGCGACTGGAGGATCGCTGGTTCGATAACACGAAAGAAAAGGTCTGCCGGCCGTCTTGGTGCGATCTGGACATATCCGTGAACAACACAAGCGCGCGGCACCTCGGGTTTCTCTTGAATCACCTTGCAATTCGTGCCATCTATCACGCACTCGGTGGACGTGTCGCGGGCGCCTATGCCTTCATTCAGGTTCGAGACAACATAGTATGGGGAAAGGGCATAGGCCTGAGCATCGAGACCTTGGATACGGAACCCGACGGTAGACGCGTCGAATATGAGTTGATGGGCAGCATCGGAACTGACTCTTCTCCCCTGTGGGTACGGGCTCCACATCCCGAGTATGCGATCGGCGGGCCCACCGCATGCACGAGTTGCGTGGAGGGATGGGTGAAATTCACTCCCTTTGCCGACCCGCGAGACGTTTTGCGCCTCACCGACCTCAATTTCGCGTGCATCACCCGGTGGCGGCATTGCACTAAACAAGCAGACACCCTTCCCACGGCTTGGAGAGAACTACAGGCAGAAATAGCGCAAGGCGCGGAGAATGATCCAAATCCTTGCACACCTGCGATCATTCGAAGCCTCAGCCGCCAGACCCACCGCTTGGAACTTCTGAAAGTCATCAAACTAAGACCTGACCCCAATTTGCCCATGATGACAGTTCGTCGACTACCAGAGAGTACGCCTCAACGTCCTGATCAGTGGCGGGAGTTCGACCTCGTTGGGGACCATATAGGCGTGGGCGCCGCTCACCTGGGCGAACAGTTTCTGATGTTCGACAATCGCGCGTGTTTGGTGGCTCCGGCCACAGAGGAAAACTTGGAGGCCGCACGATTGGGTGCAGCCGAAGGATGGATAAGCCCGGCGCACCCGCTGGACCTGCCGTTTGGAAAACCGAGCCCTCCTAAAATTGACGTTCACTAGACTTGCGGACCTGCCTGCCTCGCCACCCTTTTGGCCCTGGTCGTAGCATTTATGAGGCTCGGGCTTTTTTGCAACCCCATTTTTCCATCTCAATCCACCGGCAACAGTGGTCTTCCACAACTTCTCCACAACAATCCTCTTTCCATGTATTCCCGTTCACCGCTCCCATGCCCCACAATTCCCTCGGAGCAGTGTAACTTTCTTACATGGCCAACCCCGGCGATTTCGCGTACACCGTCAAGCAGCAGGCCGACATCGTCCGCATCATCGGCGACTACGTCAAGCTGAAAAAGGCCGGCGCGCAGAATTATTCCGGCCTCTGCCCGTTTCACGGTGAGAAGACGCCGTCGTTTTCCGTGCACGCCACGCGGCAGTTCTATCACTGTTTCGGCTGCGGCGTCTCCGGAGACGTTTTCAGCTTCGTCCAGAAAATCGAAAACATCACCTTCCCCGAGGCCATTCGGGTCGTCGCGCAGAAGCTGGGTATCCCGCTGCCGAAAGCAACGTACTCGAATCCCGCGGAAGCCAAGGAAGCAAAGTTGCGCTCGCAGCTTCTCGATGCCCACGAACGCGCCACCGCATTTTTTCAGGAATGCCTCAATCGCCCCGAAGGCGCCCGCGCCCGTGAATATCTTGCCGGCCGCGGCCTCGACGAAAAAACCATCGCCGAGTTCCGCATCGGCTACGCTCCCGATTCCGGCTTCCTCCTGCGTGACCGCCTCGCCAACGAATTCGCCGAAGAAGTCCTGCGCGAAAGCGGACTATTTTCATGGAAAGAAGCGCTGAGCGGCGAGCAAAATCAGATTCCTCGCTCCGCTCGGAATGACAAGAGTGAAAATGGTTCGCGAACGACCAACGACCGACGACCGACGACGCTTTACTCCAAATTTCGCAACCGCATCATGTTCCCCATCGCCAACGACGCCGGCAAGATCATCGCTTTCACCGGACGCACTCTCTCCACCGACGAAAAAGCCGGGCCGAAATATCTCAACTCGCCCGAAACTCCGATCTATTCCAAGTCCAAAGTTCTCTTCAACCTCGATCACGCCAAAGAAGCCATCCGCAAGCTCGATTACGCGATCCTCGTCGAAGGACAGATGGATTGCATTTCCGTCTACGCCGCCGGATTTCACAACGTCATTGCCAGCTCCGGCACCGCCTTTACCGAATTGCAGGCCAAGCTCCTTGCCCGCTTCAGCAAGAACGTCGTCGTCAACTTCGATCCTGATACCGCCGGCGCCAAGGCAACCGAGCGCACGCTCGGCCTGCTCGTTGAAGAGGAATTTCAGATTCGCGTGCTCACGCTTGAGTCCGGTTTCGATCCCGATCTCTACATTCGCCGCAAGGGCAAAGACGCCTACAGTGAAGCTCTCCGCGGCTCTCAGAAATACTTCGATTATCTGATCGAGCGCGCTCGTTCTCAGTTCGCCGCGCGAACGCCTGAAGGCAAGGTCAAAGCCGTCAACTATCTTCTGCCGCACATCCAGCGCATTCCCAACCGCATCGCCCGCGACGAGCTCGCGCAGGAAATCGCACAGAAGCTCGGCATCGATTCCGCCATCCTGCGCCAGGAGCTTCGCCACGTCGCCTCCGATCGCTCGGCCAGTTCGATCAAACCTGCGCAGCAACTCCAGGTCACCGACGCCGAAAAAATCCTCATTCGCGCTCTCGCGTCTTCGCGGCAAATGCAGCCCGAGGCCGAGCGTCTTTCCGCGCGTGATGGCGCAGAGGAAGAATTCGATCCCGCGCGTCAGGCCCATTACATTCTTCAAGCCGAAAACCTGCATCGGGGTCTGGCTGCCGAATCGCTGATCGAGTCATTGCTCAACGCCGGCGCCGAAACTGCCGATGTGATGGATGTGCCCCGCTCGGAAGGCGAGCGCCGCATACTGGCCTCGATTTTGTTGAAGGAGGAAGATGAAGAGCTCACCGCCGATCGCCTGGAAGGCGCCGTTCGCGCCCTCCGTCGCATCCACTTGCGCCGCAAGCTCGAAGAAACCCAGCTCCAGCTGAAGCAGCCCACTCTCGCTGACGATAAGGCACGTATGCGCGAGCTACTGCTGCAGGTCGAGCGCCTCAGCCGTGCTCTGCGCGATCCTAATCTCGGTGAAGACGAGCTGAAACGAACCGGGTAACGCGCGTACGGCACAGGCGCAAAATCGGCCAAACTGCTTGAAACAAAACGCCATGCCGGACCATCTAAGTATTTAGTGGATTTACGCTTATCGGCGTGAGCGTAGGCTTCTGGCGAGGCAACTGATAGACGGCGCGGCACTTATATGCTAAACTCTATAAGTTTGTGCTAGGTGCACAACTCCGCGCGGCCCCAGATCCCACCTATTCAAACGAAAACACGCTCCTCGGCGAGCGAATTGATGAATTTGAGGAATACACCTTTTGGCTCTTGAAGACAAGTTCGACGACATTAAGAAATTGGTCGATGCAGGCAAAGAGAAGGGATACCTTACCTACGATCAAGCCAATGAGCTGATCCCGCACGATGTGCACAGCCCTGAGGATCTCGACGACCTGCTCACCACCATCGGTACGCAAGGCATCGACGTGCTCGAAGGCCCGAAACCGCCTTCGTCCGCGCTCGACCGAAAATTCGAAGACATCGAAGAGGGAGAAGATGTCGAACTCGACCTCACTCCCGGAGCGATGGAGAAAACCAACGATCCCGTCCGCATGTATCTGCGCGAGATGGGAACCGTTCCCCTGCTTACCCGCGAAGGCGAAGTCGAAATCGCCAAGCGCATCGAGCGCGGCCAGGTGCGCGTGCTCAAAGCTCTTTCGCGTTCGCCCATCGTGATTCACGAACTCCTCGCCATGGGCGAGGACCTGAAAAAGGGCGTCCGCTCCATTAAGGAAGTCGTCACCTTCGACGAAGAAGAAATCACCGACGATATCGTCCAGAACCGGTTGAACGAATTCACCGGCAAGATCGACGATATGGCCAAGCTGTACAAGAAGGTCGGCATCCAGCAGGAAAAGTACATTGCGGTTTCGCAGAAGAAACGCCCCAAAGATCATCGCCGCGCCCGCAAGAATTTCGCGCGCAGCATCGTTCGCGTCTCGCTCGCGGTCCGCAATCTCGGATTCACCAACACCGAGCGCAAGCGCCTCATCGACCGCGTCAACAAAACCGTCGATGCCATGCGCTCGCTCGATCGCCAGGCGCAGAATCTCGAGCGCAAAGCCGACGCGACCCGCAGCGAAGATCAGAAAAAAGAATATCGCCGCCAGGCTCGCTCCGTACGCAGTGAAATCGAAAAGCTCGAGCAGGAAGCCGGACTCCTGTTTCAGGAGATCAAGCGCACGCAGCGCGAAATCATCCAGGGGGACATGGATGCCGAGCAGGCCAAGCGCGAGTTGATCGAAGCCAACCTGCGCCTCGTCGTATCCATCGCCAAAAAGTACACGAACCGCGGCTTGCAGTTCCTCGACCTGATCCAGGAAGGCAACATTGGCCTTATGAAGGCCGTCGACAAATTCGAATACCGCCGTGGCTACAAATTTTCTACCTATGCGACGTGGTGGATTCGCCAGGCCATCACCCGCGCCATCGCCGATCAGGCGCGCACCATCCGCATCCCGGTGCACATGATCGAAACCATCAACAAGCTGATTCGCACTTCGCGTCAGCTTGTGCAGGAACTCGGCCGCGAACCCACGTCGGAAGAAATCGCCAAGCGCATGGATATTCCGGTGGCGAAGGTTCGCAAAGTGCTGAAGATCGCGCAGGAGCCAATCTCGCTCGAAACTCCGATCGGCGAAGAAGAAGATTCGCACCTCGGCGACTTCATCGAAGACCGCGCCGTCGTTTCGCCCGCGGAAGCGGTGATCAACGTGAACCTGAAAGATCAGACTGGACAGGTTCTGCGCACGCTGACCCCGCGCGAAGAAAAGGTCATCAAGATGCGCTTCGGCCTCGAAGATGGCAGCGAGCATACGCTGGAAGAAGTTGGCCAGTCGTTCGCGGTTACGCGCGAACGCATCCGCCAGATCGAAGCCAAAGCGTTGCGGAAGCTGCGGCACCCGTCGAGGTCAAGGAAGCTAAGGGCGTTTATGGATGGGGTCAGAGATTAGCCGCTCCACGTACAAGAGTTAGTTGATAATCAAAGCCACGGGATTATCATAGTAAGTGTTTCGCGGACGTCGTTTGGTACCTATAAGCCCTGAGCATCGCTCGGGGCTTTTGCTTTTTCTGCCGCATAACTGCCCCACTCAATCCAAAACCGGGCTTGAATGGGCCACCCGTCCGCGGTTCATCACGTATTTCCTTTACACCGTCTAAGTTATTGAAAATTCGCGCGGCTCATTTTTGCGGCCAAATTTTATCCACACTTTTCCTCAGCCATCCACAGGGAACTCTACCCCTCCACAGCTTCTGCACACAACCTCGCGCCTTTTCTGTTGCTCAACTCAACATTCTCCCGCAGAGTGGGTTCAGCGAAAACGTGAGCACTCTCAAGTCTGTCGAACGATGATTGCGGTGACGCTGGCGGCAGCTGGCAATTCTCGAGGGTGAGTTGCCAGAGGGCACTTGGTAGCGCGCGAGCGCATGCCGCTTGCCCGGGCATTGCGGCCTCCTCCACTTCACGCTCATTGAGCGGGTTGGGCTGCTAGAGCACCGCGGCGGTTGCACTGCGTGATTCTCCGAACCACGCAGCTTGATCGGTGCCGGTAAAAGTGGCACTCATTTGGGTTTTTACCCATGGGAGCGCTGTCGGACCGGTGACATCGTCTCGTTGCTCCTGGCAGCGAGAAGGGCGGAACTGAGAGATCCACGAACATGCGGCGCCGGGTGGCTGGCCTGGCGCCGCATTTGTTTTGCCCTTGACTCTGCTTCGCTTTTTCTTCACTCTAGTCTGGAGCGCGCTTTCCGACCATATGGCATGGCCGAAAATTTTCATAATCATTCTGCGTTTTCCGAAGGCCGCGCCTCGCATTCACAGCCGTCGCCGATTTAGTTTGCCGAAGGCATTTTGAGATCTCGGGGAAACAGACAAGCCGTGGCCACGACCGATTACAGCATCAGCACTCTTCCGGCAAACGTAGAGGCCGAGCGCTCCATTCTTGGCGCCATCCTGCTCGATAACTTTGCCTATAACCAGGCGGCCGAGCATCTGCGCATCGAAGATTTCTCTCTCGATTCGCACCGCCGCATTTACACCCGCATGGTCGATCTCGCCGAATCTTCGCGGCCGATCGACATGATCACCCTGATCGACGAGCTTGAGCGCCACAAAGAGCTTCAGGCCATTGGCGACGTCGCCTACGTCTCGAGTCTTCTGCACGGAGTCCCCGACCGTCCCAGCATCGAGCACTATGTCAAGATCGTCCGCGATCGAGCTTTGCTTCGCGGCCTGATTCACGCAGCGAACAGCGCCATCGCCCGCGCGTCCGATCAGTCTGACGCCGCCGAAGAAGTTCTCAACGACGCCGAAGCCGCCATCTTCCAGCTTTCCGAAAAGCGCATCGGACGGGGGTTTCTCGGCGTGCAGGAAATCGTTCGCGAATCGTTCGGCTCGGTTGACGCGCTTCTCCAGCGCGGCCAGCGCATCACCGGACTGGCTACGCACTACAACGATCTCGATGAAATGACCAGCGGGCTTCAGCGCTCCGATCTCGTCATCATCGCCGCGCGCCCCTCCATGGGCAAAACCGCGTTTGTTATGAATATTGCCGAGAACGCCGCCATCGAGGATCAGCAGGTGGTGGGTGTTTTCTCGCTCGAAATGTCGCGCGAAGCTTTGCTCATGCGGCTGTTGTGTTCACAAGCGAGAGTCGATGCCCACAAAATGCGCACTGGGTCTTTGTGGCAGGATGACACGCGCAAAGTTGTTCGAGCCATGGAACAGCTCGCCCATGCTCCCATCTTCATCGACGACACTCCCGGCATCTCGCTGAGCGAGATGCGCGCCAAGGCGCGCCGTCTCAAGCAATCGCAAGGCAAGCTCGATCTGCTCATCGTCGATTATTTGCAACTGATGTCGGGCGGCAGCAAGCGCTATGAAAATCGCACGCAGGAAGTGTCAGCAATCTCGCGCGGCCTCAAGGCTCTTGCAAAAGAACTTGCTGTTCCAGTCATCGCTCTCTCGCAGTTGAGCCGCGCTCCGGAGAGCCGCGGCGGCGATCATCGCCCGCAGCTCGCCGATCTGCGCGAGTCCGGCTCCATCGAGCAGGATGCCGATCTTGTGATGTTCATCTTCCGCGAAGAGGTCTACAAGCAGGATGATCCCGACCTGCAGGGCCGCGCGGAAATCATTATCGGCAAGCAGCGTAACGGGCCGATCGGCCGCGTGAATCTGGCTTTCCTGAAAAACTGCACCCGGTTTGAGACCATGGTCGAGGGCGGTTTGGCCCCGGAGGAGTAATTCCTCTGGTTACAGGAACTACTGTAGTTGTGGCGGGTAAATACCTTAGAACACGCAAGTTATCTTGCGCTGCTTTACCTGTGGAAATTCTTGTGGAATTGCCGCCAGCGCGAATAATATCTATCGGCAAAGCCGGTGAGGCGGATCACATTCTTTTCTTTTTTGTTCCCTAATGCGCTGAGTAGTAATCACTTATGCAATTCACTTCGCATTAACATGCCGAACGCTCGGCGCCCGCCGGAAGATTCCCGCTTCGGGGTTTTGCACATTTTGCCGTTTTAATGCTTTCGATTTTCGCGCCGGATACGACGCCTTTCGCGAAACGCAAATAAGTCGGGTGGTTGGACCAATTGCAGAAATGTAAACAATTGTCAGAGTCGCTTCCTGGCTCAACATAGGCCGGAAACCGCCGGAGATCACGCGCCCGGTCTGCGAAGCGTTCCCCGGCATTCGTTTACATAACTGCACCCAGGATCCCTGCGCCACATCTCGGAGAACGCATAAAGACGCATTGATTTATGCTCGCAAATTGACTAAATAAGTCGATTCAGTCGCCCTCTTCCCCCACCTTCAGCACTGCCAAAAACGCTTCCTGCGGAATATCCACTCGACCGATCCGCTTCATGCGCTTCTTGCCTTCTTTCTGCTTCTCGAGCAGCTTGCGCTTGCGCGTAATGTCGCCGCCGTAGCACTTGGCGAGGACGTTCTTGCGCATCGCCGACACGGTTTCGCGCGCAATAATCTTCGCTCCAATCGAAGCCTGGATCGGCACTTCGAACATTTGCCGCGGAATGAGTTGCCGCATCTTCGAGACCA
The DNA here is from genome assembly GCA_030041415.1 of Candidatus Sulfotelmatobacter sp. Classification (GTDB taxonomy): domain Bacteria; phylum Acidobacteriota; class Terriglobia; order Terriglobales; family Acidobacteriaceae; genus Sulfotelmatobacter. The sequence goes on from JASHNX010000166.1 coordinate 24,837, forward strand.
GCGCCTTGCCGCGCTCGTAGGCAAATTCGCGATGCACGATGATGGAAAGCGCATCCACCGGCTCGCCAGCCACAAGAATATCGAGCTTCACCATTGGCGACTCCCAATATCCCGCCAGGTGATAATCGAGCGAAGCGTATCCGCGCGAAACCGTCTTCAGGCGATCATAAAAATCGAGCACGATTTCGTTCAGCGGCAGCTCATAATGCAGCATCACTCGCGACGAGCTGACGTACTCAAACGTTTTCTGCTTCCCGCGTTTCTCTTCCACCAGCTTCAAAATTCCGCCGACATATTCTTCGTTAGTCAGAATCGTTGCCAGAATCACCGGCTCTTCCACTTTTCCGATCTCGCTCGGATCCGGCCAGCGCGAGGGGTTATCGACTTCGATCTTCTTTCCGTCGGTGAGAGTGATCTTGTAACGCACGCCCGGAGCTGTCGTAATCAGGTCGAGCGCGAACTCGCGCTCCAGGCGCTCCTGAATGATTTCCATGTGCAGCAGCCCAAGAAACCCGCACCGAAATCCGAATCCCAAAGCCACTGAGCTTTCCGGTTCGAAGAAGAACGACGAATCGTTCAGCCGCAATTTTTCGAGCGCTTCACGCAAACGCGTGTGCTCGTGCGAATCCACCGTGTAGAGGCCGGCAAACACCATCGGCTTGATTTCTTCAAATCCCGCCAACGCCTCAATCGCTGGATTGGCATCGTCGGTGATCGTGTCTCCAATCTTGCTGTCGGCCACGTTCTTGATATTCGCAATCAAAAATCCCGCTTCGCCCGCCTGCAGTTGATCGACATCCACCGGCTTCGGTGTGAGTACCCCAAGGCCTTCAATATCGAACACGCGGTTGTTCGACCACAGCCGGATCTTCTGTCCCTTGCGCAACGTTCCTTCGAACACGCGCGTCAGCACGATCACGCCGCGGTAAGAATCGAACCAGGAATCGAAAATCAGCGCCTGCAGCCGGTTCTCCGGATTCCCCTTTGGCGGCGGCACGCGCTTCACGATGGCTTCGAGAACGTCGGGCACTCCTTGCCCGGTCTTGGCGCTGATCAGCACCGCATTCGACGCATCCAGACCCACTGCGCCTTCAATCATTTCCTTCGTACGGGGAATGTCGGCGCTCTGCAGATCGATCTTGTTGATCACGGGAATGATTTCGAGCCCGTTGTTGATCGCCAGATACGCATTGGCCAGTGTCTGCGCTTCCACACCCTGCGACGCGTCCACCACCAGCAACGCGCCTTCGCACGAAGCCAGCGACCGCGAAACCTCGTAAGAAAAATCCACATGGCCGGGAGTGTCGATCAGATTGAGCTGATACGTCTGCCCATCTTTCGCCGTGTACATCATGCGCACGGCATGCGCCTTGATCGTAATTCCGCGCTCTCGTTCCAGATCCATGGAGTCGAGGACCTGCGCCTGCATTTCGCGCGCCGTCAGCGCCCCGGTCAATTCCAGCAGTCGGTCGGCCAACGTCGACTTCCCGTGGTCGATGTGCGCGATGATCGCGAAATTGCGGATGTGTGCGGCGTCCATAAACGTACGAGCCAACTATCGATTCTAGCAGGGGTGGAATGCATTCCTGATTTCGGCGCGCTGCACGTAGTGCGCTACTTTGACCTGCCGAATAAATCCACAAATACCAGGAACGCCATAAGAGCACTCCCCAGCACCACGACAAGAAATGCGAGGGCCCCTACGGTTATGCCAATCCAGTAGCCAATCGGTTCTTTGTCCCTGCGAGAGGTGTGTCCTTTGACTGTAAGGACACCGCTGCGAAAGGCTCTGTAATAACCTTTTCCGAGGAGGAACGCCACAGTTGCACAGAAGAAGAGTATGAAGAGTTCGCGCGCCACTTAAATCGCGATTCGAGCGTTCTGTTGGTCAAATTCAAAGCAGCCCACTGTCCTCGCGCAAAGCACCCAACCATGCACGCCTGCCGACAGCTCATTTAACATCTTCCCATGAGCAATCCGCCATTTCTCTCCATCGATCACGTGCAGCTCGCCATGCCCGCGGGCGAAGAACACCGAGCCCGTGCCTTCTATCGCGATCTTCTCGGCATGACCGAAATCTCCAAGCCGCCCGAGCTCGCAAAGCGTGGCGGATGCTGGTTCGCCAGTGGCAGCGTTCAGATTCATCTCGGAATCGAAGCTGATTTTCGTCCCGCGAAAAAAGCCCACTCGGCCCTGCACTGTGCCGACTATGCCAACCTTCTCGAACGTCTCCGTCACGCGGGAATCGAAGTCACCGAGCCTGATGACATTCCCGGCATCCAGCGCTGTCACATTCACGATTGCTTCGGAAACCGTATTGAGCTGATCAGCGGCTAGCGACAGACACCGAGCGATCCGCAAACATGCACGCTGTCATGAGCGTCGCAATCCATTACAATTCGCACGTATCTTTTTCAGGGAGAAGCTACGCATGCGCACAGTGTCTGCCGTCCTTTTTCTCTACTCTATCTTTGCAGGCCTCGCACTCGCTCAAACCCTCTCGCCCGAAGTCAAACCCTTCGTCAAAATTGATTCCCCGGTCGTCGCCCTCACCCATGTCCGAGTAATCGACGGCACTGGCGCTCTCGCCCGCGAAGATCAAACCATCATTCTCAGTCGCGACAAAATCGAATCCATCTCCGACTCCGCGTCGGCAACCATCTCGCAAAACAAAGACACACAAGTTCTCGATCTTCACGGCTACACGGTCATCCCCGGCCTCGTCGGCATGCACGATCACATGTTCTATCCCATGGGCAACGGAATTTTCGGCGAGATGGCCTACAGTTTTCCCCGGCTTTATCTCGCCGGGGGCGTCACGACAATCCGCACTACTGGCGCTCTCGAACCCTACACCGATCTCGAACTAAAGAAGCAAATCGATTCCGGCCAAACTCCCGGCCCGCACATCCACGTTACCGGCCCTTATCTCGAAGGCGCGGGATCGTGGGCCTTGCAAATGCATCAGCTCACCGGTCCCGAAGATGCCACGCGCACCGTCAATTACTGGCTCGACGAAGGCGTCGACAATTTCAAAGCGTACATGTTCATCACGCGGGCCGAACTGGGAGCGGCCATTCAGGCGGCTCACAAACGCGGTGCGAAGGTTACCGGACACTTGTGCTCGGTCACTTTTCGCGAGGCCGCCGATCTCGGCATCGACGATCTTGAGCATAGTTTTTTTGTGGATACCGAATTTGAGCCCGGCAAGAAGCCCGATGAGTGCCCCGACAAATCTGAAGACCCAGTTCGGCTGGCAAGCCTGGATGCCAATTCAGGTCCGATGCACGATTCGATTCAATATCTGATCCAGCATCACGTTGCGATCACTTCGACCTTGCCCGTCTTCGAAATGGGTAGTTTTCCGGGACGGCCCACGCTTGAAAAGCGCGTGCTCGATGCGCTTTCGCCCGACGCACGTAGCGCGCTGTTATGGAATCGCGTGCGTTCCAGCGACACCGGCCTGCTCAGGCAGCGTTACGGAAGCGACGTTTCACCCTGGCCCGCGGCTTTTCAGAAAGAGTTAGAGTTTGAATATGCTTTTTCGAAAGCCGGAGGTCTGCTGCTTGCCGGCCTCGATCCCACCGGCATGGGCGGTGTCATCGCCGGATTCGGCGACCAGCGCGAAGTCGAATTATTAGTCGAAGCCGGATTCACGCCGCTCGAGGCGATTCACATTGCAACCTTCAACGGCGCGCAGTTTCTCGGCGAGGCCGACAAAATCGGTACTATTGCCGTGGGCAAGCAGGCCGATCTCGTCGTGATCAAAGGCGATCCATCGAAGAAGATCGAAGACATCGAAAACGTCGAAACTGTTTTCAAAGACGGCATCGGCTACGATTCGGCAAAGCTCATCGAATCGGTACGCGGCATGGTCGGCAGCCGCTAGTTATCGAGGCAACACGAAAATCCTCACATGCTGATTCTCGCCTCCGCCTCGCCGCGCCGCCAGGAGTTGCTCCGCAACGCCGGCATTCCGTTCATTGTCCGGCCCGCCGATATTGACGAAACTCCTATGTCTGGTGAGCTTCCGCAACCCTGCGCCGAGCGCCTCGCGCGGGAAAAAGCGCTCGCCGTCAGAAACCGTCGGGAGTTTCATGGGGAAGATTTCATCCTCGGCGCCGACACGATCGTCGTCATCGACGATCTGATTCTCGGCAAGCCGCGCGACGCCGATGATGCTGCTCGCATGTTGCGCCTGCTCTCCGGGCGCCGTCACTCGGTAATTACCGCAGTCTGTCTCCTCGGCTCGGCGTTGGAAGTCGCTTCCTCAGAAACGACTCTCGTAACCATGTCGGAAATCTCTGACAACGAAATCCGCGATTACGTCGCCACCGGCGAGCCCATGGATAAGGCCGGAGCTTACGCCATTCAGGGCATCGCATCGCGTTGGATTCCCCGCATCGAAGGCGACTATCCAAACGTCGTTGGGTTGCCGATCGCGCGTGTCTATTGCATGCTCCGCGACAGGGGCGCACTGCCGTAGACATCGTAGCCCGATAGCTGCACGTTGCCGTTTCTTAACCGCTCTTAATTCCCCTCTTACGCTCGTTAGTTTCAACCGAAGATTCGAATTCGCCCAGGCCCACCTGCGCACAGCTGGGCGCCGTGAAATGCGCGGTCGACAAGCTCGTGTCGACGATCAATCGACACTTGTCGAAGTGAGGGCGCAACACGCTTCGCCGCAGCAGAGGCGCGCCGTCACTTCACTCCGTAGTCACTGTAGGTTACGGACCTTCAAGCTCAGCGATTCTGTATGGCCGCGAGATTGCTTCCGTCCGCTGCGAGGATCTGCTTTACCTCGCTCAAGAAAAGGACCACCGATGCCCTTCGTATCTCGAAGATGGCTTGATGCCGCCTTCACATTGTCGCCGCCCTTGCGTGCCCTGGCTCTGCGCATGAACGATTCTTTGTCTGAATTCGCTCGCGGGGCGAACAATCAAACAGGCCGGGGCCCGCATCGGAAAAAGCGAATCGCGGCGATCGGACTTTGCTTTTTACTAGCAGTAACGTCGACGCCGGCGCTGATCCTCAACGGGTGTGCCGGTTTCAGCAGTTCGATCCCCGCGGATCCTCCGAGTGCATTAGCGGGAAAATTCCAGCACATTGTGATCATTTTCCAGGAGAACCGCACACCCGATAATCTGTTTCACGATCCGACGCTGATCGCTCGTGGCGCAGACATCGCCACTACCGGGGTCAATTCTTCCGGCCAGACAATTCCGCTCACTCCAACATCCTTAGGCATCAGTTACGATCTCAGCCACACCCACGCAGCGTTCGTCAACATGTATGACGGTGGAAAGATGGATGGTGCGGATACAAATCCAGTCTACTGCTATGTGGCCGCGAATTGTCCCCCTCCGAACCCTCAATTCAAGTACGTGCGGGCATCTGACGTACAACCATACTTTCGGCTTGCAGAGCAGTACACGTTTGGCGATCGTATGTTTCAAACCAACCAGGGGCCAAGCTTTCCGGCACACCAGTTCATACTCTCTGGGACGTCCGCCCCAACGGCTACCAGCGAGTTATTCGCTGCCGACAATCCCACCGGAAACTATGGCGGCTGCACTTCTCCTTCTGGAACCTTGGTTGCTCTGATCGATCCCTGGGGCGGTGAGTCCAGTTCCATGTATCCTTGTTTCGAACACCCCACGCTAACGGACGAATTAAACGAAAAGGGAATTTCATGGCGTTACTATTCCGTCCCCGACGACTCCAATGGATATCTGTGGACCGCCCCGAGTGCAATCCGGCATATCTGTGTGCCGAATGCCGAACCTCCCAATGCAACATCCTGCACCGGAACGGACTGGGTGAACAACGTTGTTCTCTACACTCTACGGAGCCCAGCGCCTGTGCTCACAGACATCAGGGACAACCGGCTCGCCGCCGTCAGTTGGGTTATACCATCCGGTCAAAATTCCGATCACGCGAACTCTACCGCCAATATTGGCGGACCTTCCTGGGTTGCTTCCATCGTGAACGCGCTCGGAAACAGTTCTTACTGGTCAAACACTGCAATCATCATCGCGTGGGACGATTGGGGCGGTTGGTACGACCACGTTCCTCCACCCGGAATAATTCGTAACACGAAGGTTTGGGGCTCGGGCTACGTCTATGGTTTTCGAGTGCCGCTGATTGTTGTAGCACCGTACGCCAAGGCAGGCTACATCTCACATGTAAACCACGATTTTGGCAGCATCTTGAATTTCATTGAACAGAACTTTGGATTGCCATCATTGGGTTATGCTGATGCAAGAGCAGACGACCTCGCCGACTGTTTCAACTTCAACCAGACCCCGTTGCGATTTCAGACCATTCAAGCGCCGCTCGATGCAGAGCACTTTCTGAATGATCACACGCCGCCCACTGATCCGGATGACGATTAAGATCCGGAACCGCACATCAATTTGAGTCTTTGCGCCCTTCTGCGGTCGGAATTCGATAGCGCTTGTGGGCTAAGGCAGATAATAAAAGCGCTGGGCTTCGCGCTACGATTTCTTCTGTTCTTCTTTCTTCTTTTCTTCCGGCTCTTTCATCGCCTGTTTGAAGTTACGGATACCTTCCCCCAAACCCTTGCCCACCGCGGCAAATTTGCTGGTGCCGAAAAGCAGCAGCGCGATCGCGATCACCAGCAGCCAATGCCAGGGCGAAAGCTCACCCATAACTTCCTCCCATCGGCCTCGAGCCCGAAGTCACAACGTCTCTAAATCGGCCGAATTTCTTACTAAAAGTCTAGGCCCATGCCCGCCGCCGAGTCAAAGTTCTCTGGCTGGCTGGCATCGCAGCGCTATTCCATCTCTTCTTTTGTGGGATTGTAGAAAAACCGGAAACGCAGCGCGAGATATTGTCCCTTGAATTCGCCCGGCAGGGGCGGAAACGGGTTTGATGCGGTGATGCTCCCATACGCCGGCCGGTCAAGCGCGACATCGTTTGAGGACATCACGATTCTCAGTCCTTGCACGCTGCCATCTTTCATAATGGCGAACTCGATGGCCAGATTTCCGTGCTTCATCTCCGCCGATTCCGGGATCAGCGCATACCAGTTCTGCCGCACGTCGTGCAAAACGCGCTGCAAATAAGGGCCGAAATCCACTCCTTGCGTGTCGCTGAGAATCTCCAGATTCCCCACCTGCCGCCCGCGCGCTCCGGTCCCCAATCCGAAATCTCCTCCGTCGCCGACCCCGCTTGCACGCCCCGCTGCGGCCGCTCGCGCCGCTTGCTGCACCGCGTCTCCTGCCGACATCGATCCTGCGTACTTGCTGAACTCGTTGGCGACGTCCGGCTTAGGCAACTGCAACTGCGCGGTCTGCTGCGTTTCCTGTGGTGGCGGTTGCGGCCGCTGTTGTGGTGGGTTCTGTGCCACCTGCGGCCCACTTTGAGCCTGCGGCGCCGGCGCCCCAGCGTTCATGCCGGGACTTCCCGGTGGGGGCGTTAGAATTTTCCTCAACTCCTTGGGGTCGAGTTGTGGATGCCGCGACATCGCAATCCGGTCCTTATCGGAGAGCACGTTCGTCGCCCGGTGCGGGGCCTTCTGCAAATCTGGCGGCAAATCAAGGAAGGTTACATCTTTATCGGTCGAAAGAGGACGCGCAACAGCCACCACCGAGTGCATCCACGGGAACCACTTTGCCAGCCTCTCAGAATTCACGATCAGAATGATCAGAACCAGGTGAACAATAATCGAAATCCATGCCGCCTCGCGCCGCCGCGAGCGCGCCAGATCGTCCTGCAGTTGAATCAGCAGGTGCGGAACTCGCGCATCGTCGTCCAGTTCCTTGTAAGCAGTCTCCCATCCCTGTCGGTCGTAGAGGCCGAGTTGCTCGGGCTGCGTTTTTTCGGGCGCGACCGGGTCCTGGAATGGAATTTGAGTGATCGGCATGAACTAAATGTATGACCCAGCCCTGTCGGTTAGACACACCACCGCGCTGCTGCGTTGCATTCGCCTTCCCAGCCTACGCCACAGATCGGGTGCGGCCAAGCTTGTTTTATTTTCGCATCTTTCCAAGCCTTGTGCTTACTGACCAATGGGATACGGCTTGCGTCTGTAAACAATTGTAAAAACACGTTTTATTTTTTCCCGAGGGTTCATCGCGCATTCCCCTCGGACTTTTCCGCAGGGAATGCAGCTATTTTTGTCTTGGCCTCACCCCTCGCGGATTTGTAGCATACGTGGTCTGCCGAAGGGCGAGCGCAACGGCTTGCAGCAGCAACGTCCATAGCCTGATTCTGCAACCCGCCCAGTGGCGCCAGGTTTCGCTGAGAAGAAGACTTGCCGAGACGGAGAATCAAGGAGACAAAAACTACAAGGAGGGGGCGTGGAACTCGTACTTTTTGAAGATGTGGATGGTATGGAAGTCTATGTGAATCCTGACAGGGTGATTTGGGTCAGAGAATATCCGACTGGAACTACGGTGATCAGCTGCGGACATGATGATAAATTCGCCGTCCGTCTGGCTCCGGCCCAGGCCGTTGCCGCTTTGGGCAAGGTTGTCCGTTGACGTGCCGACTTGAAGCGCCGTAGGCTCGTTCGCCGATCCCTTGAGTTCCGGTGCAAGTGACATGCTGCAAAACGCAACGGCGCCGCTGCGGCCAGCGCCGTTCGTTGGAAGACGTCAAGAGGCGAACCAGATCCTGCGACCGCACGAAAATCTATCCCGTAGCTGATTTTGTGCTTTTCAGTGCGTTTTCGTGAACTCGATCGCCGCGTTCAGCTCACCTTCAGCCTGCCTCAGATGTCCCTTTGCAGCCTCAGCATGCCCTCCCATGTTGAAACTGTTGGCTTGTTGAATATTCTCGATCTCATGAATAGCCTCGTGCACATGATCACGAGTCTTTTCAATGTCATGCCAGTCATGAACTCTCTGGGCGATCGCAATCCCGCCCGCAAACGACAGGCACGAAGAAATAACGGCAATGGCAATAGATTTCTTCATCGTTTTCCTCTCGGTGTTGTGGACTTTCACACGCTCGACACGCCCAAATTTGTCCACAACATCCGCGAGAATATAAACCTGCCGTCGCGACGATACAAGTCCCATTCAAGTTCCTCCCACTCGAAAGGACAATAGGCGTAGCCAACTATCGTTTGCCTTGCGTCATCCCGCCCAAGCCGATTTTTTGTCCGTGCTCGCGGATTGCCGTCACGATTTCGATGGCGAGGGCCAATGCGCGGCGGCCATCTTCCAGCGACACGGTTGGGGTCGAGCGCTTCTGGACCGCGTGCACGAACGATTTCACCTCCGCGTGCAGCGGCTCTTCCGAAGTTACTGAAGGTTTCAGCACTTTAATCTCGGGATTCACTGTCGGATCTCCGGCCCCGCCGTCGTCGGCGCCCACCCTGAACACCAGCACTTCCTGGCGTCCATAATCAATCGAGAGATATTGGCTCGGCTGGAAAAATCTCAGCTTGCGCACGCGCTCCGTCGATACCCGGCTCGCCGTAAAGTTGGCCACGCACCCTGACTCAAATTCGATCCTGACGTTTGCGATATCCACTTTGCCGGAAAGAATCGGCAGTCCCACGGCGCGAACCTCCTTCACCGGAGATTTCGCAAACGCGAGAACAATATCCAGATCGTGAATCATCAGGTCGAGAACCACGTCAACGTCAAGCGATCGCGGCGTAAATACGCTCAGCCGGTGCACCTCAAAGAACATTGGCTGGGTTAGCAGGGGAATCGTCGCCCGCACCGCCGGGTTGAATCGCTCCAGGTGTCCGACCTGCGCAACGCGTTTGTGAGCCTTCGCCAGCTGCAACAATTCGTCGGCCTCGCTCAGCGATGCGGCCAGCGGCTTCTCGATCAGAACGTCGACTCCGGCCTTCATCAGTGCGCTTGCCACGACACAGTGGCCGACCGTCGGCGCCGCCACCGACGCCGCTTGGATATCACCGTGCGTCGAGAGCATCTGCTCGATCGACCCGAACGACCGGCAGCCAAACTCGCTCGCTACCGCATCCGCGCGTTCGAGGTCTGGGTCGACCACAGCTACGAGGCGCACCGGTTCGCCCTGTTTTTCGAGCTCTTTATAAACACGCGCGTGGTTGCGCCCGAAAACGCCCACACCGATGACGGCAGCGGAGATCGGTTTTGCAGATTGCAGGCAGGACTCTCACCCTGGCTGGTTGCCAGCACGAACAAGAGATTGTAAATGCAAGGAAACGAAAACGAGGAATCACGACCGACTATTTTGCGGGGCTCTGCGCTTTTTTCAAAATCGCAATCTGCCCCGCGTGATAAAGCTCATGCTGCGCGATCCCATGCAGCATGAAGTAAAAATCGTATTTCTTTCCGGGAACCTGATCCCAAAGCCGCGACTCGGGCAAAGCCTCTACTGTTTTCACCAGTTTTTCATGCGTGCGCTTCGCATCGGCAACTGCTTTTCGCCACGCCGCGGCGGTCGGTTTAGGAGGAATCGGAAAATTGTCTGTTCCTTCTGGCTGCCAGACTTTTCCGTCGAGTCGCCTCATCGCCGCATCGTCCCAGACTTCGATATGCAGCACCAGCTCCCAGATGCTGTGAACGTTCGCAATCGGTTTCGCCGCAGCCCCCGCGGCATCGACATCGTCTAGCAATTCAAGCAGAGCCGGACCGTGCCACGCGTCGCCATCAAATGCGCGCCGCAGTTGCTCGGCAATAAGAATGGGTTGTGATCGCGATGTTGTCTGGGCCATGCGCTAGGTTCGCCGATCGAAGCATGCTCAGTCAACCGCGTGATGAGGCCGTTTTATTCCCGCTCTGCCACTATCGCAATTTGCGCCGCATTCGCGGTGTCGAGCAGATGCTGCCGGTCCAGCAGCAGGCACTTTCCCCCATCGAGCGCGAGGCAGCTCGCACCTGCCGCCCGCATCACTTCGATCGTTCTCACCCCGATCACCGGAACATCGAAGCGCATATCCTGATTCGGTTTTGCAATTTTCACTACCGTCAGCGTCCGGCTCAGCGTCGAAGCTTCCCCATACAGTGACCCCATGATCTGCCCCGCCCGCTCGATCGTGGCATCGGTTCCTTCCATAGCCTCGACCGCCACGCACGCCGCTTCCGCAATCACCACCGTCTGCCCAATATCATGCCGCGCCAGATCCCGCGCGACCATCCGGCCATAATCGATATTCCTGCGCTCCTGCTCCGTCGGCTGACGGTCCGTCAGCACGCCCGGCATCCCCAGCAGCGGTTCCAGCAGCCACGTCGAGTTTTCCAGCGTGATGCCTTCCTCGGCAAAAACATTGGCGACCGCACCCAGCAAGCTATCCGTATTGCGTTTGCTCAGTGAAAGCAGAAGTTTCGCCAGCCGCCAATCTGGGCGGATCGCCGAAAAAATCTGCTTGTGCTTCACCTGCCCAGCCATCACCGCGCGATGCACGCCTTCGCGGTGAAACAGGTCGATCAGTTTCGAAAGTTCTCCGAGCGACAGCCAATGCACCGACGCCGCGCCGCTGTTTTCGATCTCCGCGAGCGCTTCTTCTTTGATCGCGGCCACAACCACATCGAATCCCGCCGACCGAGCCGCTTCCAGCACGAGAAAGGGAAACTTTCCGTTGCCCGCAATGAGCCCAAGTTTTTTGTTTTGGGAAGACATGAGCTGAGCGCCGATCGAACGACGCATCAGTCTAGCACTTGGTCAGCAGAGGGAAGCCATGACGGGCCAAGTCCGAATTGAGTTGCCCGACCCTCGCCACGTCTTCTGCGACAGGGTGGGCTGGTTGAGCCGGCGCGGCAAGGCATCCGCGCTCCTCACCGCACTTTTTCCCACACAATCTTCCACCGCGCCACAGCCGGGTCGCTCCTCTCCACATCGCTGAAGATCAGCCGTTCGCCTTCAAAGCGATAAGGCCGAATCTGCCGCGATCCCACATATCCCGGCACGCTCGCCACTTCCGGCAGATGAATTATCTGCTCCTGCTTCGCATCGATCTCATACCGGCCGGCATAAGCAAACGTTCCCTCTGCGGCAGACAACTTCTCTTCGGGCGTGGCTTGCGCTGGACTTCCTTGTGCACGATCGGCCGATTTGAGGCGGTCGGAATTCGTCAGCACGGCGCACATGTAACCTTCGCGCTGATACATCAGAAAGCCCGTGGCGTGCGGTCCGAACGCGGGAAACGGACGCGTGCTGCCGTCCTTCAACGTCTCTTCCGTGGAGACAAGTTTCCACGTGCCCACAATTCGATCGCGAACATGCGCTTCCGCCTCATCCGTCACGGAATCTGCGGTCTGCTCCTTGGTCGTGGATATTGCCTGGTGTCGCAAGGTAGGTGCACCGAACTGCCGCGGCTTACTTGATCACTCCCCGCTCCGCCCCTTCAATAAACTGGATCAGCCGGTCCACATCTTCGCTCCGTTCCCGCTCCACCTTCAGCTTCTGCAGCGCCTGCGAAGTATTCAGCTTCGACGCCAGCAAGGTCTTATACGCATGATGCAGTTTGCGAATGCGCTCTTTCGAGAACCCGCGCCGCTCCAGTCCGATCTTGTTCAACCCATATGCGTGCGTATCGCGCGAAGCCGAGGTCATCGAAAACGGCAGCACATCCTGCGTGATCGTCGTTCCGCCGCCAATGTACGCATGCGCCCCAATCCGTACAAACTGATGCACCGGACACAGCGCTCCCACTACCGCCCACTCTTCCACCGTCACGTGCCCGGCCAGCGTTGCGCCGTTCACCAGCATGCAGTGGTCGCCGATCACCGTGTCGTGCCCGATGTGCGTATACGCCATGATCAGCGTGTGGCTGCCGACCCGCGTCACCCCGCCACCTTTTACCGTTCCGCGGCTGATGGTCACGCACTCGCGAATTTCGTTGTGATTGCCGATCTCGAGCCGCGTCGGCTCGCCCCGGTAGGTCACGTCCTGCGGTGCCATGCCGATCACGCAGAAGGGAAAGAAAGAATTATCGGAGCCGATCTTCGTCGGTCCCTCGATCGCCACATGGGAAATCAGCCGGCAATTCTCGCCCAGCTCCACGTCCGGCCCGATCACGCAATAAGGACCCACTTTGCACGATGCCGGTACACGCGCGCGGGCATCGATAATTGCGCTTGGATGGACATTCATTGCTTCGTTATCTGCTGGTGGCGCGCAGGTTACCGGAGCCGGATTCATTCCGCCGCGCCATCCCCAGAGGAATCTCCCCGGCCGCGCTCGCTGTCGATCAGCTGGCACGACACGGTCGCTTCGGCAACTCTTTTGCCGTTGACATACGCGCAGCCGTGCATTTTCGCCGCAGTCATGCGCGGCACCGCGCGCCAGCCCGCAACCTCGACCTCAATCCGCAACTGATCCCCCGGTCCCACCGGCCGCCGGAACTTCGCCCGGTCGATGCCGGTGAACACCATTATTTTGTGGTCGCGGTCTTCGACTTCGGTGAGCAGCAGCGCGCCGCCCGCCTGTGCAATCGCTTCCACGATCAGCACGCCCGGCATGATCGGCATCCCCGGAAAATGCCCGTTGAAAAACGGCTCGTTGATCGTGACATTTTTTATGGCCACAATCCGCTCTTTGCGCTTCAGTTCGAGCACGCGGTCGATCAACAGAAAAGGATAGCGGTGCGGCAGAATTCGCAGAATATCGTGAATGTCCAGCCCCGTTTTCGCCGCCGGTTCGTTCACGGGAGTAATGCTTTCCATCATAATCTGACTCGATCAGCCTGAGATTATACTGTACCGCGTCCTCGTTTCAGGGAAAGAGGGCTCCTCGACTCATGATGTCATTCCGAGCAAGCCTCTTTTGCGCAGCGAGGAATCTGGGCGAGCCGCGCGAAGCATCGCGTTTTTGGCGACGCAGTATCGCGCGTCCGGCTCGCATCCATATAAATCGAGCCATAACGAAAAAACGTCCACCGAGAGAGGGTCCGTGTTACCTATACAACGAACGGGAAAATCCACTAATACATCCCACTCCCCCGCCCACGATCGCCTGCGCTACTTCGAGCAGCGACAGAATCAGATCGTCGAAACCATTCGCCAGTTGGTCGAAATCGAATCGCCCAGCGACGACAAGCCGTCCCTCGCCCGCATAGCGGCACTTCTCGCGGAAAAATTCGAGGCGCTCGGCGGCAAGACGCAAATCCATCGCAGCGCCGGATTCGGTGACAACCTTCAGGTCGATTTCGGCTCACCCGATTCTTCCCGCAAACCCGTGCTCCTTCTCGGACACCACGACACCGTCTATCCGCTTGGCACGCTGGCTGCCATGCCCTGCAAAGTCGAGAATGGAAAGCTTCGCGGTCCCGGCGTGCTCGATATGAAGTCCGGCATCGCGCTGATCCTCCACGCCATCGAAGCTCTGCAGGCATGGCACGAAAAATTGCCTCGTCCCGTAACCGTCTTTCTGGTCTCCGATGAAGAAATCGGCAGCTACTCTTCGCGTGCCATCACCGAAGCGCTCGCCAAGAAATCTGCCGGAGTGCTCGTCCTTGAACCTGCTGCCGGCCACGCCGCGGTCAAAACCGCGCGCAAAGGCGTCGGCGAATACACTCTGCGCGTGCAAGGCATCGCTTCTCACGCCGGTCTTGACCCGGGCAAGGGTCACAGTGCCATCGTCGAACTTGCACGCCAGATCGCGGTTCTCGCAAAGTTCAACAATCTTCGCCACGGAGTCTCCGTCAATCCCGGCGTGCTCTCGGGCGGAACGCGAACCAATGTTGTTGCCGCCGAAGCGTCGGTCGGCATCGATGTTCGCATCCGCAGCGCAAAACAGGCCGCCGGAATTGATCGCCGCTTGCGCTCATTGAAACCCTTCGACAAGCGCTGCAAAATCGAGATCACGGGAAAAATCAACCGCCTGCCCATGGAGCGCACTGCTGGCGTCGCTGCGCTTTACGCAAAAGCCCGCGGCATCGCTTCGCAAATTGGATGGAAGCTCGGCGAAGCGGCCGTCGGCGGCGGCTCCGATGGAAACTTCACCGCCGGCCTCGGTATTCCCACACTCGACGGTATGGGCGGCGTGGGCGACGGCGCGCACGCCATCCATGAATTCATCGAAGTCTCAGAGTTGCCACGCCGCGCTCTGCTCCTCGCCGGAATGATCGAGAGCGTTTGATCGAGGTCCGCGCAATGCTCAAATTCATGGTCGTTATCTGCAAGCGTAAAGACATGACTCACGCGGAGTTTCAAAACTATCTGAGGAACGTTCACGGACCGATCGCCCGAAAACTTCCCGGCCTTCGCCGCTATGTGCAGAATTTCCCGCAGGAAGATGCCCAACGGAATCACCCCTCATGGGACGCCATCGTCGAACTTTATTTTGAGGATCGCGAAAGCATGGAAGCTACGTGGGCATCCCCCGAAGGTGCCGCTTCTGACGTCGACTTGCCTTTATTTGTCGATCTCGCCCGAACCACGTGGTCGGTGGTCGAAGAAGCCACACTGCTTGATACACGCTATTGAATCTGTCGCTTTTAAAAACTGGCCTCTCTGCCGATTGATCTGGCCATTCAGGGTCTTGAGCTCCTACCACACCCGGCACCGGTTCTCATTCACCATCGGCGATTTCGCCGTGCAGTGAAACGCCTCCTGGAATTCCGGCATGTTCGAAACTACCCCATTTGTCCTGTATTTCTCCGGAGAATGCGGGTCCACCGTCGCCCTCAATCTTTTTGTCTCGTCGCGCGTCTGTCCGCACCAGCTCTGTCCGTATCCCACAAAAAATCTCTGCTCCGGCGTGAGGCCCTCGATCGGCTCCAGCTTCTGTCCCTTCGTATCTTCCTGCCACGCGCGATATGCCAGAATCAGCCCGCCCAGGTCGGCAATGTCCTCGCCCAACGTCAGCTTCCCGTTGATCTTGATGTCGTCGATGATCACGTAATTCGAATACTGAGTTGAAATGCAGCTCGCCCGTTTCGCAAACTCTTTTCCGTCTTCCTCCGTCCACCAGTCGAGCAAGTTTCCATGCGCGTCAAACTGCCTTCCCTCATCGTCGAATCCGTGCGTCAGTTCATGCCCGATCGTCCCTCCGGTATCGCCATAATTTGGCGCCGCATCCGAATCCGGATCGAACGCCGGTGGCTGCAGCACTCCCGCCGGAAAATTAATGTCGTTCATCTGCGGATCGTAATACGCATTCACTGTTGGCGGCGTCATCTCCCACTCGCCGCGATCCACCGGCTTGCCGATCTTCGCCAGTTGCCGGTTGAATTCGAACACCCGCGCCCGCTCCACATTTCCCAGCTCATCCCCGCGCACGATTTCCAGCTTCGAATAATCCCGCCACTTGTCCGGATAGCCGATCTTGTTCGCCATCGCGTGCAGCTTCACCAGCGCCTGCTGTTTTGTCGTCGCCGACATCCACGGCAGGCTGTTGATGTCCTGCTGCATCGCGTCCTCTATCTCTTTCACCATCTTTACCGCTTCCTGCTTGGCTTCCGGGCTGAAATATTTTTCCACGTACACCTGTCCCAGAGCTTCTCCCAGGTCGTCGTCCACATTCTCTGTACATCGCTTCCATCGCGGCTTCAGCTCCTCCTCCCCCCGCAACGTTTTTCCATAAAACGCAAAGTTTTCATTCACAAACGCCGACGAGAGAAAGGCGGCATCGGCATGAATCAGGTGCCACCGCAAATAGACCTTCCAATCCGCCAGGCTTTCTTTCTCCAGCTCCGCGTTCAGCGCCTTGAAGAAATTCGGCGACGCCACATTCAGCGAAGCAAGCGACGGCTTGCCGACCTTCGCAAAGTAAGCCGTCCATCCGAAATCCGGAGCAATCTTCTCGAACTCCGCCGACGTCATTTTGTGATCCAAATTTTTCGGCTCTCTTCGTTCCACCCGTGTTTGCGACCCCTTGGCTAGAGCGGTTTCAATGCGCATCACCGTCTCGGATTCCGTCTTCGCCGTCTCGGCTGGATCGCCCAGCAGCTCGAACATCTTCTGCACGTGCGCCAGATACTGCTTTCGCAACTCCACCGATTTCGCATCCTCTTTCACGTAGTAATCGCGGTCCGGAAGCCCTAAACCTCCCTGATCGGCTTCTGCGATCTCCTGGTTCGCGTCGCGAAAGTCCTGCGTCGATCCGAAGCGGAACAACACGTTCTCATCAACCATCACCGCCGCCGCGTCGGCCAGTTCTGTCTTGGAATCGATCTTCGCAATCCGCTCCAGTTCCGGCTTCAGCGGCTCCATTCCTTTCGCGTCAATCGCCTTCTCATCGACGCACGAAGCGTAGTAGTCGCCGATCTTCTGTTCCGGCGCGCTGCGCTTCGCGTCCGGCGCCGATGCCGTTTCGAGAATTCCTCTCAGGCGCGCCACATTCTCATCCTGCATTTTGGAATACGTATCCCATGACGATTGATCGGGAGGAATCGGATTTCTCTTGATCCATCCCCCGCACGAATACTGGAAAAAATCGGTGCACGGATCCACGCTCTGATCCATCGACGTGATGTCCAGCGCGGGCTCGTGCGTGGTGTTCGAAGCCGCCTGCTGCGCTGCAATCAGAGGGGTAACGCAAATCGATAGAAGAGCAACGCTGCCGAGTCGAATCGCGAAGGCCCGAATCATAGAAGTGTTCTCTTTCCGGAGCGGACGCTCCGCACATCTTCAAAGGGAAAATTTATACAGTGGGCAAACTTGAAAGTAAAATCCCGAATTTCAGTGCGTCATTCCGAAGTCCCGCGCTTTGACCAGCGGGGCGAGGAATCTCGCGCAGGACGCCCGGCTGCAAACCGCCCAGACCTTATGCCCTTTAGCTTCGACTCAAACGGATCGATCCATCTCCCGTACGAATCGTCAGCAGATTTCCCCCGCCATTGATCTTGCCATGAACCTCGTTATGCTGAATCCTGCCCGCCGTCACCACCACCGGTAAATCCAGGTCGATGTGCCCATCGCCCGTGTGCAGGTCCACATCAGCGGCCAGATTCTCCGGCACTGCCAGCGTCACCGACCCATCCCCACTCTCGATCGTCCATCCCCCGGC
>JASHNX010000167.1 GCA_030041415.1 Candidatus Sulfotelmatobacter sp.
TTGATCGCCGGTCTGCGCGAAACGCAATTCAGCTCCACGATCTCCGAGCATGCAACCGACCCTCGCCTCGGCGCAGCGATCCGAATTCCTCGCCTGAACTGGGTTTTCCGCGGCTTCTACGGGTACTACTACCAGGCGCCGCCGCTCTCTACGGCAACCAGCGATTTGCAAACTCTGGCAAGCGGCCAGGGCTTCGCTTTTTCTCCCTTGCACGGTGAACGCGATATCGAATGGCAGTTCGGCGTGACTATTCCATTCGAGGGCTGGAGCCTCAGCGCCGATAATTACGAAACCCGCGCCAAGAATTGGCTCGACCACAACAACATCGGCGAGTCGAACATTTTCTGGCCTATTACGTGGAAATATGCGCTGATCCAAGGCTGGGAGCTCACCTTGCGGTCGACGCAAGTGTGGCATCACGGGCAGTTTCATCTCGCCTACGCCAATCAAATCGCGCAGGCCACTTCGCCGATAACCGGCGGCCTCATCTGCCCGAGCCCAATCACGCCATCCTGTGGGCTCGACATTCCCCCGGGACTGGCGCCCGTGGATCATGATCAGCGAAACACTTTGAATGTCGGCTACAACGAAAATCTGCCTTGGCACAGCTACGCTTCCACCAATGTCTACTATGGGTCCGGCTTTACGAATGGCTTGCCCGGTGTGCAATATCCTGGCAATTACTTGCCGAGCCATACGACGTTCGACATCGCGCTGGGAAAAACTTTCGCCGAGCAATATAGCATTTCGGTTGACGCTCTGAATGTTGCTAATCGCCGGGTGCAACTCGACAACAGCCTTACTTTTGGCGGATTTCACTGGAACGAGCCACGGCAGCTTTATGTTGAGTTCCGTTACCGGTTTCATTATTGAAAGCTGCGAAAACTTTTTGAGAGAACAATAATGAGGTGCGCGCACGCTGGAAAATCCGTGATTCGAAATTAGAGATGGGCTGCGTTGCGATGGGAGATAATTAGAGAAGAACATGTCACTGAAGGAGAGTTCGTATTCGCGTCTGATTGCGCTGTGGTGGATAAGCGCAGTGCTTATCTTGTTGCCATCGTGCAACCGCAGCGCGAGCACGCAACCGAAGCGCTACGCGCTGAAGGGAACGGTGATTTCGATTGACAAGAACGCCGGCACGGCGGACGTGGATAACGAACCGATTCAGGGCTTCATGGAAAAGATGGTGATGCCTTATAAGATCAAACCGCCGGACATGCTTGGTCAACTGAAGGCTGGAGATACGATCGCGGCTGACGTTGTGGTTGAGCCGAACAGCTACTGGCTGGAGAACGTGAAGGTCACGGGGCACACGCAGGTGCCGACGAGCGAAAAACCGGCGGCAAGCATGCACCTGCCGAATCCGGGCGACGACGTGCCGGATTTCAAGCTGGTCAACCAGAGCGGGCGCGAGATTTCCCTGCATCAGTATCACGGGGAAACGCTACTGGTCACGCTGATTTATACGCGCTGTCCGTTTCCTGACTTCTGCCCGCGAGTGAGCCACGAATTTGCTGACATCGACAAGGAAATTCAGGCCGATCCGGCGCGGTACGGCAAGACGCATTTGTTGAGCGTCAGCTTCGATCCGGTGCACGACACGCCGAAGGTCTTGCGGGCTTACGGTTTTTCGTGCGCGGGAAGCAAAGATCCGGCGCTGTTTAAGAGGTGGGAGTTCGCGGCAATTCCGAAGGCAGAGCTGCCGAAGTTCGCAGATTTTTTCGCGCTGACCTATGAAGATAACGATGGAGTGATTACGCATTCCCTGAGCACGGCGGTGATCTCAGCGGACGGGAAAATTTACCGCTGGTATCACGGGGCGGAGTGGGCAGCATCGGATTTACTACAGGATCTTGCAGCGGCGCATGCGGCGAGCTAGAAGGACTGTTGATTTTTGATGGATGATTAAATTCGAGAACGCTATGAAATACGTACTTATTATTCTTGGTCTTTTTGGCATTGTCGTTTCTGCGCTCGCCTTGCGCGAGCATTACCGCACTGAAGGCGACTCGCCCTGCAGCATCAACGAGCGCTGGGATTGCGGCATCGTGAACCACAGCCCGTATGCGATGCTCGGCGGGATTCCGGTGGCCGCGATCGGCATGTTGGGATATTTTCTGATGGGCTTGCTGGCGGCGCGGCGCGCGTATCCACTTGTGCTGGCGATGGTGCTGGTGGGCCTGGGATTTTCGCTTTACCTGGCGCACGTCGAAAAGGATATTCTCGGCGTGTGGTGTGTCTACTGTGTGATCTCGCTGGGAATCATTTCGCTGATGACGCTGGTGTCGACGATCGCCACATTTCTGTCATTTCGAGCATCGCCGGCATCTCATCGTCCCTAGTTCGTGATTGAAACCGGCACGGGCGTGGTTCATCTGGCCCCATGCGTGTTTAATCCAGCACTGCCTGCCCCGGCTTTTCATTGACGGAGCCGCGTATTTGCCCCTAAGATTACTGCGCTCGCGTTCCCCGCCGCGGCACTGTCCACTCTCGTCCATGATCGGCCAAACTGTTTCGCATTACCGCGTTCTCGAATTGCTCGGCGGCGGCGGCATGGGTGTGGTTTACAAGGCCGAAGATACGACGCTGGGCCGCTTCGTCGCGCTCAAGTTTCTTCCCGAAGACTCTTCGCGGGACGCGCAGGCTCTTGAGCGCTTCCGCCGCGAAGCCCGAGCCGCCTCGGCATTGAACCATCCCAATATCTGCACCATCCACGAAATCGGGCAGCACGATGGCCAGCTCTTCATCGTGATGGAGTGCCTCACCGGCCAGACGCTCAAGCACTTGATCCAGGGTCGACCGATGGAGCCGGAATCTTTGCTCACCATCGGCATCGAGGTTGCCGACGCGCTCGAGGCAGCGCATAGCAAGGGAATCGTGCATCGCGACATCAAGCCGGCCAACATCTTTGTCACCGACCGCGGCAACGCCAAAATTCTTGATTTTGGCCTGGCGAAAATCGCCCGAGCCGCGCGGCCCACCAGCGGCGACTCGCAAACCCTTGCCGATGCGACCAGCCTCGATCTGACCAATCCCGGCAGCGCCGTCGGTACGGTCGCTTACATGTCTCCCGAGCAGTTACGCGGCAAGGAACTGGATGGCCGCACCGACCTGTTTTCCTGTGGCGTGGTGCTCTATGAAATGGCCACCGGTGTTCTGCCCTTTCGCGGGGAAACTTCCGCCGTGATTACGGAAGCCATTTTGAACCGCCAGCCGACTGGCGCGGTGCGCCTCAACCCCCAACTTCCCCCGAAGCTCGAAGAGATCATCAACAAGACGCTGGAGAAAGACCGCGACTTGCGCTGCCAGAGCGCGGCGGAGCTGCGCGCCGACCTGAAACGCCTGAGGCGTTCGCTTGACTCCTCGCGTACGTCAGTTGTGGACGAGCCGGCGCAGCAGTCGGGTGCAGTAGCGGCACCATCGCTTCCCGCGTCGTCCCGACGGCCGCTACGCGCGCTGGCTTTGGTTTGCGGTTTGCTGCTGGCGGCCGCCGCCGGTGTTTTTGCCGGAAAGCTGGCCTTCATACCGGCGCCTCACGAGCCTCCGGTATATCGCCAGCTGACGTTCCGGCGCGGGAGCATTCGGGCTGCGCGTTTCGCCCCCGACGGCCAAACGATTCTCTACAGCGCCGCGTGGCAGGGGAACCCGTCCGACGTATTCACCGCGCGCCCCGAAGCGCCGGAGTCCCGCTCGCTCGGCCTCAGCCATACGCAGCTGATGTCAATTTCTTCGACTGCCGAGATGGCCGTGCTGCTTAACAGCAAAGCCGTAGGGCCGTGGGTTACGATGGGAACTTTGGCACGAGCGCCCCTGGCGGGCGGAGCGCCACGCGAGGTGCTGGATAGCGTGCAGTGGGCGGATTGGTCTCCCGACGGCACGAGCTTTGCCGTCGTACGCGACTACAGCGGAATGAACCGTCTCGAATATCCCATCGGCAAGCCGCTCTATCAGACGGGCGGGTGGATCGGCCATCCCCGCGTTTCGCCCAAAGGAGACCTTATTGCCTTCGCGGACCATCCCCTGCAGGGCGACGACAGCGGCACGCTAGCTGTCGTCGACATGGGCGGGAAGAAGAGGGTGCTCTCCGACCAGTGGTTCACGATCCAGGGCCTGGCCTGGGCTCCGGATGGCAAAGAAATCTGGTTCACAGCCAGCGATTCAGGAACCGATCGCACGCTTTACGCCACGACCCTCGACGGCAAAATGCGCACGATCGCACGCCTTCCGGGAGCCCTGATGCTCTATGACATTGCCAAAGATGGCCGCGTGCTGCTGGTGCGCGCCAGCTGGCGGCGCGAAGTTGTCGGCTTCGGCTCCGATGCCAAGCAGCACGAGCTCTCCTGGCTTGACTACACCTATCCTTCGGACCTCTCAGCCGATGGCAAGACGCTGTTGTTCGATGAAGAGGGCGGCGGAGGCGCGCTGGATTATTCCAAATCCAGCGGTTTTACTTATGCGGTTTATATCCGCGGCACCGATGGCGCTCCCGCGGTCCTTCTGGGCAAGGGCGGCGCGGTAGCGCTCTCACCTGACGGCAAGTGGGCGATTATGCAGACAACCCAGGTCCAGCCTGCCCAGTTTAAACTGCTGCCCACCGGAGCAGGCCAGGCCCGTGACCTGACCCACGACAACGTCAATCACAACTGGGCGCACTGGTTCCCCGACGGAAAGCGAATTCTTCTCTCCGGCGACGAGCCGAGCAAGGGCGAGAGGCTCTACGTTTACGACGTCGCGTCGGGGAACAGCCGTGCGATTACGCCTGAAGGCGTGAACGGGACTTCGTTTGCGATAACGCCAGATTCGCAATCTGTGGCTGCAATCGGGCCGGACCAGCGGGTCTATCTCTATCCGGTGAACGGCGGAGAGGCGAGCCCGATTCCCGGCGTCAATCCGAGCGAGCAGCCCATCACCTGGAGCGCCGATGGCGGCTCGCTCTATGTCTATCAAGCCGGCGACGTCCCCGCCCATGTCTATCGCGTCGATGCGCGCAGCGGCCACCGCGCTCTCTGGAAGGACCTGATGCCCAGCGACCCAGCCGGCGTGGAAAATATTGGCCCCATTCTCATGACTCCCGACGCCAAATCCTGCGTCTTCGGCTACCACCGCAACTTAGCGGATTTGTATCTGGTGGAAGGGCTGAAGTAGGCTTCCACTTCCGGACTGTCGTCCCGAAGATCTCGCGAAGGACTGGTGAGATTTCGATAAGTTCGAGGCAACGGCATGCCGCAGGGAGATTCCTCGCCCCGCTGGCGAAAACGCGGGGCTTCGGAATGACGCTGTGTGACGAGACGCTGGGGCGGATAATCGTTGAAGTTAGATATCTAGATTCTTCACGTCCAGCGCGTTCTCTTCGATGAATTTGCGGCGGGCTTCAACGTCTTCGCCCATCAGCGTGGCGAAGATGGTTTCAGTCGTCGGCAAGTCTTCCAGCTTCACCAAGAGCAGGGTACGGCGCTCGGGGTCCATAGTGGTTTCCCAGAGCTGCGGAGCGGTCATTTCACCGAGGCCTTTGTAGCGCTGCACATCGTAGCCGCGAGTGCCTTCTTTTTTCACATAGTCGAAGAGCTCGCGGGCGGTCGCCTTTTCGACCGGCTCGGGGGCGACTTTGGTCTTGGCTCCGGACGCGGGCTTCGCCGATTTCTTTTCGCCCTTTTCCTTCTCCGTCGTTTCGTCCTCCGCTGCGTCTTCCCCTGCACCGTTGCCGCTAGCCGCGCCGGCTTTCGCAATGGTTTCTACGACGAACGGCGGCTCGAGATAGGGTTCGATCTGCTTGAACTTTGAAATCAACTGGCGGCTCTCAGGGCTGGAGACGAGTTCCCAGTTGATGATGTGGTCGGAGCCCTGCGCGTTGACGTAACGAACTTCCCACAGGTTGTGCTCTTCATCGAAGCGGCTTTCGACCTCTTTGAATTTGCGGTCTTTCTGCAGGCGCTTCAATTCTTTTTCGAGCTTCTCGATCTTCTTCGAGGGAGTTTTCCTGTCGCCTTCGAAATCGGCCTTCTTCGAGAGATCAAGCTTTGGCAGCAGCTCAGTGACGGCTTCGTCGCGCACGCGTTTGTTCACCTTGTCGAAGAAGTTTAGATACTCCTTCAGCACGCTCATGAAGCGAGTCAGGTTTGCGCCTTCGAGCTTGGCCGCGCCTTCGCCGTAGCGAACAATCAGGCCGTCGGCGGCGCGCTTGAGCATGATCTTATCGAAGGCTTCGTCGTCTTTCACGTACTGCATCGACTTGCCTTTTTTGATCGAGTAGAGCGGCGGCTGCGCAATGAATACGTTGCCGCGCTTGATCAGCTCCTGCATGTGGCGGAAGAAGAATGTGAGCAGGAGCGTTCGGATGTGCGAGCCGTCGACGTCCGCGTCGGTCATGAGAATGATTTTGCCGTAGCGGACTTTCGTGGGATCGAAATCGTCCTTGGCGATGCCGGTGCCGAGCGCCGTGATCATGGCGCGAATTTCTTCGTGGGCCAGCATCTTGTCGTAGCGCGCTTTTTCGACGTTGAGAATTTTTCCTTTGAGCGGCAGGATCGCCTGGAAGCGGCGGTCGCGGCCCTGCTTGGCGGTGCCGCCGGCGGATTCGCCTTCGACTAAGAACAATTCACAGCGACCGGGATCGCGTTCGGAACAGTCGGCGAGTTTTCCCGGCAGGCCACCAGAATCCAAAGCGCCTTTACGGCGCGTGAGGTCGCGAGCTTTGCGCGCGGCTTCGCGGGCGCGGGCAGCGTCGATCGCTTTGTTGATGATCTTGCGGGCAACGGTGGAGTTTTGCTCGAAAAACGCGCCGAGACGCTCGTTGACGAACGCCTGCACTACGCCGGCGATATCGGAATTCAGTTTGCCTTTGGTCTGGCCTTCGAACTGGGGCTGCGGCAGCTTCACGCTGATCACGGCGACCAGGCCTTCGCGAACGTCATCGCCCGTGAGATTTTCTTTTACATCCTTGAACAGGCCCATCTGCTGGCCGGCGTAATTGATGGTGCGTGTGAGCGCCATGCGGAAGCCGGAGAGATGCGTGCCACCGTCGACGGTATTGATATTGTTGGCGAAGCTGAAGATGGTTTCGGAATATCCATCGTTGTATTGCAGGCCGATCTCCATGTTGACACCATTGCGCTCGGCCTCCATGTAGATGGGCTTGTCGTGCAAAACCTGCTTGCCGCGATTCAGATGCTTGATGAACTCGGCGATGCCTCCGTTGTACTTGAACTCAGTTGTCTTAGCCTTGTCGGTCTTGGGATCGATCGTGCGCTCGTCCGTGAGCGTGATGATCAGGCCTTTGTTCAGGAATGCGAGTTCTCGCAGGCGCTGCGCAAGCGTGTCGTAGTTGTATTCGGTGGTGGTGAAGATTGTAGGATCGGGAAGAAAATGAACTTTGGTTCCCGTCTTGATTTTGGCGACGCCAGTCTTCTTTAACTTGTTGGTGGGTTCGCCCTTGGAATACGTCTGCTCCCAGGTCGCGCCATCGCGCCAGATTTCAAGATCCAGTTGCTCGCTCAACGCGTTGACGCAGGAGACGCCGACACCGTGCAATCCGCCGGAAACTTTATAAGTGGAAGAATCGAATTTACCGCCGGCGTGAAGCGTGGTCATGACGACCTGGGCGGCCGAAACTTTTTCGCCGTCGATATCCATGTCGTCAACCGGAATGCCGCGACCGTTGTCGACCACCGTGATCGAGTTGTCGGTTTCGATGGTAACGTCGATTTTGGTGGCGAAGCCGGCAAGCGCTTCGTCGACGGAGTTGTCGACGACTTCGTAGACAAGATGGTGGAGGCCGAGGTCGCCGGTGGAGCCGATGTACATCGCCGGACGCTTGCGTACGGCTTCCATGCCGCCGAGAACCTTGATGGAGTCGGCGGTGTAGTCGCTCTTGCCGTTTCCGTTTGTCGTTCCGTTCGTCGCCTTTGCGTCGATCGGCTTTTCGTTGATCGGGGTCACGGCTCCGTTTTTGGTTTTGGTTTCGATGGAAGTGCTGATCTCTTTGGTGGCCATTCCGCTCCGGGGACGAACGTCAAAACTTTGAGCTCAACCAGGCACGAGTCATTCCGAACAACTGCATCCAAGACTCGCCCCCAGAATCGCGCTTTACGCCGCCACGGGACCGACTTCAAGTTATTGAAATTTCTTATACTTAGGCTCGATTGGCGACTATCAAATTATACCACGAAAAAGGACCCCTTTTGACGCCTCGCGGGGCGAGAACCGCTCCGGTAAACGCCCTGTTTGCAGGGAGTTCCAAGTTGGTCCGGAGTAGGAAGTTCATCCGCAATCATCCACAACAAAATCACAACTAGCGGTTGATTCTGCGGCACATTTTCCGACGCCCGGGCACGGTTGAGGACATCAAAAAAATCCTGCTGATAGAATAGGCGGACAGGAGCTATCCGACCCAGAATGCCCGTTCCCGTATCGCAGATGTGGACTGTTTCGACTTACGTGCTTCGGCAGAAGCTCGCGGGGCGAAAGCAGTATCCGCTGGTGTTGATGCTCGAGCCGCTGTTCCGCTGCAACCTGGCATGCGCGGGATGCGGGAAGATTCAATATCCCGCCCACATTCTGAAGAAAGATCTCTCGCCGGAGGAATGCTTCCGGGCAGTCGATGAGTGCGGGGCACCGATGGTTTCGATTCCGGGCGGCGAGCCGCTAATGCATCCGCAGATCGAAAAGATCGTTGACGGGCTGGTTGCGCGAAAAAAATATATTTATCTGTGCACGAATGCTCTGCTGCTGAAAGAGAAGCTGCATCTGTTCAAGCCGAGCAAATATCTGACGTTCAGCGTGCATCTCGATGGGCAACGCGAAGAGCACGATCTGGCGGTGTGCCGCGAAGGTGGATACGACATCGCTGTTGATGCGATCAAAGAAGCGCTGGCGCGCGGCTTCCGCGTTACGACAAATACCACTTTGTTTGACGGCGCCGATCCGAAATCTGTGCGGGCGTTTTTCGACGAGATGATGGAACTCGGTCTCGAAGGCATGATGCTTTCGCCGGGGTACTCTTACGATAAAGCTCCCGATCAGAAACATTTTCTTGGCCGCGCGCGCACGCGGCGGATGTTTCGCGCGATCTTGTCAAACCGGAAAAAGAACTGGCAGTTCAATCTGTCGCCCTTGTTTCTGGAATTTCTGATGGGCAAGCGCACTTATCCGTGCACACCGTGGGGCATGCCGACGTACAACGTTTTTGGCTGGCAGAAGCCGTGCTATCTGCTGCAGGATGGCTACGCCGAGACTTTTGCCGAGCTGCTGGAAACCACGAATTGGAACAATTACGGAACCGAGTCCGGAAATCCGGCCTGCGCGAATTGCATGGTGCACAGCGGGTACGAGGCTTCGGCGGTGAATGCGACGTTTAGTTCATTGAGCGGATTTATGGCCACGGTGAAGGCAACGTTGTTCACAAGCTATCGGGATGAAGAAGCGCTGCGCATGCTCGATGAGCACATCGAGCCGGTGCATCCGCTGGTGCAAATCGCGCCGACGAGTAAGTTGGAGCGTACGCGGGCGTAGTTAACGCTTAAGGCGTACCGGTTTCGTGTCAGGCAGGGATCCTTCGGCTTCGTGAGCTCATGGGAGCTGGCTGCGCTCAGGATGACAATTCCCGTTTCATCATCTGAAGAGTTTTTATGACAGGTAAAGAATCTGGACATGTCGACCACGAGGCAGCGCAGGCCGTGCCGCATGCGGTGCTGAATCCTGATGCACTGGAAGTCGCTCCCGGCACGGCGCACGAACAGCTGGAAGGATGGATTCCGTCGCTGGCCAGCGACGAAGAAATTCGCATCGCGCTAGAGAAGGCTTTCGACTACCGCGGCGATGTCACTATCACGCGCAAAGACGGCTCGAAGATCGAGGGATATCTATTTGACCGGCGCAGCGGACCTACATTGAAAGATTCTCTTGTTCGCCTTTATCCGAAGAATTCGGACGGTAAAGTTGCGATTTCGTACGCGGATATTGCCGCGCTTGCATTCACGGGACGCGACACCGCCGCCGGCAAAAGCTGGGAAGCGTGGATGAAGAAATACGCGGCGAAGAAAGCGGCCGGCGAAAAGAACATTGCGCTGGAGCCGGAACCGCTGGAATAACGCTGGTCGCGCCGCTGCTCAACTTCGACGGGAATGACGTCAGGTTATTTTGCCGGTTCATTTTTCGTTTTTCCAGAAGCCGAAAAGCTTAACCCGCTCACCAGTTCTTCCACTTCGTCTTCCGTCCCGCCAATGAACGTGAACGAAACTACGTAGCCGTGCGCCAGCATGACAAGCGTCGACTGGTGCATGACGCGGCTGCTGACATCTTTTTCGAAATCGCTGCGCACCAGCGTCTTCGCTCCGACGTCAAACTCGTACGGTTCTTCATCGACATCGAATCCTTGGGCATGAGCAACTTCGGTGACCGGGCCGAAATACTGGGCGGCATCCATCAGGCCGGGATAGGTAGCCGTACTCTCAGCAGCGATCAGGATCGAGGAGTTTACGTCTTCTCCGTGGGCGAGCGGAGGACGCGAAAACGCCGCGAGCAGCACGCGGCCGGGCTTTGTTGATCCTGCGCCTTGGACTTCGCCGCTGGACGCATCATCGTGCGTATTCATCTCGTCAGTACGCAAGACCCATCCGGTGGGAATTTTGCAAGTAAAGGCGAACATTGAGTTGCGATAGACGCCGTTGGTGATGGAACCAGGCTGCAAAGGAACGGAGTGCGCGGCACCCGGCTTGTGGGAATTCGAGGATGAGGAGCTGGAAGAAGAATCCTGCGCGAGCGCGCCAAGCGCGACGACCAGCAGGAAAACGACAAAGGAAAACGAGGCCCGCAAACAAACACTGCTCATAAGGTCATCTTATCCGAATCGCGGAGAGACTCTACGCTGCCTTACCCGCGACCAGCTGCGTGCAGTGCGAACAGCGGCGCGCCTCGATGGGAATCTCGCTGAGGCACTCGGGACATTTTTTCGTGGTCGGGTCGGGCGGCTTGTCACCTTTGTGCATGCGGGCGATCAGGGTATTGACCGGGAGCACCACGAAGAAGTAGACGGCGGCCGCGATCAGAAAGAAAGAAATTACCGCATTGATAAAGTTGTCGAGCGGGAAGGCGACACCGTGAACATTGAACTGCAGGGTAGAAAATTTCTCACCCCCGCCCGTCGCGAGTTTGATTAGGGGATTGAGAAAGGCCGAGGTCAATCCGGCAACTACGCTGGCGAAGGCCGCACCGATGACCACGCCCACCGCCATATCCACGACGTTGCCGCGCAGGATGAATTTTTTGAATCCGTCGAGCATAGGTTCCTCCGGGAAGACCAATTCAGCGGCCAATTTCGCTCGCCGCCAATTTACGGCAGAGGCGCGCGGCGGTCAAGGCGCGGCGGTGTCGTCCCCAAATACGCCAGCCCGGCGGAATCAGTTCTCCGCTGGAAGTAGCATTCCCTTTTCCAGATGCCGCGTGACGTGCGCGTAAGAAGCGGCGTGCGGATCGTGGGTAACCATGACGACTGTTTTATGGAAGTCTTCATTCAACCGCTTGAGGATTTCCAGAATTTCAGTGGCGGAGTGGCTGTCGAGATCGCCGGTGGGTTCGTCGGCGAGCAATAGAGTCGGGTCACTGACGATGGCACGAGCGATAGCAACACGCTGCTCCTGGCCTCCGGAAAGCTGCTTGGGAAGATGATTGACGCGCTCTTCGAGGCCCACCAGCTTGAGCGCGGTCATGACGTGATCGCGGCGCTGCTGCTGGTTGAGACGCGTGAGGAGGAGCGGCAGTTCGACGTTTTCAAAAGCCGTGAGAACCGGGATCAAATTGAAGGTCTGGAAGACATAGCCGATGTGCTCGTTGCGCCAGTGCGCTGCCTGGGAATCGCTGAAACCGAAGATGTTCTGATTCTGTACCAGCAACTCGCCGGAGGTGGGGCGGTCGATGGCCGCGATCATATTCAGCAAAGTGGTTTTGCCGGAGCCGGAGGGCCCCATGAGCGCGAGAAATTCTCCGGCAGCGATGTCGATGGAAACATCGTCGAGCGCCTTCACCTCGAACGCATCGCGCTTGAAAATCTTACTGACGTTGCGGGCCTGAACAACTTTGGTTCCGGTAGCGATTTTATTCTCGGCAACTGTGCTCATGACTGTCCTTTAATCTTGATCGATTCTCCGTCTTTCAAATCCTGCGGCGCGGTGGTGATGATGTTTTCACCGCCGACTAATCCATCTACCAAAAATCCGTCGCTGCGCTGGCTTAGAACGCGAACCTCGCGCAGGCGCGCTTTGCCATCGAAGGCGAGGAATACAACTTTCTTGCCATCGCGATCACGCAACGCGTTCGCGGGAACGAACGCGCCTTGTGGCTGCGTGGTCTTGCCGGAGGGAGCATCGGCAAGAAATTTTACCGTGGCATTCATGTCGGGGCGCAGCTGAATTTCCGGATACTTGTTGGGATTCAGTACCTGTACCTTCACCTGCACGGTCGCCTTCTGGCGATTGGCTTCGGGAGAAATCTGCGCGATTTCTCCGTCGTAAGTTTTGTCGGGATAGGTGTCGGTGGTGACGATGCCCTTCTGCTTTGGGCCGAGGCGCGCGAAATCGGCCTGAGCGATATCGAGCTCGACCTGCAGATCATTCAAGTCGGCAAGCGACACGACCGATCCCTGCGGGCCGCCGGCAGCCGCGCTAGCAAATTGGGCAGTGATGAGTTCGCCCTTTTCGGCAGTGCGATCGAGAATCGTGCCGGTAACAGGAGCACGAATCACAGTCGCATCGAGCTGAGATTCTGCATAATCGAGCTGGCCTTGAGCCTGCAGAAGCGCGCCGCGGGCGCGCTCGATTTCTTCCTGGCGCGGGCCGATCTTCATCAACTGAAATGCCTTTTGGAGCGAGTTCACACGCTGCTGATCGGACTCGAACTTGCCGGTGGCATCGTCGAACTGCTGGTGGGAAACCACGCCGGCGGCGGAAAGCTCCTTGATGCGGTCGAGCGTAGCTTTGTCATTGACCAGCGTAGCGCGAGCCTCGTCGAGATTGTGCTGCGCTTCCTGAACTTCTTCCGGACGCGAGCCGTGCTGAAGTTCATCGAGATAAGCCTGGGCGTTGTCGAGCGCTCCTTTTGCCTGTTCGTAGGCGGCGCGGAATTCCTGATCCTCGAGACGAACCAGAACCTGGCCTTCTTTGACCTTGTCGCCTTTCTCGACACCGATCCACTCGAGACGGCCAGTAACTTTGGAATTCACGTTGATGGTGTGATGGGCAACGATGTAGCCGGTGGCGGAAAGAACGGTGTCGCCGACAGGGCTATTTTCGGCCGCGGCGCGAACCACTTCGACTTCGGGCGCGTTGCCGGCAAGCAGGCGATAGGCGAGCACAGTAATGCTTAACGCGGCGACGACCGCGATTCCGATTACGATATAGCGGCGGGCCCAGGCGGGGGGCTCACTGCTATCCGATCCACGAGCGCTACGATCGATGCGCAGGCTCTGCAGGTCGCTATGTTTGGCGTCAATCGACATAAATTACAGCCATCAGCCGCGTAGCGCGGTCAAAATATTCTGCCGGGCCGCGTGCCACGCGGGAGCAAGACCGCCGAATAATCCCATGATCAGCGCAAAGCCAATCGCAGCAGCGGCGACCTGCGGCGTGATTTGCAGGCTGAACACGACTTCGCTGAACGTCACCGCGTTGGACGTTCCGGTCTGCATTCCGTTAAACGGCAACATCAGAACAATACCGACGGCCGCACCCAACAAGGCGAGCATCAACGATTCCAGAACGAACGAAGTCAAAATTGACGGACGGGAGAAACCGAGCACGCGCAGTGTGGCGATCTCGCGCCCGCGATAAGCCACAGCGGCATACATCGTATTCATAGCCGCAAAGCTGGAGCCGATCGCCATGATGACGGCGACCACGATGCCGATGTATTTGATGGGCGCGCCAGAGCTGGTCTGTTTCG
The DNA here is from genome assembly GCA_030041415.1 of Candidatus Sulfotelmatobacter sp. Lineage (GTDB taxonomy): Bacteria > Acidobacteriota > Terriglobia > Terriglobales > Acidobacteriaceae > Sulfotelmatobacter. The sequence goes on from JASHNX010000167.1 coordinate 13,933, forward strand.
CGTAATAATCTTTTTCCAACATGCCTTCGAGCTTGAGTCGCTGATCGTCGCTGACGCGATGCACCAAGGCGTCAGCGGCGATGGCGTCGGTAGCGCGCAGATAGGCTGAGGCATAACCGCCCTGGCGATCGAAATCGGAAGCCATCTGATTCACGTCGCCCCAGATTTCCGATTCGTATGCGGAACCGCCGGCATCGAAAACTCCAACGACTTTCCAAGAGCCTTTGCCGAACTCCATGGTGTCGCCGATATTGGCGTGGGAAAAGCGCGAGCGAATAGATTTGCTCACGACCACTTCGCGCTGGCCGGGCTGAAACCAGTGACCCGCGATGAGCCGCACGGGAGGCTCGCCGCCGGGATCATCAGGCGTGAGGCGCATTTCGAGGCCGTCGGGCATCATGCCGCGCACGGTGACGTTGACTTCGCCGGTGCCATCTTTGCGTGGGAGAACAATGACGACCACCCATTCGCCGGA
>JASHNX010000168.1 GCA_030041415.1 Candidatus Sulfotelmatobacter sp.
CTGATTGTTCTCGGATCGGGACATAAGATCTCGCCTGAACCCATCGAGAGCGCGATTGCGAAGAATTTGCCGGAGGTCCAACAGGTGGTGCTGGTCGGAAACGGGCGCGGATATTTGTCGGCAATCGTCACGGGCAAAGTGAAAGCTGAGCAGGTACAAGCAGTACTGGATGCAGTGAACGACGAAATGCCGCATTATAAACAGGTGCGGGCGTTTGTGATCCAAGAAGAACCTCTCACCATTGATAGCGGCATGCTGACGGTGAACGGAAAGCTCAAGCGCGATGTTATCGCCGCCCGCATGAAAAATGAGATTGAAGAGATGTATGGCGTGAAACAGGCAGTCTAATTTTCGGAGCGAGTCTGAACAGTACGGAGCACACCACGCTGCGCGAAGAGCCAATGGAAGCCGCCCCCGCCGATCGTTCGGGTGAGAAAGCTCTATCCTGGGTCCTTAAAGACGGCATCATCGAATTAGCGCTGCATCGCGCGCCATGCAACGAGTTGGGGTCGGTTTCGCTTGCTGAGTTAGAAAACTTTGCCGCTGACCTGCGCCGCATGCAGGAATCGGCGCATGCGCTGGTGATCTACAGCGAGCTGAAATCGGGTTTTTGTGCGGGAGCTGATCTTCGTGAGCTCTACCGTCGTTCACAAGAGATGGACAAAGCTACTGCGCTCAGAGGCGTGCGGGACTTCCTGGAACGCATTCACCGTGTGCTGAATTTGATTGATGCTGCGCCACTAACCACGATTGCGGCAGTCCACGGCGTGACATTTGGAGGAGGTTTTGAACTCGCCCTGACCTGCGACCTGATCATCGCGGACAAACTGGCGCGGTTTTGTTTCCCCGAGCTGCGGTTGGGACTGATTCCTGGATTCGGCGGAATTCCGCGTCTGAAGCGGGATTTGGGAAATGCGGTGGTCAGGGACCTTTTACTGACCGGACGCAGCATCAATGCGGTCAAGGCCCAGCAGATTGGGCTGGTCAGCCAGGTGGTTGGCGAAGGCGAATCGCTGCGCGCCGCACGAGCAACTGCAGCACAATTGGGGAAGTTTGATCGTGCAACCGCGACGGCGGCGAAGAGATTTATTAAGTCGATTCCGCAAGATGAACTGAGGCAGGAGATCGATCTTTTCTGCGAGTTGTATACGCGCCCGGCAGTGCAGGCGGGATTGCGCAAGTTTGTAGAGAGCAGCGCCGCGCAACCGTATCTGCCATAGCGAACTGGGCGCGGATTCAAATAGAAAATAGAATCTTGTCGGCAGAATAGTTCGCAATGAAGCCAATTGATGGGAGAGTTTGCGCAAGAGCTTATGTCTACCACTGATCAGACGCTCGATGAGATTCTCAACCTCGCCGCCACGCACTTCAAAGTGCCCAGAGAAAAGCTGCACGCCGACGATGACTTTTTCAAGACGCTGGGAATTGACAGCCTGCAGACGCTCGACTTGCTCACGAAACTGGAAAACCATTTTCGCATCGAGCTTCCTGATTACGAATTACAGGGCGTATCGGACTTCCGTACGCTTGCGGGGAAGATTCAGGCGAGGCTCTGAGGTTACTCGGGTGCCCGATTCATCAACGTATTCCGTCTTGCTCTCGATGGCTCTGTGGTGAAATAGCTCTTTCGATGCTCGATCTCCAAAAATATAGTTGCCTGGGCGCGGCTTTGCGGGATGCGCTAGACCGCTTCTCGGGCGAGATCTGTCTGATCGAAGCCGATCGCGACCGCGAAAAGACCCGCCTTACGTACTCCGACTTCAAAGAGATCGCCTTGCCACTGGCTCGCGCGCTCGAAGATGCGGAATTCGAAGCTGGAGATCGTGCGGCGATACTGATGACCAATCAGTCGAAATGGCTGATTTCCGCTTACGCAATTTTCTATTGCGGCGGTGTACTCGTCCCGCTGGACTACAAGCTGACTGCGGCCGAGCACTTGCAACTGCTGGCTCACTCGAAGGCGAAGGTCTTGGTGGTCGAGTATTACCTTTGGCGCGCCATCACGCAGACCCCGGACTTTCATAACATCACTGCCAAACTTGTTCTGGTGACCGAGGCGCCGCTTGGTGCCGATTTAGCCGGAGGATTTCGCTGGGAGGATTTCAAGCGCAAGGGCGCGCCCGACTTTGTCATGCGGCAGCGCGAAGATGTCGCGTGCATCGTCTATTCCTCCGGCACTGGCGGTCGGCCAAAGGGTTGTGTGCTGACCCACGAGAATTATCTGGAACAATGCCGCGCGCTTACAGCCTGGTACCCGTTCTGGCCGGGGGTGCGGTATTTGAGTATTCTCCCGACGAATCATGCGATCGACTTCATGGTGGGATTTATCGGCCCATTTGTCTGCGGGGCGTGCGTGGTGCATTTGCGGACACTGCGTCCCGAGTTTGTGCGAGATGCGTTTGTTCGCTATCGCATCACCTATGTTTCTCTGGTGCCGATGATCGTAAAAAACCTGGAGCGCGGGCTGCGCGCAAAAATCGACGAGCTTCCAGGCTGGAAACGGGCCGTTCTCAATCGGCTGATCGCGCTCAATACTATGCTTACGCGAAAACGGCCGCATCCCAGGGTCAGCCGTGCCCTTTTGCCCGGAGTTCATCGTGCTTTCGGCGGCGAGCTATTGGCGGTGTTTACCGGCGGCGCCTTTATGGAGCCTTCGACGATGCAGTTTTTTTACAATCTCGGAATTCCAGTGGCGAACGGCTACGGACTGACCGAAGCCGGAACCGCTCTCACCTTGAACGATCTCAAACCCTTTCGCCCCGATACAGTGGGCAAACCGATGCCGGGCGTGGAGCTACGGGTGCTGAATCCAAATGACGAAGGCATTGGAGAAATTGCCACGCGCAGTAAAACGGTTATGTCGCACTACCTGGACGATCCTGAGTTGACGCTCGAAACCATCGTCGAAGGCTGGCTGCTGACGGGCGATCTGGGCCGGTTCGACAAGACCGGGCACTTGCAGCTTTTTGGGCGCAAGAAGAACATGATCGTCACCGAGGGCGGGAAGAATATTTATCCGGAAGACATTGAGAACGTTTTCGATGGACTGCCCGTCAAAGAGTATTGCATCCTCGCGGCAAATTACGTGTGGCCGCAGAAACAGCTGGGGCGCGAGACGCTGATCGTTGTTCTGCGATTGGAGCAGAATCAGCGCTTCGACAGTGCGCTGCTCGAAGAGGTTCTCAAGCGCAACAGACGGCTTCCGGATTTCAAACGCGTCGGCGGATATGTCATCTGGGAAAAGGATTTTCCGCGAACGGCTTCGATGAAGATCAAACGGCAAATGCTGGGGGAAGAGATTAGTAAGACATTGCAACGGGAGGCGGTGGTGAGTTTGTGAGCGGCGAGAAACCGTATCTCGCCATCGTGAATCCGGCGGCTGGGGGCGGGCGGTCGCGCAAACTTCTCAAGCCGACCCTCCAGCATTTACGCGCGGGCGGAGTTGCCATCGACGTTGCCGAAACAAGAAGTCCCGGAGATGCCACGCGCATCGCGCGCGGGGCGTACCAAGAGGGCCGGCGACGGTTCATTTCCGTTGGCGGCGACGGAACTTCTTACGAGGTGGTGAACGGGCTCTTTCCTGAAGCACTCAGTGGAGAGCGCCCCACACTCGGCTTTCTGCCTTTAGGAACCGGAAACTCGTTTCTCCGCGACTTCAGCGATCGCGGCGCCGAGCATGCGATTGCATCATTGATTGCAGGCAAATCCCAGCCCTGCGACGTTCTGCGCTTGCGCCACCGTGGAGGAATTCTCCATTACATCAACCTTTTGAGCGTGGGGTTTCCTGCCGATGTGGCGACTTTGCGCGCGCGCCG
>JASHNX010000169.1 GCA_030041415.1 Candidatus Sulfotelmatobacter sp.
GCTGAATATAGTCGGCCAAAATACTGAAGGCGCGGTTTCGCATTTCCCAGTGCCTGCGCAGTTCGCCCGAGACGGCAAACCAGGGATTCAGATACGGCTGAATGGTTTGCCGAACCATAAATTCCTGGACGGTCGAGATGGCGTGGCTGATGATGTCGATGTCTTCTTCTTTCAGCCTCGCGCCAAATAAGGATCTGGCGACCATCGCGAAGGTAATCTTCATCATGAGAGGGTAGATATCGACAGGGCCCGACCGGACCTGTCTGTCGAAGTCTTGCAGCGAGTCTGCGAGGGAATCCCGCATGATGGAGGAAAGAACTTCGAGCTGCTTTCGCTCAAAGCCCGTCTGGATGAGACGGCGTTGCGTTTTCCAAGCCTCCCCTTCCGTGGTGAGAAGCCCCTTGCCCAGGAAATGGCCCATCCGCTTTTTTTGGATCTCGGACTTGTGGTAGTTCTCCGAATTGGTCTTCAGCACATGCTGAATCACGAGGGGATTGATGGTGACGATAGCTTCCTTGATACCGCCAAAGTAGAACCGGAACGTATCACCATGGAGTTCGATGTACTTCGTGAGAACTCGTACCGGGTTATGGGCCATCGCGCGCGAGTCGCGGAAGGATTGGAATCGGGAGACTGCGGGTATGCTTTGCTGCAAAGTCACGCCTCGCTATCCGGAAGCGTGTGGACCAATGCCGGAAGTGGCCGGCAGTTTACATGAATAGATGGTCCGGTCGTCCTCTTAAATTTAAGTGCTCGAAAATTGATCTTGGTTCCCCAATCGCTTCAAGAGTAGCAGATGATGTTTGATCGCTTGACGCATTGTGGGATGTTGCCGATAGGGAACACCATACTCCTCGGCAGTTTCCTTCACAATCCGGGTGAGCGAAGCATAGTGAGTGTGGCACACGAAAGGGCAGAGGTGATGGACGATGTGGTGATTGAGCCCACCCGCCAGCCAACCGACCAGGGGAGTCGCAGTTGCATAGTCTGCCGTGGTTGCGAAGATGTGATAGATCCCATTGTCAAATTCGCTTCGGCTCAAGGGAAAGTAGGTACTGTCGATGCAATGCGTGGTCTGGAATACCAGGGCCACGCTCAAACCGATAATCAGATGCGCGAGCAGGAAAGACAAGCCGACCAGCAGGGGCGATTTTCCCAGCAACACGACCGGCAAAATCAGCATGTAGGTGACGTAGAAACCTTTTCCGGCAAAGAGGATGAAATATTCCCGCGCAGGATGCTTCGTGTTTTTCAGATAATCGTGCGGGGGGAAGAAAAAGCACTCAAAGTCTCTCACAAACACGTAATCGAGAGAGAACAGCGCGTAAACGAACAGGACGTAAAAGTGCTGGAATCGCTGCAGTGGCCGTCGAGGTTCGTGCGGCGTGAACCGGAGGATACCGCGCCCCGTAAGCGCATCGTCTTCGCCGTGAAGATTGATGCAAGAGTGGTGACCTCGATGATGGAGGATTCGCCACATGTAGGAGCTAATTCCGCAGACATCGAAAACATAGCTCAGGGATTTGTTCACAATGGGCTTCGACGAGATGGCGTTGTGGTTGCTGTCGTGCGCGATATTCAGCAAAAGGAACGTCTGGGCGATGGCATTGAGTAGGTAGAGGCTGACGAACCTCCATGAGTCCGGCCTGAAAGCGTAAAGAGCAATCCAACTGCCCGCCAGGACTGCCAACCCCACCGCGATTTTGACCCACATCGCGCGATCGGCTTTGGGAGAAATATTTCCCTCGGAGAGGAAATCGTCGAGGCGGCGGCGCAAGACCTTCGGGAATGAAGATGCACACGCGGAATCGACAACGGGATGCCGCTGTTCGGCCTCCGACGGTACAAGATCATCAATCTCCGGGTTCAGTTGAATAGACGCCTCGTCTCGAAGGTTATGGGCGGAAGCAGCCAGGCTAACTCACGCGAGCCAGTTTTCCACGCAACGCCTGGGCTCCCTGCCGATTTGGTCGATACTAATACGACCTTGGGGCCAACGTGAGAGATCAGAGTTGGATCTAGATGCTAGCCCGAAAACTCGAGGAAGATCAAGGGAATTTCAGGTACCCCCAGACCGGCCGTAACCGCGTATGCAGTCGGAGGTTCAGAGGCGGAAAGTTTTTCCAGCCTTTCCAAATCTCTGTTACCATCACGGCTCAAGTAATAAAGGAACTGAAGACGCTGTGGGTCAGTCGACCCAGCACGGGTGGGGCGCGTCTTCTGCCGAATCTTCTGAACTACAGAGGAGGTTAACGAATGGCGGCGTTGCCGCCATGAGTGCCGATCCGATCTATGGTCGCTTCGATTTTAGACAAGCTGGATATTCTAGGAAATCAGCATCCCCACAAGCTTCTCTACTCGTACATCGACGTGAAGGGCGACCGGATTGCGGGCTACTCGTATGAGTCGTTCCTCCGCCGGACGAAGGTGATCGCCGGGCACCTTCGCAAGCAGCACGGTTTCAAGTCGCAAGACCGGCTTCTGCTGGCATATCCGCCGGGGCTGGAAATGATTTGCGCGTTTTTCGGCTGTGTGCGCGCAGGGTTGATCCCGGTGCCCGTCTATCCGCCGAGTTCTCGCGGTTTCCAGGGCGCCCTCTACAAAATGGTGCACATCGCGAAGGATTGCCAGGCGGCGGGCATTTTAACCAGCAAGGATTATCTCGGATCCCTGAAAACCAATCTCGCCCGCAGCGGAGTCTGCTCATCCGGGATCGATGTTGACTACGTTTCCAGTCTTCGTTGGCTCGTTACGGAGGATTTCGTTGACCTTCTTTCGGGCGAAACCTTCAATGGCGCTTCGAACGTTCTGTTTCTCCAGTACACGTCGGGGTCCACTCGAGATCCTAAAGGCGTGATGGTCACGCACGAAAACATATTGCATAACTGCCCACTGGTGATCGACCATGACGCGCCGGTAGTTGTTTCCTGGCTGCCGCAGTATCACGATATGGGGTTAATTGGGTGCTACTTGTATCCAGCGCTCAAAGGCGGCACGACCTACGGCTTCGCACCCACGGATTTCATTCAGCGCCCGGCCCTGTGGTTTGACGCGATCAAGACTTATGAGGCCAGCGCCTCAGCGGCGCCTAACTTTGCCTATGATTATTGCCTGCGAGCCGGACGGATTTCGAAGGAAAGTCTGGAGAGCTGTGATCTCAGTTCGCTGAGGCAATTGCTGGTTGCCGCCGAACCTGTCAAGCCGGACACTTACATGCGTTTTCTCGAGGCTTTTCAGCCCCGTGGACTTAAGTCGGAAAGCTTCTTTGTCGCCTACGGGCTGGCGGAGAATACTCTGGCAGTTTCGCTGGGTGGGCGCAATATAGTTTCCGTCAACAAGAACGCCGTCGCGTTGGGGAAAGCCCGCATGACCAAGGAAGTTTCCGAAATCGGCACGGCGACTCAGATTGTCAGCTGCGGAACACCTCTGCCGGGCCTCACAGTGAAGATCGTGGATCCCGAGAAGCACGTGGCTCTTGAACCGGGCAGAATCGGCGAGATTTGGATCGCGGGAGAAAGTAAGTGCCCTGGTTTTTGGAACAATGCGGAACTGACGCTGAAGCTTTTTCACGCCCGTCTGGTGGACGATAGCCCCTATGACGACGGCTATCTTCGCACGGGCGACATGGGTTTCTTTCACGATGGCGAACTCTTCGTCTGCGGCCGTATCAAGGACATGATTATTCTGCGTGGGCAAAACTACTACCCGCAGGATATCGAAGCCGTCGTTGAAAAAGCGTCTGGCCTGGTCAGGAGCAATTGCGTTGCAGCGTTTCAGATTAATGAAGACAGCGAGCCGGCTCTGGCGATCCTCGCCGAGGTTAAGAATCTAAAAGCGCTTCCGGACGCGCTGAAGATTGCAGCCGCTGTGCGGAATCACCTCAACGTGGAAGTCGCGGTCATTTCTTTTATCGCACCTCACTCCATACCAAGAACCAGTTCGGGCAAGATCATGCGCCATAAAGCCAAGCACATGTGGCAGCAGGGCCAGTTTACGGTTCTCTCGGAGTTTTCCAGGGAAAAAGACGGTGAGTCTGCGTTCTGCAGTTCTGCAGGCCAGTCGCCTTTGGATGCTGTGAAAGCCCGTTACAACCTGACGGGCACCGAGTCGTACAACCTGGTCGAAGCTGGGCTGGATTCCCTGGATCTGGTTGTGTTCGTGCACGAAATGAAGGAACTCCTGAAGAATAAGGACGCCGACATGCTGGCGCGGCAGGTGGATATTGGCCTGATTCAGCGCGTAAGCATAGCCGAGCTGTTTCAACTGACGGAGCAGTTGCAGCGTGCTCCCGAAGAGGCATTGGTTCCGCTGCGGAAGTATCTGGCGACTTTCCGGGAAGAGCAACGTACAGCGGAATTGACGATGATGAGCAGTGACAAGAAACTCGTATTCGTGCCTTCCGCGCCTGCTGCATTGCCAAAAATGCCGATCTTGGAAAATGTTCTGCTCACCGGCGGTACCGGATTTATCGGACCGTTCCTGGTGAAAAGTCTGCTGGAACAAACGCGAGCGAACATCCATGTTCTGGTCAGGTCTTCGGACGAACATCAGGGCATGCAGAGACTGAGGGCGGCGATGGAGTCGACAGGAGCGTTCTCGCCGGAACTCATGCAGATGTTCGCGACCCGCGTAGTTCCCATTTGCGGAGATCTTGGCCAGAAAGATCTGGGATTGACGCCAGAGGTCTGGGATGGGCTGGCGAATGAAATCGATACGGTGTTTCATAACGGCGCAACCGTAAATTACCTTCTCAACTACGACCGGATGCGCGACGCGAATGTGCTGGGGACCAATGAAATCCTGAGACTGGCATTCCAAGGAAGGGCCAAGAGCTTTAATTATGTCTCAACCACCTTCATTTTTGGTTGGGCCGTCAAGAAGGTTCTCTACGAAACCGACTTCAACAAGGACATGGAGCTTCTCGATTTTGGATATAGCCAATCGAAGTGGGTTTCGGAGCAGGTTGTGATGGATGCGCGCCGCCACGGGCTAGCTACGCGGATTTTCCGTCCCGCTCTGGTGAGTCCATCGATTACCGGCGGGGGCAACAACTTCGACATTGCGGTACGGTTAGTGGCCTTCATGGTAAATCACGGCATTGGAGTCGATGCGCTGAATCAGGTGAGTTTCGTTCCAGCCGACATTACGGCGAACAACATCATCGCAATTTCTGCGACTGCCGGCACCGAGAATCAAACGTATCACGTGGTGCGCGACGATTACGCGAACATGATGGATATTACGAACCTGATCACAAAGGCGACCGGCCGGCAATTTGAGATATTCAGTTTGCCTGATTTCGTTCCTGAACTGATCAGGAGATGCAGGAAAGAAGATCTGCTCTTCCCCCTGCTCGACTTTCTGGTGGGCTCGGTAGACAACATTTCCGCGATGGAGTTCAAACGCTACGACAGTTCCCGCTATCAAGCGGCGCGTGATGCCTCCGCGTGCGGCAAGCCCGATCCATCTTTAGAAGATACTGTGAACGGTATCCTGCGATTCATGCAGCGAAAGGGAATCATTTCGGTTAGCATGCGCGAGTTCAATGCGCTGGGTAGCGTGCCGATGGGCTCATCTGCGAGTGCCGCTGGCCTCGCACAGCCATAGTTACTGTTTGTGAAATACCAGGGTCTCTTTTATTTGCTGACCACTTTCCAGCGTTCCTGTCGTAGTCAGCGTCATCTGCATTCCGTCGGCGGAAACTACCCAGCGGTCTTCTTGCGTGATTTGATTGTCTCTCCGGTAAATTGCGTCGACCGTGTGACCGTCGACAAGCTGGAGGCTTACAGTGTCGTTGCGGGAGTTTCTTAAATCGTATTCGTTGCCGTCGAAGCGGGCTCTGTAGCTGAAGTCGCCTGAGAAATGCACTCCATTGTTACTTTCCCCCTCGATCTTGAGCGTCATGCCCTGCGCCATTCGAGACTTGCTCAGATCCTCCGTCCACTCGCCAGCGAATAAATCAGTGGCAAGCTTTTTCCCCCCGGTTCGCCGCCAAACGGTTATTTTGTCCTCGTGGCCAGCCTGTGAAGTCCTGCTTGTCAACTCCTTACCGTCTTTCGACAGTTTGTCGTGAATCGTCGCCACAACTGCTCCATCGCGCTTTTGTCTGACTTCCACCTGATGCTTGTCGATTCTGCGCAGCTCGATTTGATCAAATGCCGGATTACCCTGTACGGGTGTGTCATGGCCGTTTAATTTGGCCGTGAAATCGGCATGAGTTTCGCCTGAAATCACTACGTGGACTTCGCCGTGCGCCGGTGTGATCGAGAGTTTGTTGCCCGGCTCGAGCGAAGACTGGGCAGAGATAAGCGTCCAGGAGCCAATACGAGGGTCTGCTGTCCCAACTTGAAGGGCGGCGGCAAACAACCCGAACAACACGAGTTTGTGCAATGGTCCTCCAGCAAACAGCAAATGCCGTGCTTCGCAGACAATAATACGACCCAAACCGATGCTGGCGGGAGATTCGCATCAGTAACGATATTGGGTAGTAAGCGAATTCCATGTTGCCGATTTTCCCGCCCACCCCTACGATTTGGAATTAGGCAAGCTAAACTAGCCCATAGTTCATTGCGCGTGACACATGAACCTCATGCAGTGCGCCGTTTCCTGCTCGCCGGCATAGTCCTCATCGCTGTCCTTGCGCTGCTTCCATTTTCCTTTCACGCCGAGCGCCATCTGGAGACGGCAACGCGCATCGAAGGCAGCGAAGCTGGAAGAGTCCCCGAGGAGCTGGCAACTCGTTTTCATTCGCCATTCGTCGATCGCGTAGTTCTGGTGATTCAGGGACTGCCTCCTGCTGATTCGGAGGACGGCGAGAAAGCATTGGCAGAGATTGAGCGGGGACTGCAGAACGAGCCCGGTGTTTCGGGAGTAGTTTCTTATCTTGATTTTCGCGACCCGATTTTTCTCGGCAAGGGAGGAGGAACTTTTATTCTCGTCGGACTTGCCTCGACCGGGGGTCCGGTAGAGTCGCTCGTGCCCAAGCTTCACGAACTGGAAAGTTCTCTTGAAAACCAGCTGCGGGGCCGATATCCGAAGGTGAGGCTCCAACTATCGGGAGACACGCCGCTTAATTTCGATATTCGGAAAACCAGCGCCGACGATGTGCGGCGCGCCGAAACTCTCGCGATTCCTGCCACACTCGCACTTCTGCTGGTGGCTTTCGGAAGCGTGGTGGCCGCTCTGATTCCAGTTGCCATTGGTCAGCTTGCCATCGCAAGCGCTCTGGCGTTGGCAGGATTCCTCGCCCTGCGCTGGCACCTGTCGATCCTGGTTCAGAACTTGTCGACGATGCTTGGGCTCGGGCTGGGAATCGATTATGCGCTGTTGATGATCAGCCGCTTCCGCGAGGCCAGTACCACTGAGCAAAATCGATTCAAATGCTCGTCCATCGCAGCACGCCAGGTCGGGCGTACACTTCTGGTTTCGGCCGCGACTGTGGCCATTGGATTCCTCGCTCTTTTGACCGTACCCATCAGCGAGATCAGTTCCATCGGCATAGCGGGGTTCCTGGTGGCTGGAACGAGTCTATTGCTATCAGTGACACTTGTTCCGGCGCTGCTGGCGGCTCTTGGTCCGCACATCAATGCCGGCCGGGTGCCCTTTCTTGCAAATTGGGATGCGCGCCGGGC
>JASHNX010000170.1 GCA_030041415.1 Candidatus Sulfotelmatobacter sp.
GCGCCGCGTTGATCAACGGCAATGTGAACGTGATGCGGTAGGCATTCAGCTTCTCCACGCGGTTAGCCACGACTAGACGCGATTTTTCCTGCAGGGCTGCGGTTTCCGGAAACAGAGAAGCAGTGTGTCCATCCGGCCCCATGCCCAAAAGAATCAGATCGAACTGCGGGAACGCCCCAGCTGGCGGCGCAAAGAAATCCATCAGGCTTTGGTTGTAGGTTTCCGCGGCGGCCGGAGCATCGGGATTTTCAGCCGGAACCCGGAAAATATTCTTTGCTGAAATTGGAATCTTCGACAGCAGAGATTCATTTGCCATCCGGAAGTTGCTGTCGGGATTGTCCGGTGGAACATGACGTTCGTCGCTGAAGAAAAAGAACATCTGGTTCCAGGGAAGGCTGCCGCTGGCGTTCGCGGCAATCAGAGTATAGAGACCGCGAGGAGTGGAACCTCCAGAAAGCGCAATCGTAAAGCGGCCGCGTTCCGTCACCGATTCTTTCGCGGCATGAATCAGCTCTTCTGCCGCCGCCTGAAAAAGATCCTGCGGCGTGGTCAGCTTGCGGACCTCTGTGTTCGCACTCACAGCACTCCTAGCTTTCCGTTCCGGGCTTTCGATGCGGCACAGCAGGCCGCTCCGAGCAATCCGGCCTTGTCATTCATCACGACCTGCACCGGAATTCCTTCAAGCAAGGGCCGCAGCCTGCCCTTACTCGCGAAAGCGCGCATGAATGCCGGTCCGGTGAGCTGGGGAAGAATTTTCGGGGAGATTCCTCCCGCGAGAAAAACCCCGCCGGTCGCCATAGTCTTCAAAGCAAGATTTCCCGCCTCGGCCCCATAGACGCTGACCCACAAGTCGAGCGCGCGTTCCGCCAGGCGATTGCTGCCATCCAACGCGCTGCAGGAGATAGCCGCAGCTGCGTCCGGTTGATCGAGCCGCGCAGCAAAAGCGGCCGGTTCTTCCTCACGATTCTTTTCCCGGAGAAATTGGTATACGTTCACGAGGCCCGGCCCCGAGAGAACGCGTTCATAGCTGACGTGGTCGAAGCGTTTCTCGAGGAAGCGCAGCAGTTCGATTTGCACTTCGCCCTGCGGAGCGAAATCGGCGTGTCCGCCTTCACAGGCGAACACCTGATGCTGTGAACCGTCCCAAAACAATCCCGCTTCGCCGAGCCCTGTGCCGGGAGCGATGACCGCCTGATTTCCGTTGGATGGCACCACCCGGTTGAGCGTGATCACATCTCGCGCATTCAACGCACGGATCCCCCAGGCATTGGCTTCGAGGTCGTTGATCAGAAGCGTGGCCGGTAACTGAATCTGTTTCGCAAGATGGGATTGCTCGATGACCCACGGAAGGTTCGATACTTCCACCCGCCCGTTGTGTACGGGTCCGGCGATTCCAAAACACGCCACATCGGGCCGGGTTGGAGAGTCGTCGAGAAACCGGGTGACGATGTCGGCGAACTCGCTGTAGTTGCGGCTGGGAAAAACTCGCTCGGAAATCAGCTGCAGGTGCCCGTTCTGGGTTTGGAAATAAGCGAGTCGGGTGTTGGTTCCTCCAATGTCGCCCGCCAGGATCATTGCTCGAAGTTCCTCCATCGGCGGCCATCGCGCTCCAGCAGTTCGTCTGCTTCTTTGGGGCCCCATGATCCCGAAGGATAATTTGGGAAATTGCGCGGCGGCAGCGCCTTCCATAAATCCAGAATCGGATTCACTACGCTCCACCCGGCTTCGACCATATCCGCCCGCTGAAACAGAGTTTGATCGCCGATCATGCAATCGTGCAGCAAGCGTTCGTATCCGGTGCTGGGCTGCTTGCCAAAATACTGCTGATATTCGAAGTTCATATCCACCGTACCTAACCGCATCACGGGGCCGGGAACCTTGGCGGCAAACTGCAAGGATATCCCTTCTTCCGGCTGGATGTGCAGCACCAACTGATTCGGCATGAGGTGTTCGACCGAAGTATCGCGGAAAAGCACGAATGGGGCACGGCGGAATTGAATCACGATATGGGTGTTGCGCACCGGCATGCGCTTGCCAGTTCGCAAATAAAACGGAACATCGGCCCAGCGCCAGTTGTCGATCAAGAGCTTCATCGCGACGAAAGTTTCGGTGCGCGAATCGGGCGCCACATCCGGCTCTGACCGGTATGCCAGAGCCCGCTCTCCATCCACGGTTCCCTCGCCGTATTGACCGCGGACAGCGCGAGTGAGGACTTCTTCGTCGCTCATGGGCTGGATCGCATGCAAGATTTTCGCCTGCTCATCGCGCACTGCGTTGGCATCGAAGGAAATCGGCGGCTCCATGGTGGTCAGGCTGATGAGTTGCATCAGGTGATTGGGGACCATATCGCGCAGCGATCCGGCATGATCGAAATAGCTTCTGCGGCCTTCCACTCCGACCGTCTCGGCAACGGAAATCTGCACGTGATCGATGTAGCGTCGATTCCAGATTGGTTCGAAGATTCCGTTGGCGAAGCGGAATGCCATGATGTTTTGAACGGTCTCTTTGCCGAGGTAGTGGTCGATACGGTAAATCTGCTTTTCGTCGGCCAGCTTCAGCAGTTGCTGATTGAGCAGCTTGGCCGATTCAAGATCATGACCGAACGGCTTTTCGATCACCACCCGCCGCCAGTGATCGTTGCTCTGTTCCATCATGCCGTTCGCGGCAAGCTTCTCGACAATGGGCCCGAAATAGCTCGGCGCAGTCGCCAGGTAAAAGAAAACATTCTGATGCGTGGAGTGATCGCGGTCAATTTTCGCCAGCCGGTCTTTGACCTGGAGGAACAGTTGATCGTCGTTGAAGTCGCCCGGGTGATAATAAAACCGGCGGGCAAAATTATCCCAGGTCTCTTTATCGTCGATGCAGTCCCCGCAATATTTTTTGACATCGTCGTAAAGCTGCTTGCGAAAGTCCTCATCGCTAAGCTTGGCACGAGCAACGCCCAGCACGGCAAACTCTTTGGAAAGCAGATCGGCGCGATCCAGATTGTAGAGAGCCGGGATGAGCAAGCGCGCGGTCAGATCGCCGGCAGCGCCGAAGATCACCATGATGCAAGGGTCCCCCAGTTTGCCGACGCGCGGTACTGCTACGGTAGGTCCTTCTGCTAATTGAGCCATCGAATTTCCTTAAAAAGAACTACGAGCGCACAAGGTCGGTTGCTTCCGACGTTCTGGCGTGCTCACCGCAACCCCAAGATCCCTTCTTCCGACGACGTGTCCGTTTACCGTAGGGCCTCTTGCACCGCCGCATTCAGTTTCTCGAGGGCGCCCGATACATCGGTCGGCAGATGCACTCGAAGGGCGCGCCGGCCGCGCTCCGCCAGAACTTGAAAATCCCCTCGCGCCTGCGCCGCCTTAACCACGCCAAATGTGTATTTCTGTTCCGGAACCGGGAGTTGCACGGCGTCGTCGCAAGTGATCTGAAGAAACACTCCCGAATTTGGGCCGCCTTTGTAAGCCTGTCCGGTCGAATGCAGAAATCGAGGTCCAAAGCCCAGGCAGGTCGCGACGTGTTTCCGGTCGCGAACCACGTGACGGATAGCTTGCAGCGAATCTCGATGTTCGTCGTTCATCTGGATATAAGCCAGCAACGCGAAGTAATCGCCGGCATCAATCCGGCTCAGATGAGCCTTCAGATATCCCATCAGAGACTTGTCGGTTCCTGCCCGGCGAGCCAACTCTGCCGCATTTTTCTCGTCGGTGAACAGCTTGAAGTCCCCGTCTTCGAGCACCGGTTTTTCTGGCGGCAGGGAACCGGTTTTTTCATACTCTGAAGTTAAGTCCCGGGTTACTACTTTGCTCGCTTCTACATCGGGCTGGTTGAAAGCGTTGATTCCGATGATTGATCCTGCCACGGCTGTGGCAATTTCCCAGCGAAAGAATTCCGCTCCCAGATCGTAGACGTCGGACATCGCGATGCGCACCACCGGATGTCCGGCTTTTTCAATCGCCGAAATCTTCTGCTCCGCGATCACGTCGGTCGCGTGCTCGCTATGAACGTAAGCAAAGACGCGGTCGTTGCCGTAAACCTCGGGCGGCCCCAAC
Source organism: Candidatus Sulfotelmatobacter sp. (assembly GCA_030041415.1). Classification (GTDB taxonomy): domain Bacteria; phylum Acidobacteriota; class Terriglobia; order Terriglobales; family Acidobacteriaceae; genus Sulfotelmatobacter. Next base: position 4,044 of record JASHNX010000170.1, read on the forward strand.
TCCTCACGATCAACCGGAATAATGCCCTTGCCGACCTTCCCCGTCGATTCGGCCAGCAACTGCTCAAGCCAGGCTCCGAGATGGGCGATATCGTGCGATGTAATAATTGTCACCTTGTCGCGCTTCAGAGTGGTGGCCGTGCCCAAAATAATTCCCAGCATGGCGCCGGGATTTTCTTCGACAGCCGGCTCTGGGCCGCAAGCTCGGACCATCTCCTGAGTGCGGTCGAGAAACTTCTTCACATCGATGCCTATCACCGCGGCGGGAACCATTCCGAAATTCGAGAGCGCCGAATAGCGCCCTCCGATCGAAGGCCGTCCGAAGAAGATGTGCCGGAAGCGATCGCCTTCCGCGACCTTCTGCATGTGCGATCCGGGATCGGTGATAGCAATAAAGTGACTGCCGGCTTTGTTAGCGCCCACCGCTTGTTTTGTGAGGTCGAAAAAATATTGCTTGAAGATGTTGGGTTCGAGGGTGCTGCCGGATTTACTGGAAACGATGAAAAGCGATCGCGCGATATCGATCTTGTCCTCGAAAGCCTTCACTTGCGCGGGGTCGGTGGAATCCAGAACGTGCAGATTCGGGTAGCCGGCCGCTTTGCCGAACGTCATGCGCAAAACTTCGGGGCAGAGACTCGACCCGCCCATGCCCAGCAGGAGCACGTCTTTGAATCCGGCGCTCCAAACTTCTTTCGCCAAATTTCGCAGTTCAACCGGGTGCGCGATCTGATACTCGGTAATGTCCAGCCATCCGAGCCATTTGTCCTCATCGTCGCTGGTCCAAAGAGATGCGTCACGTTGCCAAAGCCGCTGCATTTTGCGGCCTGATTGCCAATCAGCGATATTTGCCTTTACCGCTACGGCCAGGCTTTCAGGCAATGAAGATTTCAAACGGCTCACGGTGTCTTTCCTTTTCGTTTCTACCGCTTCATCGTTTTTGTCGTGTTTGTCGTTGTGACCCTATGCGCGGCTTTTTTGTTGGGTGCTTTTTTCTACCGCTTGCAGCAGTTTATTGAAGGCATCGGCGAACAGCTTTACGCCATCGGTGGTCAATTGGGTGGTGACTTCCTGGATCGAAATGCCCGCCTTGGCGAGATCGCTCATCACTTTCTCTGCACCGGGAATATCCTCGGTCAGGCTTTTGCGCAGTTTTCCATGATCGCGAAATGCATCGATCGTTGCCGGAGGCATGGTGTTGACGGTATCGGGCCCGATCAATTCCTCGACATACATGACATCACGATATGCAGGATTTTTGGTACTGGTGCTTGCCCACAGGACTCGTTGCGTCTGTGCGCCTTTGCCGGCCAGTGCTTGCCAACGTGGCCCACTGAAAATCCGCTGATAACGCTGGTATGCCAGCTTGCCATTGGCAATAGCGACTTTGCCCTTCAAACTCTTGAGCAGCGCCTGCTGTGTGGCGTCGCTTGTTGATTTCAACTTGCCGTCGATCGTGGAATCGACCAGCGTGTCGATGCGGCTGATGAAAAAGCTGGCCACGCCCGCCATCTTTTTAAGATTGCCGCCGCGCTTGGCCAAATCCTCAAGCCCGGCGACATAAGTTTCGGCCACTTCCTCGTAGACTTCCTGCGCGAACAGCAAAGTAACGTTGATGTTGATTCCTTCGCCGATCAGTTGCCGGATTGCCGGAATTCCCTCCGCCGTTCCCGGAACCTTAATCATGACGTTCTCGCGGTTGACGGCCTTCCATAGGCGTCCGCCTTCATCGATGGTCTTCTGCGTCTCGAGGGCAAGCAGAGGGGAAACCTCAAGGCTCACGTATCCATCGCGGAAACGCGATTCCTCGTACACCGGGCGAAGAATATCCGCGGCGTCCTGAATATCGCGGATCGCGATCTGTTCATACCGGCCAGTTGCGTTCAGATCGCTACGCGAGGCGAGGGATTGAAGTATGTCATCGTAGAGCGAACTTTCGGCAATTGCCTTCTCGAAGATTGACGGATTGGAGGTCATGCCGCGCAAACCGTCTTCCGCAATCATTTGTTTTAACTTGCCGCTGGTCAGCAGGTCGCGGCGGATGTAATCCAGCCACATTGATTGTCCGTAATCCAGCAGCGCCTTGAGCGGATTGATGGCTTTCGACGTTTCTAGTATTCCCGTTGAATGCATGACGACCTCTCCTGATGATCTTCGTAGGCTTTCTTGCCGAACAGGTTGCCGAATTTCGCGCGGCAGATCAAGCCGAAACAACAATCTGCGTCACGCGTTAGTTTTCGGCAATTGCTTTGCGCGCTTCTGCGACTACCGCGTCAGCCGTGAATCCAAAGAATTTCAACAAGTCTTTCAAAGGCGCCGACGCCCCAAAGCGATGCATGCCGATCTTGCGTCCCTTGAGCCCAACATACCGCTCCCAACCGAAGGTAGACGCCATTTCCACTGAAACTCTCGCGGTGACGGTTGAGGGCAAGACACTCTCTTTGTAAGCTGCATCCTGTTGTTCAAAGATTTCCCACGACGGCATGCTTACCACCCTTGCATTGATACCTTCGCCTTTGAGTTTTTCGTAGGCTTCGATGCAAAGCGAAACTTCGCTACCGGTAGCCATAAGAATTACATCCGGCCTTCCGCCGGAAGCGTGGGCAAGAACGTAAGCGCCCTTTGCCGTTCCTGAGGCTGCGCCATACTTTGTTCGGTCGAACGTCGGGACCGCCTGCCGCGTCAACACCAATGCAACCGGTTGATGTTGCAGTTGCGCAATGATTCGCCAACACTCGACGACCTCATTCGCGTCCGCTGGACGCAGCACAATGATGTTGGGCATGGCGCGCAAAGAAGCCAGTTGCTCGATCGGCTGATGCGTCGGGCCATCCTCGCCCAACCCAATCGAGTCGTGCGTATAGATGAAGATCGAAGGCGCTTCCATTAGCGCGGCCAGCCGGATGCTCGGCCGCATGTAATCGCTGAAATTGAAAAATGTTGCTCCGAACGCCCGAATATAGGACACGACCAGGCCATTTACGCTTGCGCCCATCACATGCTCGCGCACGCCAAAGTGCAAGTTACGCCCCGCGTATTGGCCCGCCTCAAAATCCCCAGCTCCCTCGAACTTCAGCGTGGTTTTGTTCGAAGTCGCCAGATCGGCTGAACCACCGATGAGCCAAGGAATTGCCTCCGCAACGGCATTCAATACTTTCCCCGAGCTTTCACGTGTCGCGATACCCTTGGGATCTGCAGGAAAACTGGGAAGATTCTTGTCCCAGCCTTTCGGGAGCTCGCGACGCTGCATGAGATCCAGTTGCTCGCGCAATTCCGGATACTGCTGCGAATAGTCGGCGAACATCTTCGCCCACCTGGCGCGCGCCTCGCGTCCGCGTTTCCCGATCCCCTCCTGAAAATGTTCGCGCACGCCTTCCGGGACCAGGAACTTTGCGTCCTCGGGCCAGCCGTAGAATCTCTTGACCAGCCGGACTTCTTCTTCTCCCAAGGGTTCGCCATGGGCCGCGTTGGAGTCTTGTTTGTGCGGAGAACCGTAGCCGATGTGGCTATCGACGATGATCAGCGTCGGACGATCTTTTGTATCTTTGAAAACTTCAAAAGCCCGGGCCAGCATTTCCAGATCATTCGCGTCGGCAACCCGGGTCACATTCCATCCGTATCCGAAGAAGCGTGTCGCCTCGTCTTCGCTGAAGGACCAGTCGGCGGGACCGTCGAGCGTTATGCCGTTGTGGTCATATATCCAGCAAAGATTTGAGAGTTTGAGATGGCCGGCGAGCGAAGCTGCCTCGCCTCCGACGCCTTCCATCAGGTCGCCGTCCGAGCACATCGCGTAAATGTTGTAGTTGAAAATTTCAAATCCAGGACGGTTGAAGGTCGCGGCCAGCCATCTACTGCCGATCGCCATCCCCACGCTGTTTCCCACACCCTGGCCAAGCGGGCCAGTCGTGGTTTCGACGCCCGTGGTTAAATGCGATTCAGGATGGCCGGGTGTACGACTGCCCAGCTGGCGGAACCGCTTGATTTCTTCCAAGGGAACGGCAAGCTCTTTGAGCACCTCGCCGCTTTCTGAAACTTCGCGCACTCCTGCGAGGTACAGCAAGGCGTACAGCAGCATCGACGCATGACCGTTCGATAAGACGAATCGATCACGGTTTAGCCATTTGGGATCTTCGGGGTCGTAGCGGAGGAATTCCTGCCACAGGCAGTAGGTCACAGGCGCCAGGCCCATCGGGGCGCCTGGATGCCCGCTGTTGGCTTTTTGTACGGCGTCGATCGCCAGCGTGCGGATAGTATTGATGCAAAGCGTGTCCAGTTGCTTGCCGGTCACGAGAGCCTGTTCGCTGGCTACCATGGGATGCGTCCTCCTCCAGAAATTCTTTCCCCGACTGTTGGGCGCTGCGTTTAGCTAGTTAGAGTTCTTTGGATACAAAAGGGTTTCAGATGATGCTTTTCGACAACGCCCTGAGTGTATCAATTTCACCAGCGTTCATGTTGCGGTATCCGGAGCAGAATGAAGAACCTGGAAATCCTGGAGGGACGCAACTCCGCGAAGCTTTCGTCAGACCCGGAACTGGGGCTGGTGTACTTTCGGAAGCTCGACGGGAAGCTGGATCGCGTCAAGATCGTTTTCCCGGCGAGATGCCGAGTTAAGAACTATGATCACTCTCGAACTTTTTTTCTTGGTTCAGCTGTGTCTGACCTTCGGAGTGGCAGGATTGCTTTGCCGGAGAAGTGTTTGTCACTTTTCGAAGTGCTTTTGTTCCCCTGGCTAGCGAGTTGCCGCGTGGTTCGAGCCAATTGTTTGGTTGCGATCGGTTTATCAATCCTGCTTCTTGCCAGGCTGCTGCTGTCGTTCCGCTGAATCTTCTTCTTTAGTACTCGCTGCTCTACTGATTCATCATGGCATCGATAAGTTGGTACAGCTGGCTAGCGTCTTTCATTTCGACATACGGCCGGCTTGGATTGCGACTGCTGACTACGTAGACGGTGGGTGTGTGGTCGAGCTTGATCGCCTTGCCGAGATCGCGATCGGCATTCACTTCGGCGGCGAACTTCCCTTGGGGATCAACTACAAACGGAAAGTCCACTTTGTGATCGGAAGCGAATTTTTCGGCATAGCTCCGCAGGCTCTGGGGATTGATTTCGAACTGATTGGAAAAGATGTAGTCGCGGAATTCATTGCCCAATGGCTTGGAGACGGAATCAAAATAGCGAGCCATTACCGCTGCCTCATACGACCAGTTGTGCATTGGCAATGGAAAATCATGACGCACCAGCGGGATCTTGTATGTCTTGGAGGCCTGCTCAAGGATCGGCGAAACTCGCCGACATTGCGGGCATTGCAAATCCTCAAAAACCACAATCGCAACCTGCGCGCCTTTGGGCGGGCGAAGTACAGGATTGACCGCGTCATCGGCGGCGCGAAGACAAATCACTAGCGAGAACACAAGGGACAAGAGCGCGAAGCTAAACTGAAATAAGCTTTTCATGGGAAAATTATCTCTATGGTAACTGATCCGCGCGGTCGTGTCAGTGGCTTTGAGACCGGAACGGTTAGCGCCCGGACAGCATCCGGTGTAACCCTTTCGTGCACGAGCCACAGCTCACGAAGCGATATAGTGGAGTCTGAAGCCGCATTCCACCCGGATCACGCGAAACATTGTGAAATCGTCCAATCGGTCGCTGCTTTGCCGTTCCGCTCTCGCCTGCACAGCTGCTCTCTTTTTCAGCCTGGGATTTTCTGCCTGTAATCGCAGAGGGCGCCGGGTGCTCGAAGTGAATTATGTTTCGGCTCCGCAAGCCGTCCTGCGCGATCAGGTTGCCACTATCTACAACCGTGTCGGCACGGTCAAGAACGGCGAGCGCCTGGACGTGCTGGAGCACGAAAAGCGTTTCGCCCGTGTCCGCACAGCCACAGGAGTCGAGGGCTGGATCGAAGAACGCTACCTGGTCAACCAGCGAACCTACGATGAAGTACAGAAGCTTACGGAGGAAAACCTGCCGGATCCCGCGCAAGCGCCAGCGACGCTTCGCAACGATACGAACCTGCACGTGACGCCGGGCCGCGAGACCGAGCATCTCTATCAACTCTCCGCCGGTGCAAAGGTGTCTGTGTTGAAGCGGGCCACAGCGGAGAAAACCGGAGTTGTGATCGAAGGCAAGCCGGGAGGAAAGGAAGCAGGTCCGGTGTTGGAGGATTGGTGGCTGGTCCGCGACTCTCAGAATCGGATCGGTTGGGTATTGACTCGCATGGTGGATGAAGACGTTCCACTCGATATCGCGCAGTACGCGGAAGGCCAGCGCTTTGTGGCCTTCTTTGCTTTGGATCAGGTGCGCGACGAGGGCCGGCAAGGAACCGACAAGAATGTTCCACAATATCTCTGCGCGCTGACCGAGCCACACGACGGTGAGCCGTTCGACTTTAATCAGATTCGCGTATTCACCTGGAATGTAAGAAAGCATCGCTATGAGACGGCTTATCGCGAACATGGACTGAGCGGAGTGCTTCCCGTGACGGTCGCCACTGAGAATTTCGACAAGGAAGGAACGCTGCCTGTCTTCATCGTGCGCGTGAAGGACGATGCTGGGAACGTGAGCGAGAGGAAATATAAGCTGAACACGCCGATTGTGCGGCGCGTCTTAGCCCCTGGTGAGGAAAAAGAGGCGACTACTCCAAAACACAAGCGCCGCTAATCGGCAGCTTCGCGTGTCCACTTTCTCGCTAGCTTTTGATCTTGGTGGAGGCGGCGCCGATGATCTGGTGGCTCCTTTTCTTTTGCACGAAAATGGTCACGTGCAGACTTTCGCGATTCCAGTGAGAGTTCAACTTCACAACCGGATCTCCGGTGTAGGAAAATTGTGCGTCCTTGTCGGTGGCGACTCCAATCTTGTGTAACGAGCGCAGGGTAGAGATATGGTTCAGCTCGCGCCCGGCATTTTCTCCGCGGCTTACCGACGAATGCAGCCCATCTTCTGTTACGGCCAACCAGACTTCGGCAGGATCGTCCCCAGGATCGCCAGCGATTTTTCCGACCGAGACGTGAAAGTGCTCACTTTTCTCATCCTCACTTGCGCGAGCAATTGAAACCTCCGTCTTCTCGGCTCGCATTGCTTCTGAGATTTCGACTAGCGCCTCTCGAGGGTCGCTGCCAAGGAACTGGTATTGCCCATCAACAACAAGTTCTGGAGTGTAAGGATCCTTCTTGATTATGGTGGCATAAGTCTGTTGCCGCTCGGTCCATTCCGGAGAAGAATATGGGTCATTCCAGCCGTCGTGGTTCCAATAATCTACATGTTCTTCCAGACCGATAATCTGTGCGCCCCGCACAGGTTGATCCGCTTCGAGTTTCTGCAATAGAACATCTGCCGGCGGGCAGGAAGAACAGCCCTCCGATGTAAACAGCTCGACGATAATCGGTTTGGTCTGCGCACCGGTCGATGTGTTTTGCGCGGTTGCACGACAGACGAAACCGACGAAGGCGAACGTCGATATCAACACTGCGCACCGAAGATTTTTCATTGCATTTTTCTCCGCGAGGGCGGTTTTGCGGTGCATCGAATAACGGGAAGAACCCGGCTAGCAATAGAAATCTGCGATGCTCGCGACCACCCAGCGCTGTTCTTCTTCTGTTAGCTCAGGAAACATCGGCAACGCGAGCACTTCCTTTGCCGCTCGTTCCGCCTCGGGAAGATCGCCTTCGCGGTAGCCAAGATAAACGAAAGTAGGTTGCAGGTGCAGTGGCACCGGATAATAAATCTCGGTTCCAATTTTGCGCGCTGATAGAAACTCGCGCAACTCGTCGCGACGGTACGCTCGAACTACGTATTGATGGAAAACGTGATGTGCCTTTTGGGAAGTGAAAGGCAGCTGAATGGGAGCGGTGCTTTCGAACCCGCTTCCCGAGGTTAATCCCGATTCGGCGAACAAACGGTCATAGAGCGCAGCTCGATCGCGCCGCGCGCGATTCCAGTCTTCGATATATTTCAGCTTTACCCGCAAGACCGCGGCTTGCATCGCGTCGAGCCGGCTATTCCAGCCAAACTCTTCGTGGAAATAACGGCGCGGGCTGCCATGATTGCGCAGTCGGCGCAAGTGGGCAGCAATATCGGGATCATTGGTTGTAACCAGCCCGGCCTCGCCATATGCGCTGAGATTCTTCGTCGGATAGAAACTGAACGCGGCGGCTGTGCCCATCGAGCCTGCGCGGCGAATAGTGTCTGATCCTGTCTTCCAACTTGCGCCGATGGCCTGGGCTGCGTCCTCGATTATCTGGAGGCGAAATTCGTCGGCGAGTTGCTGAAACGCATCCATATCGGCGCATTGACCATAGAGATGAACCGGGAGGACGGCGCGGATTTTATTTCGCGGCACGGCGCGCAGCGAACTCGCAACCTTCGCCGGATCGAGGTTAAAGGTTCGCGGATCAATGTCCGCAAATACGGGGCGAGCCCCAATTCGCGCGATCGAACTGGCAGAAGCAAAAAAGCTGAAAGGAGTGGTGAGGATCTGGTCGCCCGGCTGCACCCCGATCGCGGCTAGTGCGAGCCATAAAGCATCGGTACCCGAGGAGCATCCAACAGCATCGCGCGCGCCGCAATAAGAAGCCAATTCGCGCTCCAATACCTCGACTTCCGGGCCGAGAATGTATTGCTGCGACGCACACACCCGCCCCACGGCTTCGAGCACCTCGGGTGCGATGGAATTGTATTGACGCCGCAAGTCGAGCATCGGGACAGGCGGGTGCATTCGAGATGCCTTTTCGGCGCTTTTAGAGTTGCTGATTTTAACGGGTGAAGTCACTGAAAACGAAATTGTAGCAGGGGCGCGAAAACCCCGCGTGTTTTGAGCCGGTTGCGGTCAATGATGGTGCGTTTGCAATTCCAGCCGGTTCCTTTAAGGGTGGGCCTACTGGTCACACGAGACCACCCAGCCTAGTCAAATTCATATGGAAAACCATAGGAAGCCGCTCCCGAATCTTCCAATTTAAGAGAGAAGGACTCGCCGACGGCCACAATCGATTGAAAACAAAAGACTGTTTTGGCATCTGTTTTGGACCGTTATTTGCTCTTTGGCCTTGTTCTGCGTGTTAGCTCCTGTCTTTGACCAAGGCAGAGTTCCGAGGATGAGTTCCCAGGTTCCTAACTCAGTCCCTCGGGTGCAGTGGCAAGAACTTTCAGAACTTAAAGAGAAAAAGTCATCCATTTGAGGAAGGTAACTATGAGTCGTGTGCTGAAATTTTGGATGTTAGCGATAAGCCTTTTCGCGACATTGCTGTTCGTCGGCAATGTTCTCGCTCAGGAAACGACCGGCGGCCTCCAAGGAACAATTAAGGACGCCAGCGGCGCCGTGGTTTCGAAGGCGAAGGTTGAACTGACCGGTACAACACTCGTCGGCTCAAAGAGCCTGGAAACGGACGCGAGCGGCTACTACCACTTTGCCAACCTCCCGCCCGGTGTCTACACGGTCGTTGTGCACGCACAGGGTTTTTCAGAGTTGAAGCGCGAAGGGATTGCCATTGAAATCGGACACCTTCCAACTCTCGATCTCGCGCTGCAAGTCGGCGCGGCAAGCCAGGTGGTCGAAGTAAGTGGCGCAGCGCCTGTAATCGACGTCACGACCAATACCAACCAGACCAACCTAACCGATCAGGCCCTGAGCGATGTGCCTCACGGATACAGCTTCCAGTCCGTGATTCAGTATGCCCCGATGGCTCGTAATGAGCCTCTCGCCGGAGGGGCGGCGGGCATGGCCGCGATGTCGACGGGCGGTTTAGGCAACTCTGGCGGCGGATTGCCGGGAAGTTCCGGCAACGGGCAGTCGGTCGGCTTCTCGATCGGCGGCGCAGCCGACTCGGAAACCACCTACCTGGTCGAAGGCCAGGATACAGAAAATATTTCGGGCGGCGCATCCCAAGCCAACGTGCCCTTCCAGTTCATCCAGGAGGTTCAGGTTAAGACTTCGGGTATCGAAGCTGAACACGGTGGAGCTCTCGGTGGAGTCGTCAATGTCGTCATGCGCAAGGGAGCCAACGCCTACCATGGTTCGCTCTTTGGCAGCTATGAAGGCAACGGCATGGATGGTTCAGCCGTTACCAACAACCAGCTATTGAGGTACGATCCGGTTCCAGTGACAACTCCTCCTCTCGACGCCGATTCGCAGATTTATGTGCCCAACAGAGACCACTTCCGGATTGTGCAGCCCGGCTTTACGGTCGGTGGGCCAGTCGTAAAGGATCGCTTGTGGTTCTTTTTGGGTTTTGCTCCGCAGTTCAATACGCTCGGCAGAACGGTGAATTTCAATCCTCCGCAGTGTACCGCTGCGGTGAATCCGGTCGCTTGCTCGAATGCGTCGCTTGGTAACCAGGTTTTCAACCAGAACAACGTGCAATACTTCGGGACGGCCCGGCTCGATGCCGCTTTGACGCAGAAGATTCGTGTTTTCGGGTCCTGGCTCTATCAGTACTCGCGCGAAACCGGCGCCAGCCTGCCCGGTCCTGATTCCGTCAACGGCCTGCTGAATACCTTTATCAACAGCCCATTAACGCAGTATTCGAACGGTTTGGGATTCTCGGCTCCGGGCTCAACCTATAACGTTGGCGCGGACATCACGCTGACTCCGCAGATCGTTTCCACTACCCGCTTCGGGTATTTCTTCACCAATTACCACGATTTTGGTTGGCCAAATACGGGCGTGGATCTAAACTTCATCACGGGGTTGTCCAAAGATAATACGGGCGCGTTGCTGCCCCCCGCCTTGGATCTACCCGGTGGCGCTACCACTGCCCCGTTTGATCAGAGCTACACTCAGGTTAACGCCAATAAGCACTACCAGTTCGATCAGGATGTCGCCTTCTTCAAGAGTGGCTGGTGGGGCACTCACAATATCAAAGTCGGTTATCAATTGAACCATCTCAGCAACGTAATCGACCAGCACGGAAACCTGCCCTTTGTGAATATGTTTACCGGCGGAGGCCAGGGCTACACAGCGAGCACTGTTTTCGGTGGTGGCAACTGCGACAAGCTCGTGGCTGAGTGGGGCGTTTGTGCCGGCCAGTACGGGTACGTCGAGATTCAGGACTTTGCAACCATCCTGAAAAATGCCGCTGGTAACGTTGTCCCCGCTTCGGACTGGAACCATGCTTTATTCGCCCAGGACGCATGGACGATAGGCCACGGTTTGACTCTTAATCTTGGCATACGCGTCGAAAAAGAATCGCTGCCCGCACCTCCCGGAATTGGGATTGCGAATATCAGCTCCATCGATTTCTCCTGGGGAGATAAGATTGAACCTCGGCTGGGAGCTGCCTGGGGATCGGCGAACGGCAAGCTGAAAGTCTTTGGAAGCTATGGTGTCGTCAACGACGTTATGAAGCTCTTGCTAGCCCAGACCTCGTGGGGCGCTCAAGGCTTTGAAACTTGCGCATATCCGCTCGGCCCGGATTCGAACGGGACGTTTGTCGATACCGATATGACCATCGTCGACAATGCCGGCGGTCGCGCCTGCCCGACGGGCGTGGCCAACGTCGGTGCCAGCTTCGCGAATGGCGTAACCCCCGACGTTCTTAAGGACGCGAAGACTGGGGTTTCGCTCATTGAAAACCTGAACTTCCGGCCAGAGGAGCCCATCGCCCCCAATGTGAAGCCTTATCGCCAGCACGAGTACGTAGGCGGTGTGGACTACCAGATCACTAGGGATTGGGCATTTGAAGCGCGTTATGATCGTCGCCGGCTCGACCATGTAATCGAAGACGCTTCATTGGCAGATCCGAGTGCTTTCGAAATTTACACAGTCGTTAATCCGGGCCAAGGCGTGGATAAGACCTTCGATGGTTACGCCAGTTTCCTCACGTCGCTTGGTGATGCATATGGTCCCGGTACGGCAGCGTTTAATCCCCATGGCGCGTTCGGTACGTGCCCGACGTGCCCGAACATGCCACAAGCAATCCGCAATTACGACGGCGTGGAGTTTCGGCTGACCAGGTCCGCCAGCAAGGGCTTGGCAGGAATGGTCAGCTACACCTACAGCAGCCTGTGGGGTAACTACACTGGCCTTACCACCACCGATCAGATCGACGGGGGCGTCACCGGGCGCAACTCGCCGGATACTACCCGCTCGTTCGACGAGCCCTTTTACTATTTCAAGTACAATGGCCAGTCAAACGACGGACCGTTGCCCACAGATCGTCCGAATACGATCAAGGGATATGCTTACTACAACCTGCCGTGGAAGGGAATGACGTCATCGATCGGCCTCTTCCAGGTTGCCTACCAGGGAAGTCCGTCAAGCTCGTACATCGACATCGGCCTTGCCGCCGACGACGAACCCATAGAAGCGACCTATCTTTATGGCCGCGGTCAATGGGTTCCTGCGACGGCGGACGCTACCGGCGCAGTCACGCTCGGAACTCCATACGCGCGTCGCACACCCTGGTACACGCAGACCGACGCGAACCTGCAGCACGCTTTCAAGGTCAACAAGAACAACGAAGCGCAGGAGCTTCGGTTTACCGCAACCCTGACCAACCTTCTCAACCAACACGCCGTCACCTCATATTGGGGATCGCTCGATTCGATCCACTATGAGACCGCGCTTTTTCCCAATGGAGAGAACATTTTCGACGGTGCAGCTTTCTACAAAGCCGCAGAAACTGGATACAACCCACAGGCAGACGTCACTGCCAGCAAGGTCATCCTGAACAGCGGTTACAGCTCGCCAAATCTCTGGCAGGCCACGCGCAGGATCCGCTTGGCCGTCCAGTACACCTTCTAGCAAATTACAGCTGAAACAATTTTGGGAGGCCCTTTGGGCCTCCCAATTTTTTTGCGCGCAGCTCTTCTCGCCGGGGCGTAGATGAAACAGCGGCCTACTTTCCAAACATCGGATAGTGGCTTGCCGCTCCCATAAAAAACAACAGCGGTATCGACAGAAATGCATTCGCACGCGACACCAGGAATGCCTGCCGCGCCATCGCTTTCGCTTTCTCGGGAATGGGAGTTCCGTTAGCCGCATTGTCGCGCGTCCACTGAATCAAGCGCTTCTGGATGCGCCAGATGACGCCCCAGACGTTCAGCAGCATGACCCATCCGATGCCGCCTCCGATCCCGATCGACAGCAGGCGATTGCTCTCCCAGCCGTGGTTGTTCCAGATCAAGAAAAGCCACGCTGCGACGAAAACCACCACCGCGTAAACAGCGCCAATGAAGGCCCCTTTATCGAAGATCCCTTTGGCGGGCACAATACATGCATAGAGCACAGCCCAAACGATCGTCCAAATCAGAAAAAAACTAGCCATTGCGGTTCCGGAGGACGCACCTGCAAAGCCTTGAGTCTGAGCATTGCTCGCATCCGTCGCAACGATGTTTCCCCAATAAATTAGTCCCATCAGGACCGTTAACGCTGCCGACATACGGAACCACCAGAGCGCTCTGGACATAAGCGCGGGCATGACCTTGCCCTTGGTGGGGGCGTCCAGTTCTTTCATAAGCGGCACGTTGACGAGATTGAAAAAGTAGAGCAGCCCAATCCAGGTGATCCCGGCTAGAAAGTGAATCCAGCGAATCAAAATCAAGAAGTTCGTGTTGAAGTCGGTGGGGAAGTGGATCTCGGGCCCAAAGAAGACCTTAGACGAGGTTACGAACATGGCGGTCACGCAGATGCCTCCTGGGAAGCGTAAAATCTTCTACGCCGGGATTGTACACAACGGCCCGAGCGGTCGTTACGCCGTGCCACGGTAGTCTAGATGTTTTTCCTCAACTTCGCGGTTGAAAAGCGGCTGGCGCCGACGTATCGTACTCGCAGTTGCCTGTCGCGCGGCGGTTTTGCTAACTATGCCGCTGAGCGCCGGGTTATCCCCCCGTGTTTCTGGTGCGGAGAGCCGCAAGGACATGCTGTAGTTTTGAATTTGGCTTTCGCCGTCAAAAGAACTCAAGGAGATCGGCTATGGATAGCAGCAAGCCGGCGCAGAACATCCAGGATTCCTTTTTGAACACGGCCCGCAAAGAAAGATTGAACATCACGATTTATCTGTTGAGCGGAGTGAAGCTGACGGGCCGAATTCGTTCGTTCGATAAATACTCGGTTGTGCTCGAGGCGAACGGACAAGAGCAATTGATCTTCAAACATGCCATCTCGACTGTGGTGATGGGGCGAGGCGCGTCGCATGGTGCGCACACGGCACATTCGGAGGCCAAGATGGTGAATGGTGCCGCCGCTGCTGCGCCTGCCGCCGTAGTCTCAGCGGCCAGCGCTTCGGGCACAGAAGGGTAAGACAGTCTCCGTTTGCGCAGTTCTCATCCCAAGCAGGACCGCAACCATCCCGCGCGACGCACAAGTGTGCGCGGCGATCGCCTATCCGAAAGCGCGCTGGAACGCGCATTTCTCGTTGGAATTGACGTGCGAAGCCGCTCGCGCGTGGGGGCCGGAAGAGTCACGGCGCAAGCGCAAGCAGCCCGGCATGCGGCTTCGGCTACTGCGCCTGCGGAAAGCCCGTCTGATGTGCCATCCCAAGCTCTTAGTAAAACGGCCTCTGCTAAACCGGTCATTCCCGAGTTCGACGCCCACGAGTCGCTGGCTGAGCTGCGGACGCTCGCCGGGAGTGCGGGTGCGGAGGTTGTTGGCGAGATTCTGCAGCGCCGCGAGCGCTTCGATCCCGCCACGCTAATCGGGGCTGGAAAACTGGAAGAGGTTGCGGGTGCAGCGGCCTCGGTAAATGCGGACCTTCTTCTTTTCGATCACGACCTCAGCCCGTCGCAACAGCGCAACGTGGAAAAAATCGTCAGACGGCGGGTGATCGACCGCACCCAGCTGATCCTCGACATTTTTGCGCGTCATGCGCGAACGCGCGAAGGCCAGCTGCAGGTGGAGTTGGCTCAGTTGCAATACATGCTGCCACGACTTGCCGGACGCGGCATCGAGATGTCACAGCTCGGCGGCGGCATCGGCACACGCGGCCCGGGCGAAACTCAGCTGGAAACCGATCGTCGAAAAATTTACCGTCGCATCCGGCACGTCGAGCAGCAACTGGAAAATGTGCGGCGGATTCGCGCCCAGCAGCGCCAACGGCGCGAGTCGGCCCCGGTTGCTACGGTAGCGCTTGTGGGGTATACGAACGCCGGAAAATCTACCTTATTTAACGCGCTTACCCGCGCCGGAGTCTTATCTTCGCCGAAGATGTTTGCGACTCTGGATCCCACGATTCGGGCAGTAACATTGCCCTCGAAACGAAAAGTCTTGCTATCCGATACTGTGGGATTTATTCGCAACCTGCCGCACACTCTAGTCTCTGCGTTCCGCGCCACGCTCGAAGAGGTACAGCGTGCATCGCTCATTCTTCAAGTTTCCGATGCCAGCAGCCGACTCTCGGCCGAGCAGGATGCGCAAGTCGAAATCGTTCTTAAGGAGCTGGAGGCAGAGAAGAAACCGCGCCTCCGCGTGATGAACAAAATTGATCTACTCGATGACGACGTGACCGAAAAATTAATCAACCACAGTCGGCGTGACGATGCCGATCACTATGGATCGAATGCGGTTTACGTTTCGGCGGTTGAAGGCACGGGCCTGGATCACTTACTGGATCGTATCGATGGCATCATCGGCGAAGACCCTATCAGCCGCATACGCTTGCGTGTGCCCCAGAAAGAAGGGAAGGCGCTGTCCCTGCTCGAAGCGAAGGCGCGGATTCACTCACGAGCGTACAAGGACGGAATTGTAGAGCTTGAAGCTGAAGCGCCGGAATCCGTTGTGCGAAGAGTTGCAGAGTTCGTTGTCTAGGATCGAAATCACTTATTGCGCAATTTAAATGGGCCGGCAACCAAGAAGCGGTGACATTCCTTGGCTATCGGCCCATTCGATCCTGAATTGGATCGGAGGTGATACTTACATGGTAAACCCGCCAGCGTGGAAGTCAAGCACTAGTTGCAGTTTTTTGCAGAGGGGGAAATTGCGGGCCTTGTTGCCGGGATCCGATTCCCATCCGGCGCGCGCCAACGCTTGAAAAATCAACCGTTTGCGTTGACATAACTGGCTTCCCACGTTAGACTTTACAGTCCTTTATAAGCCCTCATTTGCCCTGTAGCCGCGATCGATGGATCAAACATTACGACAATTAGGGGAACTACTGCTCGGATCAGTGCCCACGGTAGTTCTGCTAGCGTTGCTCTACGCCCTTTATTCGGGCATCGTCCACAAGCCTCTCGCCCGCGTGCTCGCCGAGCGGCGCAGAAAAACAGAAGGAGCCATTGAGAAGTCCAGAGTGGATATCGCGGCTGCCGAGGTGCGCACCGCCGAATATGAAGACCGGCTACGCGAGGCCCGCGCTACGGTTTTTCGAGCACAGGAAGCTCGCCGCAAAGCGTCGCTTGACGCGCGTCAGGCTGCCTTGAATCAGGTCCGTGAAAAGGCGCAGGCGGAGATTCAGTCCGCCAAAGCAAGCATGGAAAAGGATCGGGATGCAGCGCAGAGCGCGCTGCACAGTGAGGCGCAAGCCTTGGCAAACGAAATCGTGCGCCGCGTTCTTGAGCCGGTAAGCGCGGCAAAATAATCTTCAAGATTGCTGCATTACGAAAATGTGATTCGATCGCACGATCGCTGAAGACGGCGGTGCCTGCGAAGAAAATGAAATGAGCTTGCGACGAATAGTTCTAAGCGTTGGCTTGATGTTGCTGCTGATTCCCTGCTTCAGCCGCTTGCCCGCGTATGCACAGAAACAGGCGGAGCCGGCGAACCCGACCATGGAAAGGCCCCGAGGTCCAGGGCAGGAGTTGGCGCACGAAACGCGCGAAGCGGCAGGCGAGGAGGCCGACGAAACTGCGCAATTCAAGCAATCGGCCTCAGTTGCCTGGATTTCGAAGGTGACAGGACTCAGTTTAGGCAATGCCTATTTTTTCAGCGTAATGCTCAATTTTGTTGTAGTCGCTCTCCTGATCGCCTGGGCAGCGCGTAAATTTCTTCCGGGGATATTCAGTGCTCGAACGGCAGGGATTCAGAAAGCTATGCATGAGGCCCAAAGGGCAGGTGAGGAGGCGCGCCGCAGACTGGCAGAAATCGAAAATAGATTGATGAAGTTGGACGGGGAAATTGGCATGATGCGCGACACGGCAGAAAAAGAAGCTGCTGCCGAAGAAGCGCGCGTTCAGGCCGGCGCGCAAGAGGATGCGCGAAAGATCGTAGAAGGGGCGCAGCAGGAAATCGCAGCTGCAGCGAAAGCGGCGCGGCGGCAACTTACCGCTTATGCTGCCGATCTTGCGGTCGGGCTCGCGCAGAAACAAATTCGCATCGACGCTGCAACCGATCAGATACTGCTGCGGAACTTCGCGGGTGAGTTGGGCAGTTCGCCCGATTCGCCTCAGACGCCTGGAAAGGATGGGCATTAGGCAATGGCATCCGTAGCGGGCAGCTATGCACGGGCATTTGCCGACATCGTGATGGATGATCGTCTTGATGCCGACAAGTGTGTCGCGGAATTGCGTGCGGTCGCTGTCTTGACTGATGAAAGCATTGAACTGAGCCGGGTCTGGGAGAATCCTGCGGTTCCCGAAGAGCAGAAGCGTAATCTCCTGGATGCGATCGCGAAAAGGGATGGCATATCAAAGACAGTCAGAAATTTGATTGCCGTTCTGATCGATCACCGCCGTCTGCATTTCCTGGATCGCGTCATCGAGCAATTGGAAAAGGAACTCGATGCTCGGCGCGGATTTGCAGAGGCGCAGATTACCAGCGCGCGCACGCTGAACGACACGGAGAAACGACAACTCGAGGCTCAAGTAGGAAAACTCACCGGAAAGAAGATTCGCGCCAGCTACGGACAAGATACGTCTCTGCTCGGTGGCGCCGTGGTGCGGATCGGCAGCACGATTTACGACGGTTCGGTGAAAGGTCAGTTGGAGAAAATTAAGGAAGCGATTAGCAATTAGCGGTCGGCGCTTGATAGTCCTCCGCTTTCTGAGGAAGTGCGAAAAACACATAGCTGACAGCCTATGGCTGAAAGCTGAGAGCTGATATGGCCCAAATCAAAGCAGACGAAATTACCAAACTGATTCGCGAGCAGATCGAGAATTACGAATCGAAAATTTCCGTGGATGAAACCGGCACGGTGATCACGCTCGGCGATGGTATCGCCCGCGTCTACGGTCTGGACAAGGTGATGGCCGGCGAGCTTCTTTCCTTCCCGCACGGCGTCGCGGGGATTGCCATGAACCTCGAAGAAGATCAGGTGGGCGTGGTTTTGCTCGGCGAATACACCGAAATCAAAGAAGGAGACGAGGTGAAACGCACGGGCCGCATCATGAGCGTGCCGGTGGGCAACGCCATGATCGGCCGCGTCGTCGACTCGCTTGGTCGCCCGATCGACGATAAAGGCCCGATTTCTACCGACAAGTACATTGCTCTTGAACGATTGGCTCCAGGAGTCATCGATCGCCAGCCAGTGCGCGAACCGATGGCTACCGGACTGAAAGCGATCGACAGCATGATCCCGATCGGTCGGGGTCAGCGCGAACTGATCATCGGCGACCGCCAAACCGGAAAGACTGCGGTGGCGCTCGATACCATCATCAACAGCAAGGGCAACGACCTGATTTGTATCTACAACGCTATCGGGCAGAAGCGCTCGTCTATCGCTCAGGTGGTGAAGATTCTGGAAGACTACGGTGCGATGGAATATACCATCGTAGTTGCAGCATCCGCTTCAGAACCAGCGCCCATGCAGTACATCTCGCCCTATGCGGCCTGCGCCATCGGCGAGTATTTTCGTGACAACAAGCGGCACGCGCTGGTGATCTACGACGATCTCTCGAAGCACGCCGCGTCCTACCGCGAAATTTCGCTGCTGCTGCGGCGCCCGCCGGGTCGCGAGGCTTATCCCGGAGACGTTTTTTATCTTCACTCGCGCTTGCTGGAGCGATCAGCGAAACTGAGTGACAAGAACGGCGGAGGGTCGCTGACCGCTCTGCCCATTATCGAAACGCAAGCTGGTGATGTTTCTGCCTACATTCCCACGAATGTAATTTCGATCACCGACGGTCAGATCTATTTGGAAACCGATTTGTTCAATCAGGGCGTCCGGCCTGCGGTGAACGTAGGCTTGTCCGTTAGCCGTGTCGGCGGCAGCGCGCAGATCAAGGCCATGCGGCAGGTCGCCGGTTCGCTCAAACTGGAGCTCGCTCAATACCGTGAATTAGCCGCTTTTGCGCAGTTCGGCAGCGATCTCGACAAAGCGACGCAGGCGCAGTTGAATCGCGGTCAGCGCCTCGTTGAGCTTCTTAAGCAAGGGCAATTCTCGCCGCTGCCGTTTTCCAAGCAAATCTTGATCATCTTTGCGGGAACTGGCGGGTTTCTGGACGATATGCCTGTGAGCGAAGTGCGAGAGTTTGAGAAAGTGCTCTACGAGTACGTCGATATGACTAATCCTCAACTGCTGCGCACCATCATGGAAAGAAGGTTCTCGATGATGGACTGAAGGCGCAGATGAGCGAAGTCGTCAAGCAGGCAAAGCAGCAGTTTGTGGAGTCGAGGCAAGCAGCAGCGAAGTAGAAACTGTCGATTCTCGGTACTGAGCTTATTTGTGATCCGGGCAGCGATGGAGAATTGGTAAATCGGTCACTGGTTTTGAATGGCGAATATTCTCGACATCCGTCGCCGCATCCGCAGCGTGATCAACACGCGGCAGATCACTAAGGCGATGAAAGTGGTCTCGGCGGCCAAGTTGCGCCGCGCGCAGGAACGCACACTGGCGGCGCGTCCCTACGCGCAGATGCTGACGAGTGTTCTGAAGTCTCTGGTCGCGAGAACCGAGATTTACGATCCCGAAACTGGAGAGCCTAAACATCCTCTGCTGGCCCAGCGGCCGGAGAAAACTGTCCTGCTGATCGTGGTTACCGGTGACAAAGGACTGGCTGGCGCATTTAGCGCCAACATCACCAAGGCTGCAGCCAGGTTTCTTGAATTGAAGGCCGGCAAGAATATCGACATCGAGGCCATTGGCCGTAAAGGCCGCGATTTTCTGCGCCGCCGCTATCCGGCCGCTCCGGTGCAGACCCGCAGTCTTGGGGAAGCCGAGGAATCCGGCGAAGGCGAACCGGAGCGCAAGGAACGAGCGGGAACAATACAAATTACCGGTGAGCATATCGGGATTTTAGGCAAGCTGGAGTTTTCGCAGGCGCGTGCTTTAGCCGATAGCGTCATTAAGCGTTACGAGCGAGAAGAGATCGATTCCGTCTATGTGGTCTTCAACGAATTCAAATCGGTAATCGCTCAGCGGTTGGTGGTTGAGCAGATTCTTCCGATCGCAGAAATTGGCGAGCAAACGTTGCGCCTAGTAGAAGAACTGCCAGAGGAAGAACGAAAGAGGGCAAAAGAGGCGGCCATCAGCGCGGGAGTGGGCCTGCGTGAACCCCGCGGCGACGCTGCCGAAGCATTCGGTACGGCCCAAGTGGATTACATTTATGAGCAGCCGCCCGCTGAGTTGTTTCGCGCGCTGCTGCCGAAGTACGTTGCGATTCAGATTTTCCGGGCGCTGCTGGAGTCGATTGCGGCAGAACATGCGGCTCGCATGACCGCCATGGATTCGGCGACTAACAACGCCACTGACATGATCGATTCGCTGACGTTGGCCATGAACCGGGCGCGGCAGGCGAAGATCACAAAAGAGATTATCGAGATTGTCAGCGGCGCAGCCGCAATGTGAGCGCGCTGTGAGCTTTGAGTGATGAGCTATGAGCAAACAGCGCAGCGGACAGAAATTCAATGGAAGGACAAAGGAATGCTGAGCACTGAGTTGAGAGTGTTGGATGTTGCACACTGCTCATTGCTCGCAGCTCATAGCTGATATGGAAAATATTGGACATGTCATTCAAATCGCGGGACCGGCAGTGGATGTTCAATTTGAAGAAGGCCATCTGCCCCCAATCTATGAAGCGCTGCGCGTGGTCAGCGACGGCTTTACCGTGCCTAATCCGATCAATGTGATTCTCGAGGTGCAGCAGCACCTTGGCGAAGGCCGCGTACGCTGCATCGCCATGGAAGCGACAGAAGGCATGGTGCGCGGCATGAAGGCGATCGATCAGGGCGGCCCAATTTCCGTCCCGGTAGGACGAGGAACGCTAGGACGCGTCATGAATGTAATCGGCGAGCCCGTGGATCAACTCGGCCCTATCGAATACAAAGAGCGGCGGCCAATTCATCGGGAGGCTCCCGCCTTTGACGAGCAGGCTACGACCGCCGAAATGTTCGAGACCGGAGTAAAGGTCATCGATCTGATCCAGCCATTCCTCAAGGGCGGCAAGATCGGATTGTTCGGCGGTGCGGGAGTGGGCAAGACCGTCGTCATCATGGAGCTCATCAACAACGTCGCCAAGCAGCATGGCGGATATTCAGTCTTTGCGGGAGTTGGTGAGCGCACTCGCGAAGGCAACGACCTTTGGCTGGAAATGACGGAGTCCGGCGTGATCAAGCCGGGCGACCCCGCGCACTCAAAGGCCGCGCTGATTTACGGTCAAATGACAGAGCCGCCAGGGGCTCGCCTTCGCGTGGCACTCACTGGCCTTACGGTCGCAGAATACTTCCGAGACGCCGAAGGCGCAGACACGCTGCTCTTCATCGACAACATTTTCCGGTTCACTCAAGCGGGCTCAGAGGTTTCTGCGCTTCTCGGCCGGATGCCCAGCGCAGTCGGTTATCAGCCGAATCTGGCAACCGAGATGGGCGAATTGCAGGAGCGGATTACTTCCACCAAGAAAGGTTCGGTCACGTCCGTGCAGGCGATTTATGTTCCCGCCGATGACTTGACCGATCCCGCTCCGGCAACAACTTTTGCTCACCTCGACGCGACCACAGTGCTCTCTCGCGCGCTCACCGAGATTGGAATTTATCCCGCCGTCGATCCGCTGGCTTCCACCTCACGCATTCTCGATCCGCGCATTGTGGGCCAGGAGCATTATGACGTCGCGCAAGCCGTGAAGAAGACTCTGCAAACATATAAAGACCTGCAGGACATCATTGCCATTCTCGGCATCGACGAATTGAGCGAAGATCAAAAACTAACTGTGACACGGGCGCGGAAGATTCAGCGATTCCTTTCGCAACCCTTCCACGTGGCCGAACAGTTCACCGGCGCGCAGGGGCGCTACGTGAAGATTGCCGACACGGTGAAGGGCTTCAAGGCAATCGTCGAAGGGAAATACGACGACATCCCAGAGCAAGCGTTTTACATGAAAGGTCCGATTGAAGAAGTGCTGCAAGCCGCCGAAAAGATGAAGGCGGCCGCGTAAAGCACCGTCGTCGGGGACGGTTGTCAGTCGTAGTAAGACGATTCGATAACCGGGACGACGACCGAAGACAATGCCTGATACTTTCCAACTCGAGATCGTCACGCCGGAGAAAAAAGTTGTCGATACGGCGGCGGAAGACGTGCAGATCCCCGGCAAGAACGGGTATCTCGGCATTCTTCCCGGCCACGCTCCTCTTATTACTGAACTTGCGGTGGGAGAAGTCAGGTTTCATGCGGGGGGTGAACAACACCTGCTCGCCGTGGCTTGGGGATTCGCGGAAGTGTTGCCCGATAAAGTAACCGTCCTTGCGGAAAGCGCC
The DNA here is from genome assembly GCA_030041415.1 of Candidatus Sulfotelmatobacter sp. Taxonomy (GTDB): domain Bacteria; phylum Acidobacteriota; class Terriglobia; order Terriglobales; family Acidobacteriaceae; genus Sulfotelmatobacter. The sequence goes on from JASHNX010000170.1 coordinate 26,583, forward strand.
GAGTCCCCCGACGAGATCGATGTCGAGCGCGCGCGCAAAGCTAAGCAACGCGCGGAGCAACGTCTCACGAGCGGCGACACGAATGTGGACGTCGAGCGCGCTCTCAACGCAATCCACAAGGCTGAGACGAGGCTGGACGTGGCTGAGAAGAAATCTTAGTCGCCGCTAGGTTCTCTTCGTCCGCTCTCCCGAGGAAGCCATGCAACGATCTCTAGTTCTTCTCTATTCGGTATTTTTTTCTGGTGTCTTTCTCTTGACTGCTCAGGAGAAATCTATACAGCCCTCAAGTCCTCCGCTTGCCCCGCCCAATTCGCCGGAAGTTCATACCGATGGCAGCGTGACCTTTCGCGTGCGCGCACCTAATGCGAAGGACGTCAAACTCGAGCGTGAAGGCGCAGACCCAATCGAAATGCAAAAGGGCGAGCAGGATACATGGAGCGTGACGACGGCCCCGCTTCCGCCCGATTACTACGGATATTCATTCACCGTTGATGGCGTGCGTACGCTCGACGCGTCCAACCATTTGCTGGTTCCCAACCTGCTTACGCCAGATAGTTTCGTCCACGTGCCCGGCTCTGGGTCTCTTCCCTGGGAGATCAACGATGTTCCGCGCGGCGAAATTCACCATCATTTCTATAAGTCAACCGTTGCCGCTGATGAACGTGATTATTACGTCTACACTCCGCCCGGCTACCAGGCATCC
>JASHNX010000171.1 GCA_030041415.1 Candidatus Sulfotelmatobacter sp.
AATTCGCCGGGATTTGTGGTTCCGGCGACAGGTGCGCGATTGATTCTAGTTAAAGCAAATGGGACCTTTGTGTTTACCGGGTATGTGACGGCTGCTGCGCAGTATGAATACCTGGGCTGGGGCGAGCAGGGGCCCGTCTACCGGTACAACCTGGTTGCGCAGAGCGATGAGATCCTGCTCGATCAGAAAGCATTACCGAATCGCGCGCCATTTGTGAACCGAAGCGCGGGGAACGCAATTTGTCAGCTTGCGCAAGACTTGCTGCCGGGTTGGTTTGAAACAAACGCGGTGCAGGATCTCGATGTCATAGCCGAATATGGGGTCAATCCGCAGAAAAGCTTTTCTTTTCACGCGGCAGAAATCGCGGTGTGCGCACGAGCAAGTTTTCGAGCAATGAATGGAGCGCTCATTTTCGCGCCGGTAGGAGAGGCGACGTATGCGCTGAACGAGAGTGATGAGAATTTTTCGCCGGAGGGGCTGTGGCTGAGTAGCCCGAACATGCTAGTGAACGAAGTGACGGTGATCGGACTAGATGAGCCACAGGCATATGTCCGAGACTACTTTGTGGGCGACGGCGAAAGTTTGAAGTTCTATCTCTCGCAAACGCCGTTTGCCCAGGCCAAACCGGCGCTGATAGATGAAGAGTATCTGGGGCCGGGGCTCGATCCGACGACGTGGGTGGTGAACGATCCATCGTCGGCGGTTTCGGTGGTTGCGCAGACTCTGCAAATTGCCGGGGGCACGGGAGTGGATGGGCAGACTACGGTGAGTTTTATCGAGCAGATCGAGTTGGGCGGCGGGTTGGAATTGCAACATGGAGATGTGAGCTTCACGGCCGCGTCACAAGGGGTTATTGGCGGGTTATATGCTGGAGCGATCTCAGAAGCAGGATGCCTAGCAGGATTTCAAATCGCACCTTCGGGCGCGAACTCAACGATTCAGGCTCTGATCAGTGGATCGCCTGCGGGAACCCCGATAAGCACGACCGCAGGGCACCAATACTTCTTTACGACGTATTTGTATTCCATGGAGGTTTTCCGGAGCGGGGAAACTTACCACTCTTCTTTGCACCCAGCGGGCAACGGGTGGGGCGGAGCGGGGGTTGCAGCCGACGTACGCGTGATTCTGGAAGTGCAAGACATCGATCCGAGCAATCCGGAGACTATGGTCGCGCCTGCGACTGTGCTGTATGACGACGTGATCAGCAATGCACCGGGTTTCTGTACGTATGCGTTAATCAACTCGACAAACATGCGATGTAGTGTTGCGTACACGTACGTCGCACATATCTCGCTGGCCGAAGTGAGGACAGCGCTGCCGAGCGCGAGCTACGTGACGCAGCTTGTCGGCGCACTTTCGGATGGAGCAGAGTGCGAGATTACGAGCGATCCGTCGCTGGATTTTTATCCGGAATATGTTCCGGCGCTGAACGAGCTCATAGTGGCGAGTTACAGAGGGAGCGCGCGCGCGGTAGCGCTGGTACAGAATGCGGCGAGTGTGGCATCGCTGCAGAACGGCGCAGATGACGGAACCAGAGGGAGCGTGCGGGTGGTCAAGACTCCGGGAGCGCGCACAGATGTTGATTGTGAGAACGCGGCTTTGGCAATCCTGGATGATTCCACAGGAACGGCGTGGTCGGGAACTTATGAGACGTGGAGCGATTTTTTGCCTGGTGGCGCTGGGGACATTTTCCCAGGCGACGCGCTCGCCGTGAATGTTCCAACGCGCGGAGCGGCGTTCACGGCAGTCGTGCGGGAAGTGGAAATTCATGTTGCGGATCCTGCAGATGACCGGGGCTTCTACACGATAGTGTTTGGGAACGATCTGGCGATGCCTCTCGGAATGGAAGTTGGAGGCAACGCGGTCACGATCGAGCTGCAAGATATGCCGACACTACAGGAGACGACTCAGGTGGGTTCGTATTACGAAACGAACCTGACAGAGGCGCAGATCACCTCTGTGACTTCGACCACGGTGACGGTAGGCGCAGGGATGGCGCCTCCCAGCGGTGGCGGGATCGAGGTCCGCGAGAATGACTACGGCTGGGGGCAGGCGAATGATCGCAATCTGCTCGGCAGGTTCAGTACAGAGACGTTCACGTTAAATCGATTGGCTGAAGTGCAGGATTATTTCTTGAGGCTGTACGACAGTTCATCCCCACCTCGTTATTCACGCTATTCGGCGGCGCTGCACGTTGACTATCCGCTCTAGAGCGATTGAAACAAAGGACAAAAAATGGGAGCGAGCGACAGGGAGTTGGCGCTGCGGGCAATCGACATCGAGTTTCAGCGGGAAGTGTTGGACAAACTGATTCGACTTGAAACAAAGATGGACAGCCTGGTGGGAAATGGCCAGCCAGGCAGGATGAAATTGATGGAGGATAAAGTTTCAGTTCTTGAGAAGAATGATTTGCGCAACAGCTTCCACAATCGCCTGGTAAACGGGGCCATCAGCGCTGCGATCAGCCTGGCCATCGCCCTGCACAAATATTGGATGAAATAATTATTTCGAAAAAACAGGAGAAAAATATGAGTACGGTACCAAGCACAACGATCATTACAAATTTGAAGAATTTAACACCGCCGACAGCAAACACAATTTCGGACGCTACTGGCTACGGCCTGGATATGCCAGGGATGCTGGCGCTGGCATTGACGAAGGCGTACGAACTGAAGGTATGCCTGACGGTGGTGGTCTCGAAGACGGACAGTGCCGATCCCAACTTGACTGCGTTGAACGATGTACTGGCGAGCTTGACTTAGGAAACGGGCAGCCGCTTGAAAGGTTACGGCTGCCTGCTATTTTGCATCACCTGTTTGGCATATAGGAGATTGCCATGGATTTCTTGTCGCAATTATTGCGCGGGATCGCGTTTGTGCCCGCTCTGGTCAACGGAATCGAAAGTTTATTCGGAAGCAAGACGGGAGCCGAGAAGAAAGATGCGGCGATGTCTTTTCTACAGAATGCACTCAGCATGGCGGATGCCATCGCGGCGCGAGAGATTGTGGACCCTATCAAGTTCCGTGCGGGGATCTCTGAAATAATCGACGGCACCGTACTGTGTCTCAATGCGTCACGTGGAACAAACAAGCGCCTGCTCAAAGCCCGCAAGCTTCTTCCCAACCCGCCTAGCCGACGTCCTCGTTCCAATTCTCCAGATTCTTCTTTACCAAAGCCATGAATTGATCGGCGACAGCACCGTCGATGAGGCGGTGATCATAGCCCAGCGTGAGATGAACCACAGAGCGGATTGCGATTGAGTCATTGCCGTCTTTATCGGTGACGACAAGGGGCATCTTGGTGATGCCGCCAACACCCATGATGGCGGAGTTCGGCTGATTGATGATGGGAAGGCCGAAGACCGCGCCGAATTGGCCGGGGTTGGTGACGGTGAAGGTGGAACCCTCGACGTCTTCAGGCTTGAGCTTTTTCGTACGAGCGCGCTCGCCGAGATCGGTGATGCCGCGCTGCAGGCCGAGGAAGTTAAGATCACCTGCGTTTTTCAGAACAGGGACGATGAGGCCCCAGTCGAGCGCTACGGCGATGCCGACGTTGATGTTGCGGTGATAGCGGATATTCTCGCCTTCAATGGCTGCGTTGATGATGGGCCACTGCTGGAGGGCGATGATGGCAGCGCGAACGAAGAACGGCATGAAGGTGAGACGGACGCCGTGGCGCTGCTCGAATCCAGTTTTCTGCTTGTTGCGCAGGTTGACGATGCGCGTGAAATCGACTTCGTACATGCAGTGCACGTGCGCGCTGGTGCGGCGCGACTCGATCATGTGCTTGGCGATCAGCTTTCGCATGTTGGTCATGGGAACGAGGTCGCCGGGGTAGGGAGCCGGCCCAGGACGTGTAGGAGCAAGAACCGATGAGGAGACGGGCGCTGCCGTCGCCGGTGAAACTGAACCGGCGGAGCCCTGATTCCCGATGAAAGAAAGAATGTCTTGCTTAGTGATGCGCCCGCCGAGCCCGGTCCCGGAAACCTGCGAGAGGCTGACGCCATGCTCGCGCGCAATTTTGCGTACGAGAGGGGAGGAGCGAGTTTCTTCGTCGGCTTCAGTGGCGTGTGCCTGAGGCGTAGAGATTGGCGTGACAGTTGCCGCAGGCGGTCTTGGCTCCGCGGGCTCTGCAGATGGTTTTGTGGAAGCTGACTTGGCTGGCGGTGGGGCAGGTGTCTTTACCGGCGCGGCGGCGGATTCGCCATCGACGGCGATCGTGCCGACGACGGTGTTCACGCCGACGGTGGTTCCTTCGGCGATTTTGATTTCCTGAAGAACTCCAGAGGCTGGCGCTGGGATTTCGGCGTCGACCTTATCAGTAGAAATTTCGAATAACGGCTCATCGCGCTGAACTTTATCCCCAGGCTTCTTCAGCCATTTCGTGATTGTGCCCTCGACAATGGATTCGCCCATCTGCGGCATGATGATGTCAGTTGGCATTGATTTCCTTCCACGCGTCGCGGCGTTATCGCCGAGACGTACGCAAACAAATATTATAGCGAGGGACGAGGGTCGCCTGCGGCAAGGAAAGCTGTTCCCGCACCGGGCTGGGGCGAACGTCCTTCTTTAGTTTCTGTCGTCTTCGCCGGCAGGCGGAGGAACGCCAAAGTTTGTCTTCCAATAATCCTGCACAGCGGGCGGCAACTTATCCATGTGCGCGAGGAAGCTGGTGAGCTTCCACATATCCTGTTCGCTCAAAACCTTCTCCCAGGCGGGCATCCCGGTATAGCGAACGCCAGTGCGAATCGTGTAGAAGGTGTGCCACTCTGGATCGTCGGGCGGATGCGCGACCAGGTCCGGAGCGGGCGGGTAAAAGCCCTTGCCGATTTGCGCGGGCTTGCGATCGAGCGTGCCATGGCAGAGCGCGCAATTCATGGTGTAGAGCTTCATGGCGTCTTCGTAGTTCTGATCGCTGGGTGGTAGCGGGTTGGCTACATGAGGGGCGTGGCGCTCCATGGATGCGTCGACCGCGGTGTTGGCGAGATGATGCTCCCATCGCGGCGGAGCGACATTGGCGTAGGTGGGAATGAAGCCGAGCATGGCAGCGCCCAGGAAGCCGAGAATCAAGATGATGAGGGTGATGATTACTCCGGTGAAAAACTTGCCCATGAGTCCTCCATTGAAGCGATAAGTGCTGCCTCAAAGATTAGAGGAGATATTGTGGCAGATGAAGAGGGTGGGGCGCTAGTTAGCGTGGAAACTTCCCGAAGTGAAAGCACAAGGTCCCTCGACTACGCAAAACGATTGGATTTTCGAATCGTTCTGTTTCGGTCGGGATGACACTCAAAAACGACGCTTCAATATGCCTTCAGTCGGCGGGCTTCGCGCACGATGTCACTCACCTTGGGCAAATAATGCTCTTCCTGTGGCGGGGAAAACGGGATCGCTGAGTCTAATCCCGTGATTCGCACGATCGGCCCATCGAGATCATCGAAAACTTCCTCGTTGATGATGGCTGCGATTTCGCCGGCGAGGCCTCCGGTGCGCGAGTGCTCGTGCAAAATAATGACTCTGTTTGTCTTCTTCACCGTTTGCGCGATGGCTTCGCGGTCGAGCGGAGAAACTGTGCGAAGGTCGAGGACTTCCACGTCGATACTTTCTTTCGCAAGCATGTCGGCGGCTTCGAGTGCAGAGTGGACCATCGCAGCGTAGGTGATCACGCTGAGATCACGGCCTTCCCGCGCGATGCGCGCCTTCCCGATGGGGACGACGTAATCCTCGGCAGGAACCTCGCCCTTGATCCGGCGATAGAGATACTTGTGCTCAAAAAACAGGCAGGGATTGTTGTCGCGGATGGCGGCTTTGATGAGCCCTTTTGCGTCGTAGGGCGTGGCCGGACAAATGACTTTGAGGCCGGGATTGTGGACGAACCACATTTCCGGATTCTGAGAATGGAACGGGCCGCCGTGAACGTATCCGCCGCTGGGGCCGCGCAGAACGAGAGGTGCGGGCGCGCCCCAAAGATAATGTGTTTTAGCGACCATGTTGGAAATCTGGTTCATGGCGCAGGGAATGAAATCCATGAACTGAAATTCGGCGACCGGGCGCATCCCGGTGAGCGACGCTCCGAAGGCTGCGCCCACAATGGCCGATTCGGCGATGGGCGTGTCGATGACGCGCTCGGGGCCAAAGCGGTCGATAAAACCGTCGGTGACTTTGAACGCCCCGCCGTAAATGCCGATGTCTTCGCCGAGGCAGAAGACGGTCGGGTCGTGCTCCATTTCTTCCCAGATTCCCTGCCGGATGGCTTCGAGGTAGGTAAGTTGCATAAGTTGCTTTCTAAGACTTCTTGTTACGGATTCACGGGGATAAACACGGATTTATTTCAGGTGCACTGCCGCTTCTGTTTCTTTATATCTGCTCGTCCCCTTCTTCACTTTTGGCATTCCATACTTCGGCTTGATCACGTGGCAGCCGTCTTCACAGGAGACGCCGCCTTCGGCTGATTCCGGTGTCGGCATCGGCGAGTTCACCGCGATCTCGCGTTCTTCTTCTATGACCCGCTCTACTTCCGAGATCAGTTCACCATTCTCTTGGCCCGTCAGCCATTTTTTCTCACGCACAAGATAATTCTCAAATCGCGCAATCGGGTCGCGCTTCTTCCAAAAGTCGAACAACGCTTTTGGCACGTACGCGGCCGCGTCGTGAATTGCATGGCCTTTCATGCGCATCATTTTGGCTTCGATCATGGTCGGGCCTTCACCTCGGTGGGCTCGCTCGACGGCTTCGTACGCGGCGTCGTAGACCTGGCACGCATCTGTGCCGTCGATGATCACGCCGGGGATGCCGTATCCGATGGCCCGCTCAGCGAGATCTTTGCACCGGTACTGCATTTCTGACGGAGTCGAATATGCCCACTCATTGCTCTCGATCACCAGCACCAATCCTAGATTCTGCACTGCCGCGAAGTTGATGCCTTCGTAGGTGACGCCGGTGGACTGGCCTCCATCGCCGATCCAGGTCATCACCGCGATGTTCCTGCCTTGCAGCCGTGCCCCCAGCGCCACGCCGCTCATCACCGGAATCAGATCGCCGAGCATCGAAATCGGCGAGACCATGTTGCGCTTTTCGATGTCGCCGAAGTGCGAGGTGCCGTCGCGGCCTTTGGTGGGCGAGCCGGCCTTGGCCATGTACTGCATCATGGTGTCCGACGCGCGAAAGCCGCGCACCAGCAGCGAGCCCTGATTGCGAATCATGGGCGCGAACCAGTCGTCTTTGTCGAGCGCGTAGGCCGAGGCGCACGAGCAGGCCTCCTGGCCGAGGCCGAAATAAACTCCGCCGACCACTTTGCCCTGCTTGTAGAGATTTTCGAGCGCGGTCTCCATTTTGCGATTGAGCAGCATGTAGCGGTAAATCTCGATTGCCTGCTGCTTGCTCAGATATTTGGAGTCGCGAATCGGCGGCACGGGCGCGTCGAGATCGCCTTCGACTTCGTAGTGCACGTGCTCGGCGCCGGCTTTATCTTTCTCGACGGATTGATGAACCGTAAAGTTCGGATGCTCGAGCCGGTAATCTGGGATGGAGTAGGTGCGAAGATCTGTATTGGCCGCGGAGGGACGGACTCCCTCGCCCGTCCTTTTCGGGGAGCCGGCCCGGCGGACGATGGCGTCCGCCGCTCCATGAGCGGTGATGGCACGAACTCCATTGCGCGGACGGTTGCCGTTGGAGTTTGCTTTGGACTTCGTTCTCTTGTTGGCCATGGGATGCGTCGCGGAAGCGATGTATTGATGGTATCGCGAGTACAGGGAGAAGGGCTAGCGCCTCACTCGCTGATACTCTAAGCTGAACAGACGCCCGATCCAGGAATCAAAGGACTCTTCCGCTATGCATGCCGCCGTATTACAAGAGTTAGGTTCTGCCCCGCGTTTTGAGAAGTTCGAGGATCCAGTTGCACGGGAGGGCGAGGTGCTAGTGAATGTTCGCTCCGCTTCGCTCAAGCAAATCGATAAAGGCATGGCCAGCGGTGGGCACTACGCCAGCTTTCGAGAGCTTCCGGTTATCTGCGGGGTGGATGGCGTAGGCGTGCTGGAAACTGGCGAGCGCGTGTTTTTCGGTGGCTGTCGGCATCCTTTCGGAACCATGGCGGAAAAAACCGTTGCGCCGCGCTTTTTTTGCTTCCCGCTCCCCGATGGCCTGGATGATGTGACGGCAGCGGCTTTGCCGAATCCCGCCCTCTCGTCGTGGCTGCCGTTGAAGTGGCGGGCTCAATTGAAACCCGGCGAAACTGTTCTGGTGCTGGGCGCGACAGGCATCGCCGGGAAACTGGCGGTACAAATCGCCAAGTTGCTCGGGGCGGGGCGGGTGATTGCGGCAGGACGGAATCCGCAGCAATTGGAAGTCGCGAAATCGCTGGGCGCCGACGTCACCATTCAAATCTCCGAACCCGGAAAGAATCTTGTCGAAGCTTTTGCCGCGGTTGCGAAGGATGGAATTGATATTGTTCTTGATTATCTCTGGGGCGCGCCCACTGAGGTTCTGATCGCGGCGCTGACCGGCCAGGATCTCATGGCCGAGCCGTGCACCACGCGGCTCATCGAAATTGGTTCTATGGCCGGGCCCGCGATTTCCCTGCCCGGCGCGGCTTTGCGCAGTTCGGGACTCGAGATCTACGGAGCCGGCGGCGGAAGCGTGCCGAAGCAGGCTATATTCGAGGCGTTGCCGCAGGTCTTTGAGCACGCTGCGCGAGGTGCTTTGAAATTGGAGACGAAGAAAGTTCCGCTTGCCGAGGTTGAAACGGAATGGAACCGAAAAGAGGATCGACGAGTGGTGTTTATTCCGTAGCTTCGCCTAGGGTATCGTCGGCGTGAGGTTGGCGAAGTATCTCCGGCGCCTGCACCGGCACCCGCACCATCCGTCCCAGCGCGTCAAGCGTTTCGACCCAGAGCATTGGGCTCTGGAAGACGATCCCGAAGTTGCGCGAGATGGATTTGGCGACGGCGTCGAGGTCGAGTTCGCGCCCGAGTTCGCGCTGCATTGAGGTCACTGGCTTTGAGGCGATGCCGCAGGGGATGATCAGATTGAAGTAGCTGAGGTCGGTGTTAACGTTGAGCGCAAAGCCGTGCGAGGTGACGAAGCGCGAGATGTGCACGCCGATGGCGGCGAGTTTGGCTTCGTTGTCTGTCCACACGCCGGTGAGGCCGGGTACGCGTTTCGTTGGGATGCCGAAATCGGCACAGGTACGGATGAGGACTTCTTCCAAGCGGCGAACAAAATCGACGGCACCGAGATGCTTGCGGGCAACCACAAGGTCCCTCGACTTCAGAGAACGATTCGCGAGCGGATCGTTCTCTTTCGCTCGGGATGACAATGGTTGTGAATTCTCGGAAACTCTAGAGTGTCGGCGGAGATCGAAGATCGGGTAGCCGACGATTTGGCCGGGGCCGTGGAAGGTGACATCGCCGCCGCGGTTGCATTCGAAGAGTTCAACGCTGCGCTGACCAAGCAGTTCGGGCGGAGCGATCACGTTGGCAGCTTTCGCATTGCGGCCGAGCGTGATGACCGGCTTGTGCTCGAGCAAGAGAAGAACATCACCGATTTTTTCTTCTTTGCGCAGGGCGACGAGCTGCTGCTGCAAGCGTACGCCCCTTGCGTAATCGACGGTGCCGAGTTGGACGACGGAGATCATTTCATATTGAGCGATCGGGCGATTGTATGATCGGGCGATTCCGAAAGCACGCTAGTTGAAGCCGTCAAATCGCACAAGGGACCGATCTCCCAATCGCTCGATTTCTCACGCATTGATCGCGATCCCATACACGCTGTTCGAGGCATCCAGCATGGCTTCGGCCAGCGTGGGATGCGCGTGGATAGTCCACATTAAATCTTCGACGGTGGCTTCGAGTTCCAAGGCAGCAACCGCTTCTGCGATCAGTTCGGTCGCTTGCGGGCCGATGATGTGCACGCCAAGAATCTCTCCGTAGTCGGCGTCGCTGACGATTTTGATAAAGCCTTCGTGCTGGCCGACGATGGACGCACGAGAATTCGCGGTGAACGGAAACTTGCCGATCTTCACGTTGTATCCTGCTTCGCGGGCACGAGTTTCGCTAAGGCCTACGCTGCCAATTTCGGGATGGCAATATGTCGCGCCGGGAATGTGCTCGGAGTTAATCGGCTTGCCGGGCTTGCCTGCAATTTTCGCGACGGCGCAGATGGCTTCCATCGCGCCGACGTGCGCCAGTTGCGGCGTTCCGAGCACGATATCGCCGACGGCGTAGATGCCCGGCTCTTCGGTCTGCATCCAGGAATCGGTTTTGATGAACTCGCGCTCCGGCTTGATCTTTGTCCGCTCCAGGCCGATGTTTGCCGTGCGTGGCTTGCGGCCGACAGCGATGAGAATTTTTTCCGCCTCGATCTTCTGTTGCTTGCCTTCGACTGTAATTGTGACCGCGACTCCGGATTTGGTCTTGTCGATTTTGTCCACTTTTGCGCTGGTGTGGAAGTTGATACCGCGCTTGCGGTAGACGCGCGCCAGTTCCTTGGAGACTTCTTCATCTTCTACCGGCACAAGCCGGGGCAGCATTTCGATGATGGTCACTTCGCAATCGAATGAACGATAAATGGAGGCAAACTCGACGCCTACGGCTCCCGCACCGACGATGACCAATGATTTTGGAATTTCTTTCAGGCTGAGAATTTCGATGTTTGTAAGGACGCGGTCGTTGGCCTCGAGGCCGGGCAACATGCGGGCTTCCGATCCGGTCGCGAGAATGATGTTCTTTGCCTTGATGTGGCTGGCCTTGTTGTCGTTGACAACTTCGATCGTGAAGACGCCGTTCTGCGCACCGCCGGTGAGCTTGCCAAAGCCACGGATGGTCTCGACCTTGTTTTTCTTCATCAGGAATTCGAGACCTTTGGCGTGCTTGGTGACGATTTTCTGCTTGCGGTCCTGAACGGCGGCCCAATTCAGCTTGCGTGCATCGACGCCTTCGATGCCGAACTCTTTAGCCTCTTTCAGATGATCCCAAAGCTCGGCATTGAACAGCAAAGCTTTCGTGGGGATGCAGCCGACGTGAAGACAGGTGCCGCCGAGAACGTTATCTTTTTCGATTAAAGCGGTTTTTAAGCCCCATTGGCCGGCGCGGATGGCTGCGGTGTATCCCGCAGGGCCGCTGCCAATGATGGCGACGTCGAAAGTGGTTTCGGGCAAAGTAATGCTCCTTCTAGTAAGAACAGATGAGGATGGGCAAACGAATGATTCTAGAACAAAAGGCTATCGGCGGTCAGGCACAAAGGATGCGAGAAACCCACCGTGTCTAAGTTTCTTGCAAATAGTAGTGGCCGGGGCTATCGTAGCGGCGTGACTTGGCTGCTGATAATTCCTTGCGTTTTGGTCGTGGTTCTGGTCTGGCACGCTCTGCTTGCAATAGCCCTTCGGCCGTGGGTGCGTTTGCCGGTGCTTCTGTTTCGGAAGAGAGGAGAAGTGCGAGCCACCCTGCGCGGACTTCAGCCAACCCGTTACGTTTTAATTGTTGGAGTACTTGAATGGGGCTGGGGTAGCTTCTTCGGAATCACATTGTGGGAGTACTTGCGATGGCGTTATTGGGGGATCGCTATCGGAACGTTTTCACCGTACCCAATACTTTGGAGCTTTCTCGTGTCGTCGGCTGTGGGTGTTTGGTACGGTTTTTCCAGCTGTCGACGTTTGTCTGAGTAAGGATCCTTCGGCTGCGAAAAAGCCCCGCACGTGCGGGGCTTTTCTTCTCCTCAGCATGACAGTGTAGGGGGAGCGCGCCCTTAGTTACCTTCGTTGCTGGCACGCTTCCAGTTGATTAATTCACCGATGGTGGAGCTGGTGCTCGACACCGGCTGCTTATAGGCTTCCACCTCGGAGCGCGAGGCTTCTTCACCGACCGCTCGAATGCTGAGCCCGACTTTCTTCTCTTCCGGGCTCATCTTGATGATCTTGAAATCGTGTTCCATGCCCGGTTCGAGGTGCATTGGCTGGCCGTTGCCATCGACGGCTTCCGACTTGTGGCACAGGCCTTCGACGCCTTCGGCGATCTCGACGAACGCGCCGAACGCAGCCACGCGCAGAACCTTGCCGTGAACTACATCGCCGATGTGATGCGTCTGGAAGAAACTTTCCCAAACGTCGGGCTGTAGCTGCTTCACGCCGAGCGACAAGCGACGCTTATCTGGTTCAATGGCGAGGACAACCGCTTTTACGCGATCGCCTTTCTTCAAGACTTCAGAAGGATGCTTCACGCGCTTCGTCCAACTGAGATTGCTCACGTGGACCAAGCCGTCGATGCCATCTTCGATTTCGATGAAAGCGCCAAAATCGGTGAGATTTCGCACCCGGCCTTCGACCGTCATGCCGACAGGATATTTGTCATGCAGAGCATCCCATGGATTCTCCGCAAGCTGGCGCATGCCGAGAGAGATGCGGCGCTCGGCGGGATTCACGTTGAGTACGACACACTCCACCTGATCGCCGACATTGACCAGCTTTGAAGGATGCTTCATACGCTTCGACCACGTCATCTCGCTGACGTGGACCAGCCCTTCGATACCCTGCTCGAGCTCGACGAACGCTCCGTAGTCGGTAACGCTGATTACGCGTCCGGAAACGTGCGCACCTACGGGATAGCGCTGATCGGCATCCAGCCAGGGATCGGGCGTGAGCTGCTTGAAGCCGAGAGAAACGCGCTGCTTCTCTTTGTCGTACTTGAGGACTTTCACCTGAATCTGATCACCTACGTTCACCAGGTCGCGAGGGTGAGTCAGACGTCCCCATGACATATCGGTGATGTGCAAGAGGCCGTCGAGGCCCCCGAGATCGACGAATGCGCCGTACTCGGTGAGATTTTTCACCACTCCGGTGAGAACCGACCCCTCCTCGAGATGCTCGAGTGTCTTGGCGCGCTTTTCATTCTGCTCGCCTTCCAGCAACTCCTTGCGCGAAACCACGATGTTCCCGCGCTTCTTATTTACCTTGATGATGGTTACTTCAAGAGGCTGGCCTTTCATCGAATCAAGATTGCGAACCGGACGCAGGTCCACCTGCGAGCCCGGAAGGAACGCGCGAGCTCCCAGGACATCGACCGTCAAGCCGCCCTTGGTGCGCTCGACGACAATCGCTTTCACGGGACGCTTTTCGTGATGCGCTTTCTCGATTTCGTCCCAAGCATGGAGGCGCGCCGCTTTCTGGTGCGAGAGATTGACATACCCCTCTTCGGTTTGTCCTTTTTCTCGCATCACATCGATCTCGTCGCCGGGCTTTACCTTGGCCTTGCCTGCGTGATCGAGAACCTCTGACAGTGGCAACAATCCTTCCGACTTCGTTCCAATATCCACCACCACGTGCGTCGGAGTGAGCTTCAGCACCGTGCCCTTGATCACGCGGTCTTCGCCGACGGATTCCTCGGTTTCAGTCGTGAAGTTTTCCAGTGCCGCGGCGAAATCTTCGACGGGTTTGTCGTCTGCTACCGGCGCCGAATGCAATGTTTGCTCAGTCGCCCCACTTGCAGACAAAGACTGAGTGGCATCGGAGCCAGCAATTTCGGCTGCTGTAGGCTCAATTTCGGTTGCGACAGCGGAAGTGGAGGGGGAGTCGTGGGTGGTGGTTTCTTCGAACAAAGTCATGCCTCTCTGATGAACCTCGCACGTGGGTGCGGCGGATGCGGGGCCTGCGCGAGCGGACTGCTGGAGTGAGTCGTTTGGTTGTGGTGGGCTCACCCTGGCGAGTGAGCTTGGACAATCCCAGCTGTCGGACGATTTACAGAAACCCGCGTCCAAAGGGAACTCTTCGACTATAGCAACGGCTCGCAAACAGTGTCAAACGGCAAATTCCACTGTGTGAATAGAGTGTTTCAATCGAGCTGGCGATGCGAAAAGCCAGTGTGAATGCAGACTCTCGCGGAATCAGTTCCCTACATTTTTCTATTCTGCTACCCTGCCGGTCATGGATTATCTCTGGACTCCATGGCGTTACGCCTACGTTTCGACTGCCGAAAAAACGATGGGCTGCGTTTTCTGCGAAGCTGCGGCGGCAAACGACGACCGGAAGAATCACATCGTGTATCGTGGCCGGCAGTGTTTCATCATTCTGAATATGTTTCCTTACACGGCGGGACACGTAATGATCGTGCCTTACGCTCATCTGGACGAACTCCGCAAGTTGCCCGCTGCCGCTGCGCACGAGATGATCGAGCTTTCGCAAGGCATGGAGGGCGTCTTCCGCGACCTCTATCATCCGGATGGAATCAATCTGGGCATGAATATCGGGAAAGCCGCCGGGGCTGGGATTGCCGGACATATTCACATGCACGTGCTACCGCGATGGATTGCGGACTCGAATTTCGCAACGGTGGTTTGCGAAACACGGGTTCTTCCCGAGACGCTCGACGAGACGTGGAAGAAGATCACCGGAGCTTTGCGGGGCTGAATAATCGGCGAATTATTTCTTCAACCAGCTATCCGGAAACCTGACCTGCACGGGAGCTGCAGCCTGGCTTTCAGATTCGACCGAGGCCGCCGATGAAGAATGGTCAGCAGAGAGGGAAGAGCGCACGACAGTGGATTCGTCGGTCTGATCTGCATTCAAATGATCGTGATTCGATGGGCAACTCTCAGCCTCAACCTTCGATCCGTTTATAGGAGTCGCAGCAGCCGTCTGCGCGTCGGTCACGCGCTCCGTCTTGGAGTCAGTTTTTGGCATGAGAAATTTTGCGCTGTCGAGTAGTGGCCTTCCCAGGGACGAGTTGTAACTCGTCCAGGGGCTCTCCAGTTCGGCTTCACGCTCGAACTGGGCGCGCATCGCTTCCATTTTTGAGTCGAGGTCATCCAGATAGTGCAACATCAGCGCTTCGGGAAACATCGGCAACTTTGGCGAGCCGAACTCATACTCGCCGTGGTGGCTGATGATGAGGTGTTCGATGAGGGTCTTGAGCGCGGGCGGAAAATCCGGGAACTGCGCCAACTTCGCCTGCAACATTTCCAATTCGATGATCATGTGGCCAAGCAACTGCCCGCGCGTGGTGTAGGTGAAAGAGCGATTGTAAGTAAGCTCGTAAATCTTGCCGATGTCGTGAAGAAACGCGCCAGTAAGCAGCAGATCGCGATTGACCTGCGGATAATTTTTCACAATTAGGTCGCACGATCTGAAAAGCGAAACTACGTGGTCGAGCAGGCCGCCGATGTAAGCGTGATGCAGCGTCTTGGCGGCGGGTGCATTCCGGTACGCGGCAGAAATTTCAGGATCCGACATGAACGACTGCACGAGCGCTTTGAGATTAGGGTCCTGTAAGGTTCCCACAAATTCGCCGAGGGTCTGCCAGAGTTCATCGATATTTTTGGTGGTCTTAGGAAGATAATCGGCGAAGTCAATTTCTGTTTCGCCCAGCTTGCGCAGCTTATGGATGGTCAACTGGAAGCGGTTCTTGTAGCGATTAATGAGGCCTTTGACTTTTAGAAAGTCATCCTGATCGAAGGCTTCGAGTACTTCCTCCACGTTGTCCCACATCTTGGCTTCAAGTTGTCCGCTGCGATCGCCGAGCGTCAAGGCAAGATATGGCTCTCCGGTCTTCTTCGGCTTGATTTGCTTCGCCACCACGACAAAAGTCGAGGTAATGACTTTATTTTCGTGACGAATGCAATCGCAGATGTAGAACTCTTTCATGCGGCCTGAGTTGGGCATGCATTCGGAAGGCGGCTTCATGCTACGCCCCGGCTACACGCTTCACGCCAGTGTAAATCAGAACGCTGCTGGAGCGGGCGCGAAAGCGTCAGAGAGGCCTAAACAAACCTCAGGCAAGAACAATCGGAGGAACCCAACCCGATAGCAACGCCGATCACAATACGCCGAGTTTCTTCTTCTTTTTTAGCTTCTTGGCGTCGGCGGCCTTCGCGGTCGCGACATCGACGGGCTTGGTTTCATTAGGACTCGCGCCAGAGTCGATGAATCCCGTTTTGATATCGATGTAAGCGTCTTCCCTTAGTTTTGTGAGATACGTGCGGAGTGCGGGCTGTAATTCCTGATAGTAGAGCGCGTCCTGAATCTTCGGCTCGACTTCTTTCAACTGAGGAATACCCGCCATTTGATGGCTTGCGACTTTTAAGATCACATAGCCCTGCTTAGTACGAATGACATCGGTGACCTCACCAGCTTTCATGGCGAAGGTTTTATCTTCCAGCTCCTTGGCTAAAGTGCCACGCTTGAAAACTCCAAGATCTCCGCCCTGAGCTGCAGAGGGACCGTTCGAATACTTCTTGGCGACGTCTTCGAAACTCGCGCCAGCTCGAATCTGTTTCAGAAGGTCGTTGGCCTTCGCGTCGGCGGCATCGAGGGCAGCTTGATCCGGTTGCGGGTCGGCCGGTGTTTTGGCGCCATCCGGCGGCGGTGAACCTGCAGCGTTCTGAGTGGCCGGTGCTGCGCTCTTGGGAGCGATCAGGATCTCCATGAGCCGGATGGACTCCGGTTGCTCCAATTCGCTTTTGTGGTCGTCGTAAAACTTCTGCTCGTCCTCTTTGCTGATGCTGAGGTGTGAACCAACCTCTTCTCCAATCACCTTCTGAGTGATGATCTGGTTGCGCATGTTTTGTTTGAAGTCTTCATAGGAGATTCCCTGCGCAGTGGCGGCTTTCTCGAGATCCTCCATGCTCTCGAGCTTCATGTCTTTGCGCATCTGATCGAGTCGCTTGATGAGGTCGGTGTCGCCAGTAATGCCCAGGTCTTTGCCCTTTTCGAGTAGAAGTTGCTGATCGATCAGGTCGCGCAGAACATCCTTCTCGCGGGTGGCGTAGGCCGTATCAGCATTTGCGGGATCCTGTTGCTTCACGTCGTCGCGCAGCTGATCTTTGCTGCGTTCGAATTCGGAAAGGGTAATGATCTCGTTATTTACGCGCGCAATAATTTCTTCAACTACCTGTCCCGCACAAAGGGTAGGCAGGCAAGCGAGGGCGACGAGAATGACGAATAATTGCTTCATAGAGTTTCGCAGGGCCGCAGAGCACGGCTAAACCGTGGCTTCATTCTACTACTTCGGGTACAGCAGATGCCCGAGACCGGGCCACGGATTTGATGTACCCTCAAAATCTGGCACCGACCTGCGCCGCTTGTTGACTAGGCCGTACGGAGTAAGGCCAGAGCCGTCATATCTTCTGAAGCCACCGGATCACCGACGAACTCGCCGGCGTCGCGCAGAATCGATGCGCATAAAGCCTGGGCGCTGGGTGAGTGATCGGAAAGCAGAAAATCTTTGGTTCGCTGCAGGCCGAATTCATCGTCTCCGTCTTTCTCCCTAGGGCTACCTTCGACTACGCCCCGCGAGACCAGAAGAAGCGCCGCTCCCTTTTCGAGGCCCACGGTTGGAGCTTCGCAGGTGGCATGCGAGAAAAGTCCGAGCGGCAAACCAGTCGAAGCAAGTTCGGTGATTCCGGCTCGATCCCGCAGCAAGCCCGGCGTGTGGCCGGCGTTTGTGTAGCAAAGCGTGCCAAATCTCTCGTGATAGCAACCGACGAAAGCAGGGCAGGAGTGAACTCCGGCGGCCTTCTCCATGATGCCGCGATTCAGGTGCACGCACAGCTGGACCATGGCATCCGATTCATTGATGTCAGAGGGCGCAAAGAGTTCGGGTCCGAGCGTGCGAAAGAATGTCTGTGCGGCTTCCAGAACCAGCCGGTTCGTATCGGGTCGACCCGCGACATCCAGCAGTCCAAACAGAACGCGTTCCGGGCTGACACGAAAACAGTCGTAAAAATCGCCTGCCACACGGTTGCGGAAAAACATTGCTGCAATCTCGGCGCCGGTTATCTTGGGAAAATTCGTTTGAACAGGTTCTATGGGTTGAACAGGCTGCGGGACTCCGGGCTGGAACAAGGCGCACATTGCGGGCAATTAGGCGAAACTAGCACAAGCGGTGGCGCGCGGCAAACAAGGAATTTACCGATTGACCTCGCTAATCGCCGTATTTATCGCTTAGGTACTTGCCAACTTCTGCTTCGAGTTGGCCGTAATCGGAGTGGATAGTAGCCCGCAAAGCGGCCTCGGTGGAGGTCCCTTCGCTGAGCCGCTGCAGGATTCGCTGGATATCGCTGATGCCGTAAGAATCATTGACATACGAGACGGCAGCCAGAGATTCGGCATAGGCCAGGTAAGCCTGCGCGCCGGAGAAGCCCATGAAGCTGCCTTCCAGCATATTGAGCGGGATGTTGCGCTGTGTCTTAAAGAGTTGGGCTAACTGCCGGCCGTCACCGCCGAGCGATTTCGGTTCCATTAGCTGCGCGATCCCCTCATGAAGCCAGATCGGGCAGCGCCCCGCGGAGAGTTGATTGATGAATGAATGCGCAAGTTCGTGGCGGAGGACTCGTGCCAGATCCGGCGTCACTGAACTCAGGCCGTTGATCGGGATGCGAAGCTTGCCATCGTTGAGCGCGCCTGACCACGAGGGAGCCCGCGTCACATCGAAAAAAGCCTGTTCAGTATAGAGCGTAACCAGAATGTTGTCGTGGGGAGGCGTGCCCAATTCCCGCGCAAGATCGTCGTAATCCGACTCCAGAGCTGCCAGAATCTGGGCGCGAAATGCATCGGAGGTCTGTCGGCCTTCATAGCGCAAGACAAAATGGCTGCTTTCGCGCTCGGAGAAGTCGCTCTCTGCGTTTTGTTCCCGCTGTGCTTTGGCCAGGTACTGCCGTACATTCGAGTCTGGACGCAGTTCGAGCGAATGCTGCCAGGCGGCGATCGCTTCCTTCGTGTGATCGCAAGCCTGCTGGGAATAACCCAATACGGTGTAAGCGTCAGGCGATTGCGGTGCGGAGCTAACTGCCTGCTGCGCATAGATCAGAGCCTGCGCGGCATTGCCGGTACGCACGAGAAGCGCGGCGTAGTAAGTGAGGATGGTTGCATTTGACGGCTGAAAGCGGAGCGCGCTGTCGAAGTAGCGGCGTGCCTGATCGACATTGCCATGTTCGAATTCAAACTTGCCAGCGATGAAATCCGCAGTTGCGCTCAGTTCGGCGTTGCCCTGTCCCTCGACTTTTGACAATGCGTCAGGATCGACCTTGCCATCTTTAATAATGTCAGTTGGCAGGTTGCCGATGTTTGCCAGGGTTTCAACCGGGACGAAGACTGGAAGGTCCGCATTCTTGCCTGAACTCGAGGCAGCGGATGCCGGGATGCCGCCGGCCTCAATATGGTCTACCGAGCTTTTGGGGATCGCGTAACTGTCGTCGCCGATATCGTATACATAACGATTTCCCTTCTCGCGAACGCTATCGACTACGATGGTGCCACCATTCTTCAAATGGATGGTGTCGGCCGACGCGAGTGAAGCGAGCAGCAGACAGAATATTCCGAAGCTAGTGACACGAAGGCGCATCGAAGCGCATTCTAGCAACAGAGAGGGTCCTCACCCACGTGACCAAAGTACCGCGCGGAATAGCGGCAGCGCTCGTGCTGAGCCTGGCTATTCCTGGCTTCACTACTGCGTCGCATGCGCAATCGGTCGCGTCGCAAAGTCATCAGCCGGGACCGGCTGAATCGCTTTACCTGCAACTGGGCAGTGTAGGTCTCGACCCGGGGCGAGTGTTCGGTGTTCGCGAGGCTTCCATTGACCGGTCAGCGATTCACATCACTTTAAATGATGGCACGATTGCTTTTACCAAGGATGTGCTCGGAAAAATCACCGGAGCATTTTTCGTAGGCGATGGCGAGGTTCTGCTGAGCCCCCCAAATGAAATTGAACGAAGGTCGATGAGCCGCTTTACGGGGATGGCGATTCTGGAAGAACCATTCTCCAGCGCATATTTTCGTTTCAACGATGACACTGCTGCCGAGTTACAGCCTGGCCTCCGGGCGCCTGAGGCGGCGCAGGAGTTTGCCTCGCAGTGGGACGAGACGGCGCGCAATTTGGCCCAGGAAGACGCGATGCGTCTGCTCTCGACCTTCTGCGAACTGTTACCCGACGAAACCGCAAAGGGCGATGCCCCAAAAAAGCAGACGGATCCTGAAGATCGATTATTTCACGCGCGATTGCAGGGGAATAGCCTCGGCATCTTCGACCTGTTTTTTGATTCAACCGCCGAAGAGCAAATTGAAGCCGGACAAACGCGGACTGCTGAAAATGGCAAGGTCTACTACGACGTCTGGACTTCGTTTTCGACTCAGACCGCCGAACCCAGAAGAGTTCTGCAGAAGAAAATTCCCGAGACGCTGCCCGAGGAATCCGAGTCTCGACAGAACCGGATTCTCATCCACAGTTACGTCATTGACGCATACGTAAAGCCCCCGAAGGAACTCGACGCAAAAGTTAAACTGCAGCTCGACACCGAACACGGAGGGTCGCGGTTCCTCATTTTCGAGCTGTCCCGTTTTCTTCACGTGGAGAGCGTTGAAGCCGACGGACAGCCGGTCGAATTTATCCACAATCCAGCCGTAGAAGGTTCGCGGCTCGCGCGCAGCGGTGACGATCTGGTGGCCGTAATTCTGCCCACACCCGCGATTAAAGGGCAGCAGATCGGTCTGAGTTTTGTTTATGCGGGAGATGTTCTGGCCGAAGCCGGCAACGGATTGCTTTACGTTGGGGAGCGCGGGACTTGGTATCCAAACCGCGGGCTAGCGATGGCTGATTTCGATCTCACCTTTCACTATCCTCGCGGATGGACTCTTGTAGCAACCGGCAAGCCGGCGGCGATTCCCGCGATGACGCGAGAGCCTGGAAGTTCGCAAAATGGAGGCGAAGAAGGTGAGCAGATGGGGCGCTGGGTGTCAGAACGTCCTATTCCGGTGGCCGGTTTTAATCTAGGCAAATATGTTCGGGCCGAAGCGAAGGCCGGCAACATAAGCATAGACGCTTACGCCACAGCTCGAGTGGAGCGAGATTTTCCTGCCAAGCATGCGCTGCCGGCTCCTTCCACTGATGGTTTTGGCCGTCGCCCCGGGATCTTGCTGCCGCCGGGTCCGCCTCCACCGCCGTCTCCCGCTAGTAACGAGCGAGCCGTGGCTGAATTCACGGCAGAGGCCATTCGTTACTATGCCGACCGCTTCGGTCCGTTTCCGTACGGCCAGCTGAACCTGACTCAATTGCCAGGCCGTGAGAGCCAAGGCTGGCCCGGACTGATTTTTCTTTCCTCTTATGCGTTTCTAAATAAGGAAGAACAGGAGGATATTCACAGAGACGCCGCAGCCGCTCTAATCGATCAATTGGTGCCAGCTCACGAGGCCGCGCACCAGTGGTGGGGCGATCTGGTCACTTGGAGCACCTACCGCGACCAATGGTTTTCTGAAGGATTGGCAAATTACTCTGCGCTGATGATGATGCAGGAGAAGAATCCTGCCGGCTTCCGGCTGGTCATGGACAAGTATCGAGATGAGCTCCTCGAAAAAAATGAAGACGCCGGGCCTGTGACCTTGGGAAGCCGATTGCTCTCTTCACGATTCCCGAATGGTTACGAAGCGATCACGTACGGACGGGCAACGTGGTTGTTTCACATGCTGCGGACCATGCTCAAGGATGGCGCGGAAACCGATGGGGACAACAGTTCCGACGGAAACGTCGCCGAGCCTTTCGTGCGGTCGCTGCGCAAACTGCGCGACCGCTACCAGGGAAAGGCCATTACCACTCGCGAATTGCTCGAAGTATTTGCGGAGGATTTGCCTCCGAGCTTGCGTTATGAAGGCAGGGCTTCTCTGGATTGGTTTTTGGAGGGATGGGTCAACGGGAGTTCTCTGCCGAAATTGGAGCTGCAGGGAGTGAAAGTTTCTGGAAAGGGAAAAGACACCCTGGTGACCGGAATGATTCGGCAAACGGGCGTACCGGACGAACTAGTGACCTCGATTCCCGTCTACGCGGTAGTGACGGGAAAGCCGCCGGTTCTGCTGCGGCGCGTTTTTGCCGACGGAACGGAAACGTCGTTTCGATTGTCTGCTCCCCCGGGCACGCATAGGCTTCTACTCGACCCCTTCATGACTGTGCTGACTAGCTCGAAGTAAAAAAGACGCAGTTCCCGTATCAGGAAAGCCCGAGCACTTCTTAGTATCGCTATGGAATTCTCCCTCGCCGAGAAGTCCATCAACCGCGAGGAACGGAACGATCGGGTTGTGATAAGCCAACGCGCTTCATTCGGTTAGCCGCCGTGGAATCTGTTGAAATGAACGGCACGCAAACTGCTCTGCGATTCGCATGCAGGCCGCAGTTACAAGCAGCACCGGGAACCTGAAAGAAACTATTGTTGCTTCTTCAGTTATCGACTCTTCAACCGCCGGCTTTCAGACAATCAACGCGGCTTATGGGGCTGTCCGCTTGGCCGCGCGACACACGATCTTAGTCGTGGAAGACGAAACTTTTGTGCGGGAAGCGATGGCCGCGGTGTTGCGTTCGTCAGGTTACAGGGTACTCACTGCAGTTGATGGCCGCGAGGCATTGGCGACCTGCCGCGAGTGCGCGTGGCCGCCCGATTTACTTCTTTCTGACATGGTCATGCCAGGAATGAGCGGCGCTCATCTCGCTACGCTGTTCGAAGCGATGTATCCATGGAGTCAGGCTCTGCTGATGAGCGGCTATACCGAGGAGTTGTCGCCTTGCAGGGCGCGTCTTCATCGTACCGCGCAGCTTCGCAAACCGTTTTCGATCGGTACATTGATCAAGGCAATTGCGGAAACATTGAATGCACGTGCGCCCGCTTTAACAGCTTGAGCTACAAACCCTTATTGTCGTGGTGTTGCCGGACTCGGTTTCTCGAGATCAGTCGTGTCGGATAAGTTCGGCGAATCTACCCGTTCGGTTAGGACGACAATATCTACCCGGCGATTTTGCGCCCTTCCCTGGGATGTGAGATTGCTCGCGATGGGATGGTACTGCGCGTAGCCGGCGGCCGAAAGGCGATCGGGAGGAAAATGATGATCCAGGATTAGTACTCGGACGATCGCACTGGCTCGGGCCGTGGAGAGCTCCCAATTAGACGCGATGAGAGCATTGTGAATGGGAATGTTGTCCGTGTGGCCTTCGATGCGCAGCCGGTAAGTGCGAATGGCCAAAATCGAGGCGATGCGGTCGAGTGCGGCGAGAGACTCCGGTTTGATGATTGCCGATCCGCTGTCGAAAAAGCCGAACTCGCGCAAGCTGATTACCAGCCCGTCGCTTTCCCGGTGCATGGCTACTTCATGTAGAGCGATCTCATGGCGAAGGGCGTCGCGCAACTCGTTCTGCAAGGTCGAAATGTCGTTTTCCTGGTCGGCACCGGCGAGTGTACCTTCGGGCGGAGAGACGATTCGTCGCAACTCGGCGTTGTGCTTTACGTTCTGGATTGCCTGCACTGTCTTGAATGGCATTGGCTCGTTTGGGTCGAGCGGTATTTCCGTGGTGGATGCAGGAAAAACTCCAAGGTCCTGGAAAGCGATCTGAATGGCGAGGGCCAGCTTGCCAACCTTCCTTTGGTCGACCTGCGACGAAGCGTACAAGACCACAAAGAAGGCAAATAGGAGTGTGATGAAATCGGCATAAGACACGAGCCAGCGCTCGTGGTTGCTATGCCCGCGCGAACGCTTGCGCCGTGAGCTCATTCGTTACTCTCTTCTTCTTTTTCTTCGGGCTGATTCGCTTCCACCAGGAAGCCCAGGAGCTTGGTTTCCAACATGCGCGGATTCATTCCTTCAAGAATCGAGGCCACGCCTTCCAGCATGAGTTCGCGGGTGATCTGTTCATCGCGGATGCGCAACTTCATCTTTCCCGCCATGGGCAGATACATGAGATTCGCTGATCCGACTCCGTAGATCGTCGCCACGAACGCGACCGCGATGCCTTTTCCTACTTCGTCGATCTTGTCCAGGTGCTGCATAACCTGAATCAAACCCAATACCGCACCGATGATTCCAATCGTGGGTGCAAAGCCGCCCGCCGACTCGAAAACTTGCGGCACCTGTTCCTCGTACTCGGCTTGATTGTCGAGTTCCAGTTCCATAATTTTGCGCAACTCCTGCGGTTCGGTGCCGTCCACCGCCAGCATGAGGGATCGCTTAAGAAAGGGATCTTCAATTTTGGGCAGTTCGTCATCCAACGAGACGATGCCATCTCGTCGGGCCCGCTGCGCATACTTCACCAGTTGCGTGATGATCAACTGCGGATCTCGCTGCGGATTGATGAAGACCGATCCCAGTTGGCGAAAGGCCAAAAGAATAATGGCTAGCGGGAACTGGACCATGACGGCTCCCAAAGTTCCCCCAAACACGATCATCGCGGCGGTTGGCTGAAGGATCTGGCTCAAGTTTCCGCCTTCCAGCAACAACCCGGCGATGATTCCGCCAAGAGCTACGACGAGCCCAAGCAAACTGGCTTTATCGAGGCTCACTTTTGCGGCTCCCGCTTGGCGGCGTCGGGATCGGCAAACAAATCGTGCGCGGCCGAACCATCCCAGGCCATGGAGAGCCCCTCTAACACAGACCGCCGGAAAGCGATCAGGCGCTCCAGGATTTGCTCCGCCGTCTCGCGGACGACAATTTTTTCTCCGTTAATAAGAGTGAGAAGAGTGTCGGGCGACTGCTCAACGAACTTGATGAGATCGGAGTTGAGAACGAAAGCCTGATTATTGAGACGCGTAAGCCGGATCATGTTCGCTCTGCCCCGCGTGCCAGAACTCTTCCTGCGCACCGAGTTCCCTAAAAGAGGCTATCGGCGGCTACTCCAGCGAAGCTTACGCGAAGCGTTAAGAGCGAAAGTTACTTTGGAATTACGACCGCTAGCAGACGCTGGCCACAAAGCAGCTAAAGGCCAAATACAAACTGCCGATGGGAACAAAGACATTCGGGTTCCGTAGCGAAGGCGGTGGAACAAGAACTCCCCAGAGCTCCAATGCTGAGGAGCCGGTTCCAGGAATTGAAGATGGCGGGACCACTCACGCAAAGGAGCAAGCAATGCCTCTAGGTATTCTGAATAACATCCCATCGATCGAAGCAGAAAATCAACTGACACTCACCAGCAATGCACTGAACACCGTACTCGAACAGTTGTCATCCGGTTCGCGCATCAACTCCGGCGCAGACGATCCTGCGGGCCTTGCGATCGCCAATGGCTTGCAGGCCAATATCGCCGCGCTCACCCAATCGGTCTCGAACGCCAACGACGGCGTCGGCGAACTGCAACTCGCGGATGGCGCGCTCGCGCAGGTCACCAACCTGCTCGATACCGCTGTCACACTGGCGACCGAGTCGGCGACGGGAACCGTTTCCGACACGCAGCGCACCGCTATCCAGGCGCAGTACGCATCGATCCTGGCCGAAATCAACCGCATCGGAACCAGCACCACATATAACAGCCAGGAAGTATTTCAAGCTGGAACTCAGACCAACCTGAACCAGGTAGCCAGCACGAATAACGGGACGACCACCCCACTCTCCCTGGACAATGCGCTCACTGCGGGCGATACGACTTCGGTCACGGCCGGCGGCGTCACCTTCAACTTCCCGACCGGTACCGGCCCCGCAAACCCGAACGTGGTTTTGACCACCGGCGGAGGGCCGAACACTCTCACGACGACACTCGCTGCCTCTAAGACGCTCTCGGTCTCCTATGGCGGCAATACAGTTACTTTCGCAACCGCCGCTGCTAGCACTGCCACTCTCGGCGAACTGATCACCGCTATCAATACTGGCCAGACTCAGGGAAGCGGAGCAGGCGCTGTCACTGTTACCGGCACAACTACAGGATTGCAAGCTGCGCTGGTTGGCGGGCAGTTGCAGATCACGGACACGGGCGGCAATAACGACCTTGCTGCTACTGGAGAAGGCATCATCACAGGCGCCACGGGAACCGCCGATTCCACGGCATCCACGGTGCAGGATCTGATCAACGCGATTAACAGCAACACAACCGTCGGCGCGCACGCCGCGCTGGTTAACGGCCAGTTGCAGATCACCGACCCGCAGAACCGCTCTGACTTGGCGGTCACGACCGACGACCCGGTGCTTGGCGCGCCGGTTTCGGGCGCTCCCACTAACTTCACCAACACCACGACCACGGGAACGCTGACACCGGATACGAACGAAATTGTGAGCAACAGCGGAGTGGCCTTGACTCCGGACACTGCGCTGACGGGCACCGACACCGTCAGCTTCAGCGCCGGGGGAAAAACATTCTCGTACACCGAGGCCCCAGGCGACACGGTAGGAGATCTCATCAGTGCCATCAACAATCCCGCGACCGATCCGGCCGGGCTCGAGGCTTACATCGGCACGAGCGGAGCCGAAACCGGCCAGTTGGTTGTGATTGATCCCAACAACAACAACGATCTTGCCGCCACTTCGGCGAACACGGAGACGTTGTTTGGAACCTTCACGAATCCCACTGTGGCCACGACCTCAGAAAATATCTTCCTGAGCGACTCGACGGCAATCGGCTCCAGCCAGATTGCGGTGACCATTGGCAGCTTGTCGACCACCGGCATCACCAACGGCAGCGGCGGCGCGGCGGTTGATTTGGCGAGTACTGACCTGAGCACACAAAGCGACGCGCAAACGGCGCTGACTCTGATCAACCAGGCGATTGCCAACGTGGCCAGCACGCGCGGCGTACTGGGTGCCAGTGTCAATCGGCTCACTGACGCCAGCAACGTCATCAACAGCCAGGTGCAGAACCTCACCTCCGCAGAGAACACCATCACGGCGGCTGACATTCCGACCGCGGTGGCAAACCTCACTAAGTATTCCATTCTCGAGCAGACCGGCATTTCGGCTCTGGCTCAAGCAAACCAGCAGCAGCAACTGGTTCTGAAGCTATTGCAATAGCGCAAGTCAGAACGCCAGGAAGGCAGTCGAGCGTGCCTTCTTGGCGCTTCCCCTCGGTGGCTCGTCATGGGTGTGGGTTCCGTAGTCATGATTACGCCTTCGGCTCAGTCGAATGCCGAATCGGCGGCCGTGCGCCTTGGGCAGCCTGGGACTGAAGCCGTTTCAGGAAGCGATTCACCGCGGGAAAATAATCGCCAGCGGACTCCGCAGTCAACGTTGAGCGCCCAACAAGATGAAGTCAAAGTGCAGATAGAGCCTCCGGGCGCAATCGCGGTTTATCAATTCCTGAATCAGGACGGGACCTTAGTTCTGCAGGTGCCGCCGCAGCAATGGCTCGACCTCGCGCAGGAGATCTCGAAAGAGCTGGCTCAGGAATCAGCGCCGCAAGCAACGTCGCTTGAGAAAGGAGAAGGAAATGGGCATTAGTTTGAATACCTCGACCATCCTGTCAGGGCAGGGCATCGACGTTAGTTCGCTGGTTCAGCAGATCATTTCGTCGCAAAGCGGGGAATTGACCGTATGGCAAAGCGAGTCGACCGCGCTGGCGACCCAGAACGGCGTGTTGCAAGGCATCGAAAACGATCTCACCAACCTGCAGACATCGGTTCAAGCACTCGACAGCCCGACGGGAGCGCTCAGCGCCAATGCCGTTACCTCATCCGACACGAGCGTGCTGAATGCCAGCCTGTCGGGCACGCCTACCGCTGGCAACTACCAGGTCGGTGTCAATAGCCTGGCCACGCAAGGGACACTTTATACTTCGGCCGTCTCCGGCGGCGCCAATGCGTCGTTCCTCACGAACGGCGCGACCACCGGTGATCTGCAACT
>JASHNX010000018.1 GCA_030041415.1 Candidatus Sulfotelmatobacter sp.
GACAATGTGAAGGCGGCCGAACACGCCGACATTATTCTGATCGGCGTGAAGCCTCAGGTTGTGGAGGAAGTGGCTTCTCAGCTTCGTGGACGTATCTCTCCACGCCAACTGGTTATTTCCGTCGCAGCTTCCGTGCCGAACAGTCTGATCGAGAAAGCGTTAGGCGCGGAGATCCCTGTCGTTCGCGCTATGCCGAATACGCCGTGTTCCGTCGGTTGTGGAATGACCGCAATCGCCAAAGGAGCATATGCCACGTCCAGGCACGTCGAACTCGCCACGACGATGTTCAACGTGTTCGGCCGCACGGTGGTCGTGGATGAGAAACACATGGACGCAGTGACTGGTCTTTCCGCTAGCGGTCCCGCTTACATCTATATCATTCTGGAATCGCTAGCCGAAGCGGGCGTCAAAGTTGGCCTGCCTCGCGACATTGCCACTCTACTCGCAGCTCAAACGACGCTGGGCGCTGCCCGCGTCGTGCTCGATACGGGAGATCATCCGGCACTGCTGAAGGACTCGGTTACCACACCAGCGGGATGTACGGTCGACGGTCTTATGGAGCTGGAAGAGGGCAAGCTTCGAGTGACGCTGATCAAGGCTGTAGTGAAAGCGACACAGCGCGCCAAGGAACTCGCCTACAAGGCTTGATTATTTTGCAAATCTTTTTTACAGTCTCAATCACCGTCGCCAACGGCCACTGGATTTGCTTTCAGGCGTTGCAATAGCGGACTGTTTTGCGAGAGAAATTCGAGGTGGCCGCACTTCGGGCATTCTAGGACAACGTTGCCGCTTTGCATGCCGTAAGGAAGAAAAGTCAACTTGGTGAAGACATAGCTATCGAGTTCGTGCTTGCATCGCAGGCATTGCACCGGAATCGCGGCGCGAGCTGCGGGCTTCTTCTCCACGTTGGAAACACTCATTCGGATGGTCTTTTCGTCACCCATGCGTGTCGCTCTTCAAGAGACTGGATTCTAGCATAGCCTTATCGGGGCATGCGTTACCTACTGTTGCACAAGTTTGGTCTGCGCCAGCTTTTGCTCGGGTTTGCGGCGGTTCGGCCAAAAAGGCCCTGCCGCGAAAATTCTTTGCCTCAGCACGTAACTAATAGCAATAAATAGACTTAATGTCCTTCCCCACTCATACTGGGTTCTTTCGTATGGAGCAATAAGGCCTCTTTTCGATGAAAGCAGATTCCTAGTAATCTAACGTTGCGGCGCTGTCTTTCGTAATGTACGCCCCCCAAATCCATCCCAGCTCCGCCCGTCCGGAACAAGCCACCTTTGCAAGGGAGTCGAGTAATGCAGCAGATACGAACTGCGAGTAGAACTGTTTTGTCGATTGCCGCGCTTTTGGCAGCGACCAGCCTAGGATTGGTTGCACAAAACAACTGCACGGGCAATCCCCCCACAGGGACCTGTGCGGCCCCGTCCGCACCCGTCGTGACCTGGTGCGCCGGCAACAACAGCGCGAGCAAATGTCCCGGCGGTACCTCCTTTGCAGGATTTGCTACCACATCACCGGCGTCGGGTTCTTGGTCTGGCCAGTTTGAGGGCTTGGATGCCGCCAGTATCTTGAATTCCGGGCAGACGCCCAGGCCGCAACCCGACCCAAACGGCGGCGTCGGACCCACCAATGCGAGCGGCGTCGGTCAGTATCTTGAATTCTCCGACAACTATGTACAGGCGTTTGATCGAGCGACTGGCAACGGAATTTTCAGTAGTCAGAAAAACGGCACGGCCGCTCCTCAAACGTTTTCCTCCCTGTTCGCACCCGGTGGCACCGCTTATTGTAATAGCCTCTCTCTCGACGGTATCGCTTCCTATGACCGGATTGACGGCGTGTTTGTTGTAGCCAATATCTCCGGCGCAGGCGCCAGCTCGAGTTACTACTGCATCGGAGTCAGTGCTCCAAAAGATTCTGTGCCCGCCAATAATCTGGAAGGTAGCAGCGGCCTCAGCTACTGGAATGTCTACGCCTACGACATAACTCCAGCAATCCCACGTAACCAGGAGGGTCGGCCATACTTTCCCGACTATGCCAGGTTCGGTACGTGGTCAAACGCATTCTTCGTGAGCTGGGATTTAGAAGATATTTCCAACAATTACGACATAGTTGGATTCGAGGTTTGCGAACTGGACAAGGTGAATATGATCGCCGGCCTCTCACCGGACCGCCCAAATTGCTATACGTACATTCCCGAGTATGCCGGCGGCGCGGGCGGCACCGACAATAGCCTGATCCATACCTTGCTGCCGGCCGACTTCGAAGGCGACAATCCCATACCGAGCTATACCGCGGGAGAGTACTTCCTTGCCCAGGTAAATCCCAGCAACCCTGGTACCAGCGATCAGTGTACGCAAACAGTTTGCACGTCTGATCAATTAGCGTTTTGGACCTGGTCAGGGTTCAAGAGCGGGGCTGGCCCGACCTACATCACATTGTCCAATTCCTACACTCCGGGCTGCTACTCTTCTCAG
This sequence comes from Candidatus Sulfotelmatobacter sp., assembly GCA_030041415.1. Classification (GTDB taxonomy): domain Bacteria; phylum Acidobacteriota; class Terriglobia; order Terriglobales; family Acidobacteriaceae; genus Sulfotelmatobacter. Next base: position 2,478 of record JASHNX010000018.1, read on the forward strand.
CATCCTTATAACACTCTCTGTATTCCAGAACCTTACGGCGGGATTATCGATAGCGTGGGTGACCGGCTGATGTCACGCCTGGCATATCGGTTCGTCACAAACGGGGCCCAGGGCAGCGAGTATCTGGCCGTAGCCCAAACCGTGCAGGAAGCCACCAAGAATCGGCGCACAGGCATACGCTACTACAAGATCAACGCCGGCAGCACTCCAACCGTGGACTATCAGGGGGATATTCAAGACACCACCAATTATTATTTGTTTTCCATGCCAAGCGTTGCCATGGATAGCAGCGGCGATCTGGGCATTACGTACACGGTGACCGGAACCGTCGCGCGCGGCAGCGCCACGAACTATGATCCATCGCCTTTCTTCCTCACGGTGAACAGCAGCGGAGTACAGGGTACGCCGGTTCCGATCTTGAGTAATACCGGAACGAGCGGGCAAGACGAGACAGATAACTACTGGGGCGAGTTCATCAGCGTATCGTCGGATCCGAACGACGATGCAACCTTCTGGGCTGTGGACGAATACATGAACGGGAACCAAACCGGCAATTGCTCGACGACGACCGGCACTGGTTGCAAGTGGGCAACCCGCGTCTACACCTGTAAGAAGGGATCAGGCTGCTAAGCCTTCTGTCCTAACAACGCGCGCACTGGTGAGTCGTGCCCTACGTTCCCGTGCCGGTCAGGCTCACTTTCTGCGGACTGGTACCATCATTATCGGTTACGGTAAGAACGCCTGTTAGTGTTCCCATTTGAGTTGGTGTAAAAGTCACGCTGATGACGCAGCTCGCGCCTGCCGCCAGCAAATTCGCACACGTATTCGTCTCAGAGAAGTAATTGCTTGACTGGATGAGTGCGATATTGAGGCTTGTTGCACCCACGTTCGTCAAATTAATTTTCTGCGGCTTGCTCGTGGTATTCAGTTCCACGCTTCCAAAATTGAGGTTGGGCCGGCTTAACACCACCGCCGTTCCGGTGGCTTGGAGGCGCACCATCTGCTGGCTAGTCGGGTCACTGTCGCTGACAACCAGATTCCCGTAAAGCACGCCGCTGGTGGTGGGTGCTGCCGACACTTCTATCGTGCATTGCCCGCCGGCGGAAACACTGCTTCCGCACGTATTTGTCTGGGAGAATTCGCCCACCGTTGCGATGCTGGTAAGGGACAGGGTAGACGTACCGGTATTAGTCAATGTAACCGCTTGTGAATTGGAAGTCGTGTCCACGTGCACCGTCTGGAAGTTCAGCCCTGGGTAGAGGTAGGGGTTAAGCGTCACATTCCCTCCTGTTCCCTGCAATGGGATCACCTGAGGGCTGGTAACGTCATTGTCGACAACGGTAAGAGTTCCGGACAGCGCCCCGATCTGACGCGGCTGGAAATACACGCTGATTCTGCATTCCCGATTTGGATCCAGAGTCGTGCAGTTGTTGGATTGGCTGAAATCGCCGGTCGTGGAGATGCTCGAGACCCTAATGTTCGCAGTGCGGACGTTCGTCAACGTAACAGCAATTGCCGGGCTCTGTGTGCCCACGGCTTGGCCGCCGAAGGTAATTCCGCCAGTGGCGGATATGATGGGACACGTCCTTTGTGTAAGAACCAGGGGCGAAAGAGGCGTCTGACTGAAATCGAAACTGTCGGTCGTGTCATTGGCGTCGGCGTCCCTGCTGGTGAGCGGCGGAAGGTCGAAGAGTTCTTCGATGAACTTAAGCACGGAGGAAAATTCGTATTGCGTATTGGAAATATAACCGGGCAGGGCGTAAGGCGAAATGATGATGAGTGGAACCCGGGGACCCAGGCCAAACTGGTCAAGGGTGGGAGGGGGAACGTGATCGTAGAATCCACCATCATCATCCCAGGTTAGAAAAACCGCAGAAGAATTCCACTCCGGACTTTCCATCAGTGCATTCAAGTAAAGCACTGTCTCGTTTTCGCCCTTGCAAATACTCTGCGGAGGATGGTCATCAAGACCCTGCCCGATAACGACCCAGCTTACCGACGGCAGGGTTCCGTTCTGAGCATCGGCGATGAATTGAGCAGTAGGAAACACATCTTCAGTCCAGTCGGGACCGTAGCGGATGTGACTGATGGCGTCGTAGACCGAGAACTGATAGCCCTCCTCGCCTTGCGAAGGGGCATAGTATCTCCAGGAAACCCCAGCGTTGTCCATGCTGTCTGCCATGGTGGTGAAGTCGAAGCAGGGAAAAACTGCGAAGATATCGCCCAAGGAATCCATCTGCGCAGACGTGGCGTCCGCGGGAGCATCGCATCCCCAAGTGTTGGCTCCGGCAGTGCCGCTCGGAGCTGCAATTACTCCGTCTGACTGTGCCGCGATGGTGTAAAGATGATTCGGAAAACTATCCGCATGGATCGACGAAAACATGTTCTCGGCGAGGGCGAAGCTTTGCGCGTAGCTCCAATAGTTGGGAATGTCCGCCTGGTAAAACTGGACATATGAGCCAAATTGGCCGTTCACATTGCCCTCTTCGAGCAAATCGAACCGGTCCATATTGCCGTTGTCCATGGCGGTTACAAGATCGGCCCAAGAGTGTCCCAGATCAGCTTGCAGCGAGTCCGACTCGCGCTGCAGCGGGATCGTAACTCCACTGGAAATGGTTCCTTGACTGGCTCCGTTCGCCAGAGGAAACAGGCCGAACATGCTGTCAAAACTGCGGTTCTCTTTAACGAAGAAAATGACGTGCTGAATGACCGACATTTGCTGACGATCTGGGTGTTTAGGAGGGACCGACTGGGCGGCAACCCCAGGTCTCAATCCGGCGAGTGCCAACGAGGCGAGGAAAATGGAAAAGATGTCCCGCACCTTCTCTCCTTCCCTTTCTAATTCTTTTTTGGTTAGCTGTCGCCCCCAGTACCCCGACAGAAACGCTCTGATGTCCTGAGTTCTAACTGCTCCGGCATTATTAATTCACTTGAAAAACCACATTGCTCTTGAGCTTCGCCTTCGGTGTGGTCACCTCAACCGTTCCCGTGGTCGCGCCCGCCGGAACAGTGGTTGTGATTTCAGCATGCGAAACTACGGTAAATTTTGCCGCAGTCCCGTTAAAGCTCACGCCCGTTGCGCCCGTGAGGTTCGTTCCCAGAATCATCACCTTTGTTCCCACATTTCCGGAGTTGGGCCGAGTTTCTACGAACGATCCCAGCCCTGCAGACAGGCTGTAAACCGTACCATAAGACGGATCGGTCCCACCTTGGTACGTTGTGCCATATAAGATCCCGTTAGTGGCTTGCATCAGACCGCCCGAAGGATCATAGCCGTTGGCGAGATCGAAGTTCTCCAGGGTCGTAAGCGTTCCTCCGGAAGTGATTCTGAACAGTGTGCCGCATCCATTAATGCACACGTTGCTGTTCCCGCCTTCTGCGGTTGTTCCGTAGAAGTTCCCGTCGTTGCCTTGAATCAGCGCTGCCAGGGGGAAAGCGCCATCGGCACAGCTGGACTGAGCGCAAAAACTGTAGAGCGTTGTGAGCGATCCCGCTGTGGTAATGCTGAAGACTGTGCCATGCCCATTGTTGGCCCCGCCTCCCATGGTGATGCCAAACAAGTTGCCGTTGCTACCTTGAACCAGTCCCCCCAAAGGGGTCGCGCCGTCAGTGCAGTTAGTCTGAGCGCAGAAATTGTAAACCGTGGTGAGCGCGCCTGTGGACGTGATCTCGAAGATGGTGCCGGAATCGTTGGCGCCGCCTCCTTCGGTCGTCCCGTAGAAGTTCCCGTTGGTGGCTTGGATCAGCCCTGCATAAGGGGCGTCGCCGTCCGTGCAGCTGGTTTGAGTGCAGAAGCTATAAAGCGTGGTGAGAGCGCCCGTTGGCGTGAGCTTGAAGACAGTGCCGGCGTCGTTGGCCCCACCTCCCATGGTTGTACCGTAGAAATTTCCGTCCGTACCCTGAACCAATCCCGCTATAGGATAACTGCCGTCAGTGCAGCCCGTTTGAGCGCAAAAGCTGTAGAGCGTGGTCAGCGCGCCCGTGGAGGAGATCTTGAACACCGTACCATAGGCACCGTTGGCCCCGCCTTGCTGGGTTGTCCCGTACAAGCTGCCGTTGGTCGCCTGAATCAGCCCTCCCATGGGATAGGCGCCATCGGTGCAGCCGGATTGAGCGCAAAAGCTGTAAATCGTGATCAACGACGGTGTGAGCTTGAAGAGGGTGCCATAGCTGGTCGTAGCTCCGCCCAACTCGGTGGTCCCATAGAAGTTGCCGTCGCTGCCTTGAACGAGAGCCATAGGAAATTCTGGGTTGGCACCGTTGGTAGAATCGAAATTCACGAGAGTGGCGAAGGTGGTCTGTGCGGGCGCGGCAATAGCTGCCACGGCACAAAAGATAAAGACAAAAAGAATGACGATCACATTCGCTGGGCTGAGTTTCTTCACATTGCCTCCTCGGCATCGCCGGTCCGAGAGTGAACCGGCGACAGTTCGTAAGTCATTGGAATCCTCTCCGGTTCTTGACCATGAGAATCGTGGTAAGAATCCCGCAAGAGGTTAGGCTCGGCTATAACACTGCAAGGGGGAACGTGCCGCGAATACCGCGAGTGCCGGAATTATCCCATCGACCCGGTACAGCGTCAAGATGAAGCATCTTGCAATGTCGCGGTAATGCTGGAAGTTCCAGGTTGGATCCGAGGCGGAAGCGAGTGCTTTGGATCCGACGGCGGGAGAGGTTGTTGAAGAGCGAAAAAACGCATTGGCTTTGGATCACCGGCGCAAAGAAACTCGTCTGCCCATGCGCTCGTTGATTGCCTCTGTGGGCTTCTGATGTATCGGAGCGGCCCTCGTTATATACTTTCTCGTAATCCTCTGGAGGAGCAGTGTCCAACACCCGGAAAACGATACTCTGGTCCGCCTTGGCGCTCACGGTACTGATTCTTGGCGCCACGTCAGGCTGGGCAGCTGAGCCGTACCTGATTGACTCTGTCGCACTTCCGCAGTCGCCAGCCCTCGCCCAGGGCTTACGTGTGGCTCTCAATCCGCAAGGGTCGCTGTTATATACGTATTCCAATGGACTGAGGGAACCCATCTGCGAGATCTTCTTCGTAAAAACCATCGCAGGCCAAGCGAGCGCCTCCGCTTCGGGCACGGTGAGATATGGCAATTTGAAACCGGGGTCCCTGATTGGAGTGATCCATCTGCTTCGCGAAGCCACGGAAGACTATTACGTGGATTCTCATAATCAAAAGCTGAAGCCCGGCTATTACACCATGCGCTACGCTGTGCTGCCCGCCGGGACTTATGCCAATGGACCGGTCATGGGCGACTTCGTCGTTTTGAGTAAGGCGAACGGTGATACCAATCCCGCGCGCATCTTAACGGCGAAAGAACTGGTGCAGCGCGGTCAGTGGGTTTCCGGCACGAGCCAGCCAGCATGCATGCCACTCGTTCCTGCCGACCCTAAGACCACGCAGTCGCCTGCTGTGACCGAGGACGATCAAGGAGTCGGCACATTCCAGGTAACTTTGCATCTTGCCTCGAAAAGGGGATCTGCTTCGCCTGACGTGGCTCTCGCCATGGTAGTTTTGACCCCTGCGCCCCATCCTGAGGGTTCGTAATCCACGCGAGGTTCGATTTTGCTGGTCTGCGAATCAGCGCGGTCTTCCTGCCCCTGCGGTTTCAAGGCAGGTGGTCTGGAATTTCCTTTTGACTGGGAAGTAACCGTGGCTGGATGTCGGTTAAAGGGAGCCAGACTGGAGATCCTTCCCACGAATCTTTCGGATCGCCATCCGCTTCAACGGCAAACACGGTAAGCATGACAGGAATGTCGGCTGAACTGGAATACTCGAAGAGTTGCGTCGAATGTTTCACTTGCAAACCGGTCTCTTCCGAGACTTCTCTCCTCATCGCCTCCTCAGCCGTCTCCCACGGCATCGCGAGCCCGCCAGGAAACGACAATCCCCTCCCGTCACTGCGGTCAATGACTAAAAACATTTGGCCTCGTCGAATCAGTCCAACGGAGGCATTCAACCGGCCGAAGACGGGAATCTTTGAATACGTAGCAATCGCACTCCGGGATAGCACCCAGAAGAAGCGACGTTTGAGCTGCTGGAACGCGGCGGCGGTCAGGGTGCCACCTCTAGGCCGGATCTCTCGCCCGCTGGGCCTGAAAACGCCCAGCCCAAAAGCGAACCGCGGCGTAGCGCTCTAACACGCTCAGGACGCCGCCCACCGCTTCGGCAGCTTGACTTGACTATCCATCCGACATACATTCTTAGGGACCGCGTCTCTACTCTCGCATGTCGACGATACAGGAGAGCATTGACCCAAAAAGCAGTATCGCATTCGCGGCCAGACCCCGGAGCTCTCGGTGAAGTTATTACTTGTCCACAACACCTATCAGCAATCCGGGGGCGAAGATGCCGTTTTCGAGCAGGAGCGGCGAATGTTGGAGCACGCTGGTCACCAGGTGATCGCCTACTGCCGCACTAATTGGGATGTAAATTCTTATCATGGACTTCGGCGGCTAAGTCTGGCGAAAAGAACGGTTTGGGCCTCCGACACCCGCCAAGAAATCTTGCGGCTATTGCAACAGGAGAAACCCGACCTGGTGCACGTGCACAATACTTTCGTCATGGTCTCGCCTTCCATTTACTCCGCGTGTTGCGAGGCCAAGGTACCAGTCGTCCAAACCCTGCACAATTACCGATTGCTTTGTCCCGCAGCCACCTTTTTTCGGGACGGTAAGGTTTGCGAGGAATGCACGATCTCTCTGTCGCGGGGGATCAAGCACGCCTGTTATCACAGGTCGTATTCCGCTAGCGCGGTCGTGGCTCTGATGCTCGCTTCGCATCGCTTGCGCGATACCTGGAAAAATGAGGTTTCCTGTTTCGTAGCGCTCACCCAGTTCGCCCGTGACAAGTTTGTGGAAGGCGGTCTGCCGGGAGAAAAGATCTTCGTAAAACCGAACTTCGTCGATCCCGATCCTGATCCCGGGGCGCGCACAGGAGATGGCGAATACGCCCTCTTTGTAGGGCGACTCTCCCCGGAAAAAGGTGTGAAGACTATTCTCGCTGCCTGGAAACGGCTTCGCGTCCCTATTCGCATGCTCATTGTCGGGGGTGGCCCTGAGCAACGGGAATTAGAGGCGCAGGTGGCACGCGACGGACTTAGCAACATTCGTTTTCAAGGCCAGTTGCCCCGCGACCAAACTTTGGCTGCCATCAAGAAGGCTCAATTCGTCATCATTCCTAGTGAATGGTATGAGACTTTCTGCATGGCCATCGTCGAGGCTTTTGCCTGCAGCAAGGCAGTAATCTGTAGCCGTATGGGAGCCATGCAGGAGTTGGTTGCCGACGGCCGTACTGGCCTTCACTTCACTCCCGGCGATCCTGATGACCTAGCCCAAAAGGTTGAATGGGCTTGGAACCACCCCGAGGAAGTGCGCGATATGGGGACCGCCGCCCGCCAGGAATACGAGTCCAAGTACACCGCAAGGAGCAATTATCCGATACTGATGGAAATCTACAAGCGCGCCGCAAATGCCGCCTAGTGGATCCCGGTCACTCTTTCATGCCCTCACGGCCACGTCACGGGCGGCATCGAGCTTTTGGACAGCTGCGGGCCTCGGGCTCTTCGACAGGACAAAGTTGCCGATGATCATGGCGTCCAACCCCGAACAGAAATAGCTGCGCAGCGCATCTCTTGGAGTGATAACCAGAGGTTCTCCGAACAGGTTGAAGGAAGTATTCAGCAGCATGGGAGCTGGCGCACGCTCGCCAAAGCGTTTAAGCAATCTCCAGAATAGAGGGTTACTGCTCCTCTCGACTACATGCAATCGTGCTCGATTCCCTGGCAGCAGGAAGCTCGGAGGAGGGCAATCCGTTTGCGACCGTGACCAACCAAGAGAGTTCATGACGCGGCATTGCCCGGAAGCCTCAAAGTACTTGTCGCAGTCTTCCTCTGGAATCGAGATGGCAAAAGGGCGGAACCACTCGCGATGCTTGATAAAGTCGTTCAGGTTCTCTTTCACATACGGCGTCCACGGTGAGGCCAGGACGCTACGGTTGCCCAGTGCGCGCGGTCCAAATTCACTCCCGTTTTGAAACCAACCTAAAGTTTTTCCTGCATGCAGCAGTTCCAGGGCCGCATCGAGCTTTCTCTCTTCAGTATTTTGCAGCGAATAGCGCGCCTTGCAGTTGTCCAAAACATCCCGAATCTGCTGGCTACCGAAACGCGGTCCGCAATAGACATTCACTCTTGCCGGAGTTCGCGGGAACCCTTTCGTCTGGTGCCATGCCAGCAGGGCTGCGCCCACGGCGGTGCCGGCATTTCCAGGAGCCGGCGGGACGAACACATGATCCGAACCCAGAACCTTCTCCAGTGACGAAACGAGCACTGTATTCTGAAACAAGCCGCCCGATAAACAAACCGTTTCAATTCCGTGTTTCCGGCGAAGACCCTGGATCAAGCCAATTAAAACTTCGGCACATGCGTCCTGAATGCTGCTGGCCAGCGCTTTGCGCTGATCATCGCTCAGTTGGGCGGGGTTGGAAGGTAGACCGGTCTCCCGATAAAACTTGTCAGAGAAAGCAGCTCCTTTCGCCAAGCCACGGTTGAAGAAGCTGTAGTCCAGGCGAGGCCAGGAATCGCCGGAACCGCGCAATATCTTCAGAAATACTTCTTTATATAGCGGCGCTCCTTCCAGGCTAAACCACTGCGTTTTATGTTCTTCCCGGTGGTGAAGGAATCCGGCCAGGTCGGTAACCTGCGAATAGACCCAGGCCATAGAGTGAGGAAATGGAATGCTCCTCGATGCTCGGATGTCCGCCCCCTCCCCAATCGCCAGCATCGTCGATGTTCCGTCGCCGTCTTCATCAGCCGTCAGGATCAAGGCGCGATCGAAGGGCGAAAGATAGAACGCGTTTGCGGCGTGGCAGAGATGGTGATTGCTGGTGACTACTTTGACATTCCCTCCCGCCGCATGCCGGCGGAGGCGGCGAAGATCGTTTAATTGCCGGGCCAGAGATCCGGTCTCGGTGGCTCCGTAATAGGCGCTGGCGAGCGGAGCGGAGAAAGAGAGTTTCGCACGCAGTAATGATTTTCTTCCCCACGCACGAAGCGGTTGCGTCGCAATGGCGATCAAGTCAATGCTGTTCCACTGGGTCTCAGCGGTCTCGAGGCAACTGCGTATCGCAGCCTCCGGCAGGCCACGGGTTGGTTGGCGCGCTATCTTGTCATTCTCGATTGCCGCCTTAATGGCTCCGTCCTCGAGAATGACAGCAGCGCCGTCATGCGTGAATGACGACAAACCAAGTATCCGCATAGGTTACTCGCAGCGTTCGTCGTCGAACCGGCCGGCTCGAGGACTAGACAACTTCTTCCTGCCGCGCTTCCACCGCGGAGGGCTTCTTCAGCGCGGATTGTTCCAGGACCGCCTCCGAACCGTCGTGGCGGCGACTCTTGAACGAGCGGTAAGCCCGCAACCAGCCATACGGCGCATAACAGTATACGAACGCCGTGAAATGGTCCAGAGCCCGAAGCCCATGAAACATTTGGTCATCTAGGAATCTCTCGACCACGCCTGGCTGGCCACAGTTTTTTCGCAGGACTTGCGGAAATCGCGGCCATGCTCCCTTGTATTCCTTTCGCCAATAGGAAACATAGCGCTCGATTTTGCGCGCCACACGCGCCGGCAGAACTTGGCGGTCTTTTCGGGCGTGCAGAATTTCCTCTCCCTTGACGCTCCTGTGGTGAGAACCCCCATAAATGGCAGAACGATCCGAGCCATGCAGGGATCCCATCCGGGGATCGAATGGTATACCCAGAAACTCACAGATTCCCGCCATGACCTCAGTGGGCGCTGCGATCATTTCCTCGTAGTGGATCTGGTGCAAGGGCACACCGCGACGCTCGAGAGCGTCGCATTCCCGCTTGAGTTTGTGATAACCGATGATCGCACGGTGCAAGATTCCTGGTTTCGAGAAGAAGGAAGCACTTGCACGCGCCTGGACCATACTGCGGCAAATGTCCGCCAGATCTCTCCAGATGACAAGAAAACGACCGTCTGGAAATTCTTCCGACAGAGTCTGCAAACAGTCATAGTAGTTGGGAGACTTCTCTCCCATGACCGTTGCCGTACCCGCGTACTCTCTCCAGACCGCGCTGGCTGCGGCTGGAAGATTTGGAACCGCTTCGGGAATGTTATCCCTTAGAACGTTATGACGGGACAGGGCTGAGTTCCAGAACTCCCAGCGATCCAGCCAATCGCGTTTATTGCCTCGGCGCGCGAAAAGCGGACGTAAGAGAAAAAGATCAGCCTCATACATCAGGCCGATCTGCGGGTGCTGATTGAGCAGACTGTAAAGCAAAGAAGTTCCGGACCGCCACATCCCCACTACAAAGAGCGGTCTGGAACGCAAGTCAGCCGACATAAGAGGTTCGACCCGTTTCAAGCAACATCGACCGTTTCAGGGGAAGCTTGGGGAACAACTTGCGATGCGATCCAGGGATAGGTAATTCCCAAACCCTGTTCTAGACGGATGGACGGCTCCCACCCCAGCACTTTGAGCAAAAGCGTATTGTCGCTATTGCGGCCGCGCACGCCTTGCGGCCCGGTAAGATTGTGACGTTTCGCGATGTGCTTGCCTGCAATTTTCGCGACCAAATCCACCAAACCGTTGATCGTGATGAGTTCGTCGGTTCCCAAATTCAGCGCGTCGCGGTAATCGGAAGCCATGATCCGAATCAAGCCTTCCACGCAATCGTCCACATACATGAATGAGCGCGTCTGTTCGCCGTCACCCCAAACTTCGATCTCGTCGTTGACTTGGGCTAGCGCCACTTTGCGGCTGATGGCGGCCGGAGCTTTTTCCTTTCCGCCATCGTAGGTTCCCAGCGGACCGTAAACATTGTGAAAACGCACAATGCGCGTTTCCATTCCGTAGTCTTTGTAGTAATAGTGGCAGAGTTCCTCAGCAAAAAGCTTCTCCCAACCATAGCCCGGTTCGGGATCCGCGGGGTAGGCATCTTCCTCACGAAGCGGTTTGACGTCCGGGTCCTTCTGCTTGGCCTGGTTATAAACGCAGGCCGACGAAGAAAACAGGAAGCGGCTTACGCCGTTCTGCCGGCTCGCTTCGAGCATTTGCGCGTTAATCAGAATGTTGTTGCGGCTAATGTCGGCATGAAAGGCAGTGATGTAACCGATCCCGCCCATATCCGCAGCCAGGTTGTATACCTCGTCCACTCCACCGCGCGTGGCAAGCAGGCAATTTTCGTACTTCCGCAGATCGAGAATCTCGAACTCATCGGCGGCGCTGTCTTCATATTCCGGATACTTGATGTCGGCGCCCCGCACCCAGTATCCGTCTCGTTTGAGTCGTTTCACCAAGTGATGCCCGATGAAGCCTCCCGCACCCGTTACCAAGATCCGCTTCTGCTTGTTCATGTCCACGAGTCTCCTGACTGTTTCTTGAGATTTCTTAGATTTCGTCCTGCCTCACTCACTACCGGCTTACCAGATCATTCCGGAACTTCGCCCGATGCAGCGATGGGCCTGCCTAACAGGCGTGGAACCACATGTCGCGTCCAGACCGCCCAGGCAAACTTAGAACCGTTTACGATGTAGCGGCGCCACAGTCTGCGGGGCTCCATCACCAAACGGAACAACCACTCCAAGCCCGCGTCCTGCATCCAGATGGGCGCTCGCTTCAATCGCCCTGTGTTCATGTCAAAAGCGGCACCCACCCCGAACATCGCCGGCACGTGGATTCGATTCCGGTGTTCGTACATCCATTTCTCTTGTTTGGGAGTGCTCAGCCCCACCCAGAGCACGTCTGCCGCGGCTTGGCGAATGATGGACTCTACTTCCACTTCCTCTTCCTGCGTCAAAGGACGAAACGGAGGGCAATAGGTGCCAGCGACTTGGATTCCGTGACGCTCCTGCTCAACGCGAGCCAGCTCCTCGGCTACACCCGGCGCCCCACCATAGAAGAAGTGGCGGTACTTCGGACCGGTTTCGCGACAAAAATACTCCATAACTTCAGAACCGGGCGTGCGACGCTTCATCTCCCTGTGCCCTTCCAGCCTGCCAATCCAAACCATCGGCATACCATCGGGGATTACTAGGCCCGCCGCGTCCAGGATTTCACGAAAACGCGGATCCTCTTGCGATTCCGAGATTCCATGCATTCCGGTGACGGCCACATACTGCGCGGCCCCGCGCTTGCGGATCCACCCCTCTACGATCTGAACGATATCGGGTATCTGCACTGCATCCACTCGAACTCCGAGCACCCGGAAGCTGCGCACCGCCGACTCGCAGCGTGCATTAGCGTCAACCTGGTCAGTACCCATCATTATCGCGCGTCGTGGTTTCGAGCTAAACAGTTCGGTTGTTGGTAAGCAGACGGTTCTGCCAGCTGAGTAACATGCTACTCATTTGCGGAGAAACCAAAACCTCGTTTTGCGGGGAGGCTACAGCTAGAACCGGCGTCAGCAACGCCGGTCTCTTTCAAAGTGGCTACAGCCTATGCGGTCTTGTGAGTTGCTGCAAGAGGTAAAAGAACCCAGATGCGAAAGTCTCTATTACTTCCGAGTTCGGATGCAATCGATTCCAATGGCAGTGCGGAAACGAAGCCGGGGAACTACAGTCTCCCCTCCAAGTTGACAAATTTGTCCAATTCGCATATCACCAAACGAGGCGTTTCAGGGTGCATTAGTCGTTTAATCGAGAACAGAAGCATCCCCCTGCCATCTCTCGAAAGTTCTCCCTCAGCTATGCGTGAAACGTTTCGTCGTCTGCGCGATCAAGATCAGCATTAAGAGTTTCGCCGGCATCGATCAACCGGCGCTGTTTCCTAATTTGGGAATTTCAAATTAGGACGCTACTCCGCTGGGTCCGGGTTTGACTTGATCCTTGTAGCGACATAGTATCTGTGTAACTTGCTTCGTGCCAGCCTAATGAGGTTGCAGGAAGCACCACGAGAGCAACGGGCCTGCTTGAAGGGTAATATCCCGGAGATGTCGGTGAAGATTATACTGGTCCACAATTCTTACCAGCAGCCCGGAGGCGAGGACGTCATTTTCGAGCAGGAGCGCAAAATGCTCGAAGATGCAGGGCACCGCGTGGTCTCCTACTGTCGCAGCAACTGGGACGCCGAGGCCTATCCCGGGATTCGCCGCCTTGGCCTTGCCAAGAGAACTGTTTGGGCCACCGATACCCGCCACGACTTCGTGCGCTTGCTACAGCAAGAGAAGCCGGATTTGGTACATGTCCACAATACCTTCGTAATGATTTCGCCGTCGATCTACTCGGCGTGCTTCGAGGCTAAAGTGCCCGTGGTGCAGACACTGCACAATTACCGTTTGCTCTGCCCAGCTGCCACCTTCTTTCGCGATGGCAGGGTTTGCGAAGAGTGTCTAAGTTCCTTATGGCGGGGCGTGGAACACGCCTGTTACCGCAAGTCGTACTCCGCTACCGCAGTGGTCGCTTTGATGCTGGCCTCACACCGCCTGCGGGAGACGTGGAAACGGGAAATTGCTTGTTTTGTTGCCCTCAGCCAGTTCGCACGCAACAAGTTCGTGCAAGGGGGGCTCCCCGCGGAAAAGATCTTCGTCAAGCCTAACTTCGTGTCACCAGACCCGGGCGCTCGCACGGGTGATGGGGACTTCGCGGTATTTGTGGGAAGGCTCTCCCCCAAGAAGAGAATGCACACCGTCTTGGAGGCGTGGAAGCGTCTTGATCGCTCGATTCCTCTCCTGATCATCGGAGGTGGACCAAATCGAGAAGAATTGGAGGCAAAGGCTGCCAGCGACAACCTGACCCACGTCCGTTTTCAGGGTCAGCTGCCACGCGAACAAACGCTGGCCGCGATCAATAGTGCGCGCTTATTAGTCTTTGCCAGTGAATGGTACGAGAACTTCCCTGTCACTCTGGTCGAGGCGTTCGCGTGTAGCACACCCGTGATCTGCAGCCGACTCGGAGCTATGCAGGAGATCGTGGCCGACGGGCAGACGGGAATTCATTTTACGCCTGGCGATCCTGAAGACCTGGCACGCAAGGTCAACTGGGCTTGGAATCATCCCAGCGAGACCCGCATCATGGGACAGGCCGCGCGCAAAGAGTACGAAACCAAGTACACCGTTGGGAAAAACTATCCAGTCCTAATGGATATCTACAAGCGCGCCTTGCAGGTCTCTTGATTCGTTGGGGTCTCGTATGCCGCTACGGGCAGGCCAATCCGGCAGGGCCAGGATGCGCCTTAAGGGTGAGCGCTGGTTCCCTCGAGCATGATCGGCAACTCATTCAGATCGATTTGACTCCCGCTCCAGGAGGATTGTTCGCCTGAAAGCTTGCTTATGCGTTCCACATGCCAGGCTTTGGGCACATCAAATTTGCTGCTCTGGTCCTCATTCCACAAGATCCAAGCGCTTCGACCGGATTCAAGTGTCAGTTGGCTCACCCAGTTTCCGCCCGCGTCCCTTTCGCATGATTGCATGGTTGCCCCAATCAGCCATTTTTGTATCTCGGCATACGCGTGCGCCGAGCTGGTAACGGTAGTCTCATCTTCTTCGGTAAATGGGACGCTGTCGCCCCCATCATCATCCCAGGCATACCAGTAGAAACGTTGCACGCCGGCAGCCCAGTTCAGGATATACGCCCTGGCTGCCCATCCCGGAGCCTGCTGCACGAGATCGATCCGACCCGTAAGCCTCTTGATCCATCCCGCCTCCGTGTTCCACAACGGCTTGTCATCCACTCCGTGCTTGCGCATGACCTCCTTCGTGGGAAGGATCAAATCCAGCATGCTCTCCGGCCGCGTAGTGACGTAGAAGTGGTATCCGATAATGTCTGCATACTTGCCGCCACCAAGGCTCAGGTAGCGATCCAGCCAGTCCACGCCATTGGGATTCACGGGAGAGGGAGAAATCACCTGAATGTTGGGATCCACCTGCTTCAACGTGGTGTAGGCTTCCCGCGCCAGAATCAGCAGCTTTTCCGGACTGCAGGTTTGGCTGAGCCTTGGAAGATTTGGCTCATTCCAGATTTCGTAATACCGGATGCGCCCTTTGTAGCGCGTCGCTTCCGTGCGGATAACCGTTCGCCAGTCTTCCAGGTCGGCAATATCGCACTGCGAAGGGCCGTTCGACCCGGAATCGCGGTCCGGCGCGGAGGACGCCCACGCTGGCGTATCGCCTAAGGGCAAAAGCAGATCGACATGGTGCTTTTCGCCCAATTCCACTTCCCGATCGAGTATGTCCCATTGCCATTGATTTCTTTCTGGCTCCACTTGAGGCCATCGAACGTATGCGCCCCAGAGGCGCCAACTGCCGAACGGAACCGGCGGCCAGGGAGTTGTACGGAAAGCACGATGGATGTGGAGGCCAAAGAACTCGCGTGAAACCGCGCTATGCGGCGGGTCCAAATGAATGGGCCCGCTTGCCGCAATCATCATCAACAACGAAGCACACAGGACGGTCAGCCCCATGCTCCAAACCCAACGTCGTGCGGCTTTCACGGAAGTCTCGAGGCTGCGCTTCTGATCATCGAAAATGCTTTCATCAACGTCGAAGGTGCCAGTGGATCGTCGCCCTTACCGGCCTGCCTGTTTCCTCGCAACAGAACCAGCCACGCCCGTCCCGGTCAGGCTGACTACCTGCGGGCTCATGCCATCATTATCGATCACAGTGAGAGTACCTGCCAGGGTCCCCGTAGTCGTCGGCGCGAATGTTACGTCGATGGTGCACTTAGCACCGGCTGCCAGTGAGCTGCCACAGGTATTCGTCGAATTATAGTACGTAGTGGGGGTGACCGAAGCGATGTGGACCGCTGCTGTGCCGACATTCGTCATGGTGAGTACGTACGGGTTGCTGGTTGAGCCCACGGATTCATTGCCGAAGTTAATCTTCGTGGAACTCAGCGTAACCCCCGTGGCCGTGCCCGTGAGCCGCACCATCTGCTGATTGGTCGGATCATTATCGGCAACGAACACGTTCCCGAATAACGTACCGCTGGTGGTAGGCGCCGCCCACACTGAAATTGTGCATTGCCCGCCCGCTGTGAGGGTTGTTCCGCATGTATTCGTTTGCGCGAACTCGCCTACCGTCGCAATCTTGCTGATCGAGACGGTTTGCGTTCCCGTGTTCGCCAAGGTAAGTGTCTGCGAGGCAGAAGTGGCGCCGATATTTGCGATTTTGAAATTCAACCCTGGGTATGCTGAGGGGGTCAGAGTTACGATTCCAGCGGTTCCAGTCAAGGGAACGATCTGAGGGCTGCTCACGTCGTTATCCACCACCGTCAGGTTCCCAGTCCGGGCACCGGTGTGGGAAGGCTGGAAATAGACCGTGATAGTGCACGTTCCATTTACGGGCAGCGTGGTGCAATTGTTGGTCTGGCTGAAGTCTCCGGACGTCGTGATACTTGAGATCGTTATTGGCGCAGTACGGATATTCGTGATCGTAACCGGAAACCCGGGGCTCTGCGTATTCACCGCTTGCCCGCCAAACGGAATGCCTCCTGTCGCCGAGATGATCGGACAGGTGCGCGGGGTGAGATCCAGAGGCGGCAGCGGTGTCTGACTGAAATTGAAACTGTTCATCATGTCATTGGCGTTCGCATCGCGCGAGGTCAACGGCGGGAGGTTGTACTGTTCTTCGATGAACTTGAGCACGGAGGAAAACTCGTATTGGGTGTGGTCGATATAGCCGGGCTTCGCGTAAGGCGAGATCACAATCAGCGGCACGCGAGCACCAAGACCGTACTGATCCACGGTCGGAGGCGCATAGTGATCGTAGAAGCCGCCGAAGTCGTCCCAAACCAAGAAAACTACCGAAGAGCTCCACTCCGGACTTTGCATCAAGGCATTTATGTACGTGAGCGTTTCGTTCTCCCCCTGGCAAATGCTTTTCGGAGGATGGTCGGTGAGGCCCTTCCCTACTACAACCCAACTCACCGGCGGTAACGATCCACTCTCAGCATCGGTCTGGAACTGCGTTGTCGGGACAACATCCTCCGTCCAGTCCGGACCGTTGCGGATGTGGTCGATCGCATCAAAGGTCGAGAAGAAATAGCCTAGTTGACCTTTGGTGGGTGCATAGTACCGCCATGTGACGCCCGCGGCGTCCATGCTGTCTGCCAGGGTTTGGAAGTTAAAACAAGGGAAAACATAAGAAAGGTCGCCGAAGTCATCCATCACCTGAGTTTGCGCGGTGGGCGGACCGTCGCATGCCCAACCCTCAACCGGCTCGGCATCGGGACCGGGCGCGCCAATGCCTCCGCCGGATTGGGCAGCTATCGTGTAGAGATGGTTTGGAAAGCTGTCGGAATGAATCGAAGAAAACATCTGATCCCCGAGAGTAAAAGTCTGAGCCAAACTCCAGTAATTGGGGATGTCCGTCTGATAGAACTGCGAATACGCTCCAAACAACCCGTTCACATTGGCCTCGCCCGTCAAATCGAACCGGTCCATGAGGCCGTTATCGATCGACGAAATGGCAGATGACCAGCCGTGGTCAAGGTCATACGGGAGAGCGTCCGACTCGTGCCGCAGCGGGATCACCGCGCCGGTGGAAATCTTTCCCGTCGTCGCTCCGTACGCTCCTGGAAATGTGCCGAACATACTGTCGAAAGTCCGGTTCTCTTTAATGAAGAAAATAATGTGTTGAATTTGAGGAGTATTCTGGGCACGGACAGGTCGAGGAACGGCCAGCACGACACCTAAGATAGAAAGCCCATAGAGTGAGACCGCCAATGTTGCTTTTCTGGTTTGCATTTCCCTACTTCTCCTCCCGGAAAGGCTGGATGTCGCAATCAGTACTGTCGTGCTAAAACCAAAACGCCCTGACCGCGCGGCTACTGTACTTGGAAACTTACGTTGCTGGTGAGTGTTCCTGAGGGAGTCTTCACCTGAACCTCGCCGCTCGTCGCGCCGCTCGGCACGGTGGCCTGAATTTCTGAGCTCGAGACAACTTTAAAGCTTGCCGTAGTGCCGTTGAAGCTAACACTGGTCGTACCCGTAAGATTGTTTCCGACAATCATGATTACCGTGCCTACCTTCGCTGAGGTTGGCAGCAACTCCACGAATGGGACCAGGCCCAGATTCAAGCTGAAGAGAGTGCCATCGTTATCAGGCCCTCCAAAGGCGCTTGTCCCGTACAGGTCACCGTTGGTGGCCTGAATCACTCCCGCAACCGGAAAATCGCCGTCTGTGCCGGCAAAGCTGTGTTCGGTGGTCAGCGTTCCTGTTAGAGTAATTTCGAAAATGGTGCCGTCACCGTTTGCCCCTCCCGTATAGGTCGTTCCGTACAGGTTCCCGTCGGTGGCTTGCACCAGCCCCGCGAAACTATATTGGCCATCTGTTCCGTCAAAGCTGTGGAGGGTGGTAAGCGTACCTGCCGGAGTAATTCTGAAGACCGTTCCACAACCAATGCCGATGCCGCAACTGGTGTAAGCGCCCCCATAATAAGTTGTTCCGTAGAGATTCCCATCTGTGGCCTCGATCAGGCCCGCATAGGGAAAGTAGCCGTCAGTGCAATTCGCCAGTGAACAGAAAGTGTAGAGCGTTGTCAGGGTGCCTGTTGGCGTAATCTCGAAAACCGTGCCCACGGAGTGCGCTCCGCCTGCTGTTGTGGTGCCGTAGAAGTTTCCGTTGGAGGCTTGTATCAACCCCGCGTACGGGAATTGGCCATCTGCGCAGTCGCTTTTCGCACAAAAGCTGTAGAGCGTGGTCAGCGCGCCTGCCGGGGTCAGCTTGAAGACCGTGCCATAGCTATTGGCACCGCCGAACAGCGTTGTGCCATACAAGTTTCCGTCGCTTCCCAGAATCAGGCCACCGTACGGGTCTTCGCCATCGCTCCCACTGAAGCTGTGCAACGTGGTGGTCGCGCCAGTTCCGCTGACTTTGAAAACCGTGCCGTCGCCGCTGAGTCCGCCTTGGAAAGTTGTCCCGTAGAAACTCCCGTTGGAGCCTTCGACCAGAGCCGAGTAAGGATAGCTCCCATCTGTGCAGCCCGGCTTCTGGCAAAAACTGTAAAGCGTACTCAATTGGCCCCGACCGGTCATCTTGAAGATGGTGCCGCAGCCATTCGTGCAGTTCGTAATGTTCGTTCCGCCACGTAATGTTGTCCCGTAGAAGTCGCCATTGGTGCCTTCAATCAGCCCCGCGAAAGGGAAGGCGCCATTCGTGTCGTTGAGATTCACCAGCGTGGTAAAGGTCTGGGCACGCGCGACAATGACGGTCCCGGCGTAAAAAACGCAGGCGAAAAAGAGCGTTCTCCAGAAGCTGGGTTTACTCATACTGCCTACCTGGCCTGCCATCTCCCTATCGCGCATTGCTCGCTTTTGCCGCACGCGGTTCAACCTGGAAACTTACACTGCTGATCAACGTCCCGCCCGGCGTAATCACTTCAACGGGGCCACTCGTTGCTCCCGTCGGCACCATAGCCTTAAGTTCGGTGGTGGAACGGATGATGAAAGTCGTCGGCGTGCCGTTAAACGTGACGCTGCTTGCGCCAGTTAAATTCGATCCGAGAATAGTCACGAGCACTCCCACTGCATCGGACGTGGGTACCAACTCCACGAACGGACTGAGGCCCGTGCTCAGACGGAAAACCGTGCCATCGCCGCTTGTCCCGCCTGCGAACGTAGTTCCATAAAAATTTCCGTCCGTTCCTTGAAACAGGCCAGCGTACGGGTATTCGCCATCAATGCCTGCGAAACTGTGCAGTGTGGTCAGTGTGCCCGCTGCGGAATTGATCTCGAAGATCGTGCCAAAGCCGTTCGCTCCGCCTTGAGAGGTTGTGCCGTAGAAGTTTCCGTCGGTCGCTTGCAGCAAACTACCGTACGGATATTGGCCGTCCGTGCCCCCGAAGCTGTGTAGCGTCGTTAGTGTGCCCGTCGGAGTAATTCTGAAGGCCGTGCCGTATCCGTTGGTCCCGCCGTCGTAAGTGGTTCCGTAGAAGTTCCCGTCGGTGCCTTGAATCAGCTCCGCGACGGGATCGGCGCCGTCGGTGCAGTTCGTTTGAGAGCAAAAGCTATAGAGAGTGTTAACCTTGCCGCTTGACGTCACGTCGAAGACGGTGCCACTCCCATGGGCTCCGCCAGCAGTTGTTGTTCCGTAGAGGGTTCCGCTCGTCGCGAGCACCATCCCCGCGACAGGATTGGCGCCATCGGCACAGTTTGGCAACGCGCAGAAGCTATAAATCGTCGTAAGCGTTCCGGTCGCAGTCGTTTCAAAGACCGTGCCGCTGCCATGAGCGCCGCCGGCGCTCGTTGTTCCATAGAAATTCGTGGTGTGGGTCTTCACCAACGCCGCAAAAGGCGACTCGCCGTCAGTGCCTTCGAAGCTATGCAGCGAGTTCAGGATCGAACCGAGCGGCCTGAACTGAAAGAGGGTGCCATCGCCGTTCGTCCCGCCGTAAACGGTTGTTCCGTAATAGGTATCGTCGACGTTTAGATACAGCCCAGCCCAAGGATTGGATCCGTGGGTACCATCAAAGCTGTACTGCGTTGTAAGCACTCCTTGGGGAGTGATTTCGAAGACGGTGCCATCGCCATTCGCCCCGCCACCGGATGTCGTCCCAAAAAAGGTGAAATTGCCGCCTTGGAGCAGAGGTCCATAGGCGGGCTTTGCCCCATTGGTTCCGTTAAAGCTCACCAGACTCGTGAACGTTTGTGCCCGCGAAGCGGTCGCTGTCAACGCGCAGAACGCACAAATGACCGCCGCGGCCGTTTTGCTTTTAAGCCATCTCATGGCAGGAAATCCCCACTGAAGGAGGGCGCCAGTAAAAAATTGTGCTCGCATGCTCTGTGCGCTCCCCGAACACTGAGGTTCTCAATCGCTAGTTGGCCTGGTTCACCAACAAAAGCGGTTCAGCCCCAATTTGAATTGGTGAACCTGGGGGATCTATGGGGGTGACGTTGCCATCCAGATTTTCGTACTGCACATACTCGGTGTTGGGCGTGTACGTGGAAGTGGTGCACACTCCGTCGTTGCAGCTCTGAGCGGTATCCCAAACTGTCAACTCCTGAACGCCCGACGTTGTCGTAAACCCGCACGTATACACTGTTCCTGTTTCCGTGCATGGGGTCGTATCTTCAGTCCCCACTAGCCAGTTGTAGATCGTGCCGTAGGCGATGCCGGCCTGGTTCAAGCCACCGGTCGGGGTCCAAATAGTTCCGAAACCCAAATTGCCATAGGCATACCAGTAGAAGCGAGCTACTCCGTTGCCACGCGAGAGGATGTAAATGCGCGACAGATAGGCTGCTTGCATGTCCGGGTCTGTGATGTTGCTGTCCAGGTTCCAGCCCGCCTGTGTATTCCACAGGGGCAAGGCATTCTCAGAACCCAGATAAGTCTTTTGCCACCCTTGATAGGCGGCGATGATGGGCACTTCATCCTCCGGAGGCTCGTACGACAACATATCGATGTATCCATGGAACGTCATTACGTCGGCGTAGGGCCCTCCGCCCGCTGCCAGGTAGGGTCCCATCCAGTTCGGTCCTTCCAAGACGGGATAGCCGCCGGCCGGAGAGGGAGTAGTAACCAGGGCTCCCGGCTGAAGAGAGTGAATGATGCCGTAGGCGTCTTGCGACATCCTTACCAATTGCGCGTTAGTCCCGGTCCACTGCTTAACGTCGTCGGGCTCGTTCCACATCTCGTAGTACTTAACCTGCCCGGCCGTGTGAGTGACGATGGCCGTAACAAAGTCCTTCCAATGCTGATCCGTGCCGGTTCCGTCCGGATTCACATCATTCGGCGGATCGCATGACCCCGGGGGTGAAGCGGGGTTTACGCAGGACTGATCAGTCGGCTTTGAGGAAGCCCACGTCGGTGTCTTTCCAAAGCTATAAATGATATCGGTCATCCCTTCCGACTCTGCCTTACTGAGCCACTTGTCCAAACTTGCCCAGTCGTACACGCCCTCCGAGGGGTTGAGCACCGGCCAGGTGTTTCCCGTGCCCCACAGGGTGAAGCTGCCAAAAGGAAACGATGGCCACGGGACGTTGCCGGGCGTGACAACCGCAGTATTAAGGTTTAAGGCCATGAATTGCGGAGGCGTGGCGTTTGACTGGCGCGACTTTGGGGATTTTCCTGATCCCGATGCCCCGGCGTTGATGGGAAGTGCGACCACGCCCAAGATCGAAATCAGCAAAAACAAGAAGCGGAAATTTCGAAGTTGGCTTCGCGAGGAGTTGACCACTCCACTCTTCGATGCGCGATGTCCTCTCATCGTTTTTTCTCCTTTTTTCTTTTTCCCTTTGTAATCAGACAGCCGGACAGCTATTGACACGTCCGAGAGGACGCAAGTTCGCCATAAATATCGAAGTCCGTTTGAGTACCGATGATAACCTTGCCATTTGCAATGGTTGGTACAGAAAACTTAACCGCTGCGCCCGGCACATCCGCGGTTCCGCATTCATTGCTCCCATAGATCTCGGCCATGGTCCCGGGATTAAAAGCATACAGAACAGCTGCCGGACCCCCGACGGTATATCGATCTCCCCAGATAGTCCAAAGAATTGCAGAGCTCACATTGGTGCCATTCACTGAAATCGAAGGTGAAACACCGCCGGGGAAATTAACTTTCGCCTCGAGCGGCGTAGTGCAGATCGGGCCGGGTGAACAGGATGAGCTTATGGTGTATCTGCTCAATGGCCCAGGTTGCGTCGGTGCGAAAAACAGACTTCCATTCCAGTAAGCAGGAGTGTTGTGGATCTGCGGCAGGCCGGTGATGGTCTGAACGTTTGAGTCCACGCCCAGGCAGTCAACGCTTCCCCCGTAGCCCCCCGGAGTTCCACGATCGACCACGTAGATGCTTCCCTCCTTGTCGCCCGAAACCGCAATATAGGGATAAGCGGGAATGAGGTTAGCTGGGAGCAGTACTACGCCTCCTGAACCATAGTCTTCATCGTTGGTGAACATGCAGGCTTGCGTAAATGGAGTGAAGTATCCTTCGACTGTGCTCAGGTCCGTAGTCAGCTTGACGAAGCTGTCTCCATAATCGGGTCCACCGGAGGCAGCATCAAAGGTTCCATCAGCAGTTCCGAAGAAGAGGTAACTTCTTCCGCCAGCCGAGTCGACTCCCAACGCCAGCCCTGCCCCGTCCTGCCAGATGCCCGCGCCACTTCCGTTCGGAGCGGTGGCAAATATCGTAGGAGCAGCGTTTAGGTTCTCACCGTCATAGCGGAAAATCCACCCGCTCGGATCAGTTGACGATCCATCGATCTTTGAGTAGGCAATGAAGACCTTCGAAGGACTACCGGGTTCGAGGAGCAATCCCGGGCGTTGTATGTGATTCGAGGAAGTAAACGTGATGTTCTGGTAGGTCCCGGAAACCTCCACTGGACCATTAAACATTTCCGCTAACGTGGTGATGCTTAAAGCATGTACGCGGTGGATATAACTTGTTGGCTGCCCGCTGCCTACCTGAGATTGCGCCACCAGATACATGACGTTATTGGTTGGGTCAATGACAGGAGTACCGAGAATTCCGATCACAGGGTCCACCGTTCCGCATTTTTCTCCGCCGAAATACGTGCAGTTCACTGGATATTCGCCGGTTTGGAGCAGATTGGTAAATAGGAGCTGGGTGCAGGTGGGGCCGGGACTGTTAGCGTCGAAAGCGTATACGCTATCGTTTTGGGTCTCGACATAGGCCACCGAAGGGTATTTCTTGCCGTTGATCGTCAGGTTGGTCAACACCAGAGGCTGGGCGTAGATCTGTCCGTCTACTGTGGCTGAACAAATCTTGCCAAACTGGCTTGAATTCACATTGCTGGTGGTCAGCACAGTCTCATGTGTGTTCAATCCGTCGCGCGAAACGTCGTTGTGCTGGGTGGTCACGCTGACTTGGCCCACGACGCTAGAAGCAAGCAATAAGATTGCGGCCACCACGATGAGACTGGCTCGATAACCGGTTCGGGGCGTATCAGGTGTCATAAGATTGGTCCTTTTCAAAAGCTGCCGACTGCATCGCAGTCGGGGACGGCCTCGAGTAAAATAACGCAGGTTTGCAAAGCTCGATTTCGGGGGGGCGTAATTAAAAACTTCCCGAGAATGTACTATGGTCCGTAACTGAGTGGCAAGAAGTCTTTCTTCTCGTCAGCCTTTGGGGACTTTTCGCCCGGTGCGTGCGACGCATGGCCAAGATTGCGCACCCCGGATGAGAAGTCAAACAACCCATGACCGAAGCCATGAAACTTAAGGCCAAGACGCGCTTGTCCTTTTGTCGCCATGCGCGTCGTCTCTTTAGGCTAGAACCACGGGGCAAAAAAAAAATGAATTAAATCGAAAGAGGTGGGAACCTTCGGTTCTTGCCCATCATCAGGGCTTTAGCTTAAGTTTATGAACGAAGTTTTTCGTAAGGGCTGAACACGGTTGGGCTGGGTTTTCGCCATCGGGGGTGGTCAGACAGGCGCAACTTTTTGCCTTCCGGAGGGTTCAACGAGACGAAAGACTCCGGAAAGATTCTTGCGAGGTACGGTTTAATATGCAAAGTCGCTGGAATAAGCAAGTTTTGCAAAGCAGCCGACGAAAGCTCGCCGAACTCGATCTTTTCACGGTGCGCCTGGCGATATCGTTGCTGTTCGTGTGTGGCCTTACCGCACTTCTAGCAGGGTGCGCAGGGGGCACGGCCAAGTCCGCTGCCACAACACCCACACCTACGCCTATCCCGACTGCCCCGGGGAGCGTTCCAGCCGTATATTTTGGAATGAACCCAGATGTTGAAGTCAGCATGGGAGAAGTTCCCTGGCCGACGACGTTCTACTTCGGAAGCATACGGCTATGGGGTACAGATACAACTTGGGCGGACCTGGAACCCACCGAAGGAAGTTACGACTGGAGCGCATTGGATAACTGGCTCAGTCTGGCTCAGGCTAACGGAGTGACGAATGTCATGTACACCTTTGGCAAGGGCACTCCTCCCTGGATCTCGTCCGACCCAACGGAC
Organism: Candidatus Sulfotelmatobacter sp.; assembly: GCA_030041415.1. Taxonomy (GTDB): domain Bacteria; phylum Acidobacteriota; class Terriglobia; order Terriglobales; family Acidobacteriaceae; genus Sulfotelmatobacter. The sequence continues at coordinate 27,371 of JASHNX010000018.1, forward strand.
ACCACTTGCACGAAACCGGGATCGACGAATCCGACACTCGGGTGGTGCGACCCGCCGAGCGACGTCAATTCGGGCGACACGTCGTTTAAGAATTTCGTCACTGCGGTCGTTCAACATGTGGCGGGTCAGATCGGAGCCTGGGAGTGCATCAACGAACCTGACGTTGCGGAAGAGTGGACGGGAACTGTATCTGAAACCTTGACGATGTGCACGGACATGTACAACATTGTCAAAGCGAATGATCCCTCGGCAACCGTGGTAGCGCCGGCGCCGGCGAACGGTCGTGACGCCGACGGCACTTGTAATAGTTGCACTGGGAAGGCCGTCCCGTGGTTAACCAGCTATTGGCAGGTAGGCGGAGCGAAAGTGGCAGATGTCATCGCCTTCCACGGATATTCCAGCCCTGAAACAGACCCGGAATTGGTTGGCTCCCTCGCCCAGAGCGTTGTCGCCGCCGCTGCCAGCAATGGCTTGAGCAGCTATCCGGTCTGGGACACTGAAATTGGTTTCAACAACGACACTGAACCGGGCGATATTACCGATCCGGATCAGCAGGCGGCCTTTGTCGCCGTTATTTACCTCCTCCAGTGGTCGGATGGCATTTCGCGCATGTACTGGTACTCATACGGCAATGGAGCAACTGGCACATTAACGAACGCCGATGGAAGCCTTAATGAAGCCGGCACTGCCTACGGCGTAGTCGAAGGATGGATGGTTGGATCAACCCTGACCAGCTCATGTAGCTCCAGCGGAACCGTTTGGACGTGTAATTTCAAGAACGCCAAAGGAAGCCAAGTGCAGGCCGTCTGGGATTCCGGGCAGAGTTGCAGTGGCGGGGTTTGTACTACTTCGAATTATTCACCCTCTGCGACATATACTCAATATGTCGATCTGACGGGAACCACGCACACAATTAGCGCGAGTACCACGGCCCCAATTGGCATAAAGCCGATTTTGCTGGAGCCATGAGTAGCGTGGCCGCTGCGGTGTTTCCCGCCCTCTAGCGGCGGATTGCCCTGTGAGGCCCAGCCTTCAGCGCGTCGTAGTCGCCGCAACCGCCGATTTGGTCGTGCTGCTGCATACCTCATCGTAAGGAGGTAGGTTTTCTACGGTATGCAGCAACTGCTCTGCGATGATTTCGTGACCCTCCACGCTGGGATGCACCGGATCCAGGAACACGGCATCCTGATCCTTGCCGCTGACGACAGGGATCATATTTACGATCGGCACATGTTCTTTTGCGGCAAAGTCAAGCATAGCTTTTTGAAAGGGGAATAACTCCTCGGTCGGCGTCTGCCCCTTGGATCCCAGCATCAGAAAAATGAGTTGCACATGGTGCGCGCGAGTGAGATCGAGACTCTGCTGAAGCCCTTGATTGAAATAGTCCATGTCCAATTTCTCCATCCCACCCATACTGGAGAGCGTGCCGGCCATGATTACATGGCGCAGCTTGTAATAGACTAGGCGGCGCAAAACCCCTTCCACGACGAAGTTATAAATAGCGCTGCGGCGAAGGATCGCTTTCATTTTTACACGGCGGAGAAATGCTTCTCGGTCTGGACCCTGTAGCTTGGTCAATTTCTCAAAATTACTGTTATAGCTATAAGCAACAATAGCAACGTCAGGTTGCACCACGTTATCCTGCAGGACTTCTTTCAACTTTTCAGCCACCAGGGCATTCGGGTAGGCATTGACGCCTGCATCAATCGCTTCAAAACGCCGCGCGGTACAGCCGGTGTGATTGAGCAATTTCTCGAGGTCGGCGCTGTAATGCGAGTCATCGCCAACTCCCCACCCTTGCGTCGACGAGTCACCGAACGCGATAACGCGAAACTCCCCTGGCTGTTTTGCCGTTACATCCTCCGCGCGGCGAAAGCCCTGATCATTGAACGTCTCCGGCAGATGGTTGATCACCGTAACGCTATGCCCGGCCTCCGGAACCCACAACAATCGCTCGTCCGGCCGGTACGTGGTGTAGTTGCCATAGCCGAAGAGCCGAAGGAACAATTCGAGAAACACACAAAATCCGAACAAAAGACCAATTGCCTTCAAGAACCCATGTTTCTCCTGAGCCTTCTCCTGACTCTTGACCTGAGTCTTTTCTGGACTCGTCACCTGACTCATTCTTCCCTTACCTCCGTCCCGACAGTGTGGTTGAGTAACGTTGATCAGGCAGGCTGCGGCTGAAGCGGCCGTTCGTGCTTCGCACGCCGCCTGCCAGAGTTAGGTCTCATCAGAAGAACGTGTAGATGAACGGCGCCAGCGAGGAACTCTGCGCCACGATAATAAAAATGCCCAGCAACAATATGCTGGCGATGATCGGCAGCATCCACCACCGGCGACCGCCAAAGAACGAAAAGAGTTCTCCCGCCACGCCGATATTGCGGGCTATATTTTTAACGAATTTCATATCTCCTCCAAAAAGTTATGTGGTGTTGCGGCGCCGGGCTGCGGTCTTGGGAAAATGCATACTACCAGACCGCATTAATTATTCCCGAGCCAATGGGAGAGTTTGCGGTGAAAAAACCGCCCTTACAGCGCGGACTTGTCCACCAGGAAGTTCTCCATCACCAACGTATCCATTTCGCTGGTGCGGAATGTGTGAAATGCGTTGGCGGGGGTGGTAACAATGGGCTCGCCTTTGAGGTTAAACGAGGTATTCAGTATCACAGGCACACCCGTCGCCTCGCCGAAACGGCGAATCAGGTGGTAGTAGCGGGGACTCTGTTCCTCGAAGACCGTCTGCAAGCGGCCGGTACCATCGACGTGTGTGATGGCAGGCAACGTCGACTGTTCACTGGTTCTTACCGGGACTACATACAGCATGTAACGCGCCGGGTAGTGGCGGCAGGGGTTGGATAAATCAAAATATTTCTCCGCGGATTCGGCCAGCACCGATGGAGCAAACGGCCGATAAGGCTCGCGGAATTTTATTTTCGAGTTCACGATATCTTTCATTTCGTGATTTCTGGGATCCGCAAGGATGCTGCGGCTTCCCAGTGCCCGCGGTCCCCATTCGAATCGCCCCTGCGACCAGCCTACGACCTGGGCGTGTGTCAGACGATCGACCACGTTTTCCACCAGTTCGTCCTCGTCCTTCAGCCGGCGATGCGGGATATTGTTCTGGCGGAGGAAATCGCTGATCTCGGCTTCTGAATTGGCTCGCCCCCAATAGGCATGTTTCATCGTGAAATTGCGGGGTTGATCGAGCAGCGTGTAGTGAGCCCACAGCGCGGCTCCTAATGCGCCGCCACCATCTCCTGCCGCCGGCTGTATGTAAAGCTCTTCAAATGGCGTCTCCCGCAGAATGCGGGCATTCGCCACGCTATTTAAGCCGACGCCGCCTGCGATGCACAGTTTCTTGAGGCCGGTGGTTTCGTGAGCATTGCGGGCCATTCCCAGGACCAACTCCTCGGTGACCTTCTGAATGCTCGAAGCGATGTCCGCATAGTGCTGATTCAGCTTGCAGAGCTCGAGATAATTCGCCGGCGGGTCGCCAAAGTATTTTGGGAAGCCCGTACCTTCAGTGAAGAACTGAAGCTTGGTTGGCCGAGGGTCGCCGAACAAATCGACGAATTTTCGATTGTAGGTGCGATCCGTGGAGTGATGGAAACAGAAATAGTCCATGTTCAAGGTGAAGGAGCCGTCACGATTCTGGTGAACCAGCTTCCACACTTTGTCGACGTATCGCGGTTGGCCGTAGGGCGCCATGCCCATGACCTTATATTCGCCTTCGTTTACCTCGAAACCCAGGAAGGCCGTAAACGCGCTGTAAAGAAGGCCTATAGAATGAGGGAACTCAATCTGTTTTTGCAGCTTGATCTGATTGCCGTGCCCTACGCCGGAGGTTGCGGTCGTCCACTCGCCGACACCGTCGATTGTCAGAATAGCGGCGTCGTCAAATGGAGAGCACAGAAAAGCACTGGCAGCGTGGGAAAGGTGGTGCTCCGAAAACAAAATCTTGTCTTTC
>JASHNX010000172.1 GCA_030041415.1 Candidatus Sulfotelmatobacter sp.
TTGCTTCTGAGCCGCTCGCAGCGACGAAGAGGTAGATGCGTCGCCTTCGTAAAGCAGGTCGAAGGCGTACATGGCTGCGTTGTAGATTTTTTCTGCGTTCGCGAGCACTCGTTTTTCGGCTTCGAGTTTCTCATCCTCGCCGGGCTGAAGTTTGGCGTCGGCAATCTCGCGCCTCTGAAATTGCCACAGGTCGACTAAGCGAAGCCTGTCCTGCTCGTCGCGTTCCAGCTCGTCGATGCGGACGCGAATTTTCTTCCAGGCCTCAAACGCCGCTGCCACGGGTTCCACCTGACTCGCGGCAAATGAATCGAGCAAAACCAGACGAGTATTGACATCAAATGACAACAAAGATTCGTTTTGCGCGTGGATCACCGCGAGATCAGGCGCAAGCTGCCGCAGCACGGCCACAGTCGCCGCCTGATTATTCACAAAAACGCGCCCTTTTCCGCTCGCTGCGATTTCGCGGCGAATAATCAGCGTCGGGCTTTCGGATTCGTCCTTATCGTCGAGCTCCGCATTCGCGTCCAGGCCGTTGCCTTCGAGAATGGTTGCGATCTCTTCTGCCGCTTCGCCCTCGCATTCAAAAACCGCTGAGACGACAGCCTTCTCGGCGCCAGCCCGGATGACATCAGTTGAGGCTTTTTCTCCCAGCAGCAGCGCCAGAGCATCAATCAAAATGGATTTGCCGGCGCCGGTTTCGCCGGTAAGCAGATTAAGCCCGGGAGCAAACTCGACCGCCGCATTGTCGATGACCGCGTAGTTTTCCAGCCGCAGTTCAACCAGCACAGGAGCGCCTATCGAATCGTCATTCGGTTGAGCGCAGCATAGCATGAAAAAGAGCTGCGAAAACTTCACACCTCTGGCCGGCGCGTGGAGGCGGTTTTTCCGCGAATTTTTAGGGCAAATCCCGTTTATGCTTAAGATTCATCATACCTGCGCGCAAGCGCGATCATCTATAATCGCGACAAAGGAATCCTCCAAACAATGCATCTCTCCTGTTTGCTAGCCCTGTTCGACTCTGGGGAAATCGTTGAACTCGTTTCCAGCACCGGCTCTGTAGCCAAGTTTGTTTTGCTTGCCTTATTAGCGTTCAGTCTGATTTCGTGGGCGATCATTCTGACCAAATGGAGCCTGCTGCGGCGCGCCCGCTTGCAAAGCGGACGCTTCGTGCGCGCTTTCCGGCGAGCCCAGCGCTTGCAGGATATTGCTGCAGTAGCCGATCAGTTTCGCCCAAGTCCCTTGGTCGGAGTGTTTGAAGGCGGGTACTCGGAGTACAAACGCCAGCTTTCGAGTCCCGATGGAACTTTGCGCAGCATCACAGCCGTCCAGCGCGGCATGCAGATCGGCGCATCCGAAGAGATTTCCCGCTTGGAGCGGAATGTCCCCTGGCTGGCGATCACGGCCGCGGTCACCCCGTTCATCGGGTTGTTCGGCACGGTCTGGGGAATTATCGACGCGTTTCACGGCCTGGGAACGGCGGGCGGCGCGACGCTGCGGGCGGTTGCGCCCGGCATCTCCGAAGCCCTGATCACGACTGCCGCTGGGCTGGTTGCTGCGATTCCTGCTGTCATCGCCTACAACCTGATCGGCAGTTCCATTCGGGGTTTCGCCGCGCGAGGCGACGATTTCTCCCTCGAAGTGCTCAACACGCTGGAGAGCCTGCAACCGCAAGTCATGGCCGAAGTGAGGCGCTGATGGCTTTCACGACTGCGAACGGCCGCACGCAGAGTGCCCTTGCCGATATCAACATCACGCCGCTGGTAGATGTCGTGCTGGTGCTGCTTATCATCTTCATGGTCACTGCGCCCGTCCTCGAGTCCGGTATCGAAGTGAGCGTGCCCAAGACGCGCACGGTAAAAGAGATCACGGAAGAACGGACGGTCATTACGATCAACAAAGATCAGCGCGTGTTCTTAGGCAATGACGCGATCAATATCAATGAGATCGCGACTAAGTTGCGGCAGAAGATTCGCGACCCGCGAAACCAGTTCATTTTTGTCCGGGCTGACGAGAACGTTCCCTTCGGCGCTTTCGCCACCGTGATGGATGCGGTGAAGCAGGCGGGTATCACCAACATCAGCATCGTGACCCAGCCTTTGGAAACCAATGTCCCGAAACGCTGAGATTTTTTTCGAACACGACAGCTGGCCGAAGGCTCTGGGATGGTCTGCGGGATTTCACATCGCAGTTGCGGTGTTCATCTTCCTCTACGCAACCTACCTTGCGCAATCGCACGGCGAGGGCTGGGGAGCAGGCGGGGGTGGTTCGGCGATTGGCGTGAGCCTCGTCAGCAATATTCCTTTGCTGGCCACGCCTTCGCCCACGCAAAACGTCCTGGCGAATGAGTCGAAGGGGCTGACGCAATCCCAGCCCAAGCCGCAAGAAAAAGAACCGGATGCAATCGAGATTCAGGGCAAAAACGTAAAGATCAAGCCGAAGAAGGTAGTGACGGTAACCAAGGAGAAGCCAAAACCAGAACCCGAAGAAGATACCAATCAGGTCGCGTTCGGCGAGGGAGGGCCGGTGAGCGGCCCTTACGGATCTTTCGCCTCAGGTGGCGCAAAGGGCGGTTTCGGCGTCACAGGAAATGGGGGTGATTTTGGCACGCTCTATGCCTATTACGTGCAGATCATTCAACGGAAGGTCTCCGAAAATTGGCTGAAGTATGAGGTCGACCCCAACATCACCAGCGCAAATCGCGTTTACATCACCTTTGACGTAGCCCGCGACGGACATCCATACAATGTTCAGCTTGAGCAGTCGAGCGGCGTGCCCTCGCTCGACATTTCGGCGATTCGCGCTCTTCAGAGGATCGACACCTTCGGGCCGCTTCCGCAGGATTATAGCGGAAACAAGATCACGGTCGAGTATTGGTTCGATTACAAGAAATGAGACGGCCGCGGAAACCGAATGACGCTACTCTTGACCCCGGGCCAGAGATTTCAAATACGTTGAATCAAATTTTTTGCGTTACGAAGATTATGTTACCAAGATAGATCATCCGGCATCTACCTGATGACGGGTTAGGTTCAGAATGCCGCCGGTGGTCGATCGTAACTTGCCAACAGGAACATATCGGACTACGATATTGTCGTTCGCAGTATCCTTTTGTTCCGGCAGCTCGTGTTACCGTTTGAAAAGGATGGACTACAAAACCCCGAAAGTTTCGTTCTCTGCCCCGGTTGCCTCGTACCTTCTGCGCAGCGTGATTGTGCTTGCGGTATTTTCCTGCCTGATTCCATCTTTCGCCTTTGCGCAGGATTGGGTCCGCACCGGGTCGGGCCTTGGCGTCGAAAAAGTGCGGCTTGCTGTGCCTGATTTCAAAGCGGCCAATAGCGATCCGCTCGACACGGCTCTGTTCAAGACCTTCAACGACACATTCTGGAATGACCTCGACAATTCGGGCGTTGTGGAATTGGTATCGAAAAGCTTCTACCCGCTGCAGGTTCCGGGGCAGCCGAGTGATATTACGTATCCCGCCTGGAATTCGCCTCCACCCAATGCGGCGATGCTGGCCTTCGGCAATCTCGCCGTTGCCGGCGGAAAAGTCGTGGTGCAAGGCTGGCTCTACGACGTCAAGAACACAGCCTCGCCCCAGGTTCTGGGCAAGCAGTACATGGATGTTGCGACCGCCGATGCCACACGTCTTATCGCTCACAAGTTCGCCGATGAGATTATTTTCCGCCTAGGGGGTGGAATTCCCGGCATCGCCGAGAGCAAGATTTATTTTGTCAGCGACCGCTCCGGCCACAAGGAAATCTGGGTGATGGATTACGATGGCTCAAACCAGCAACAACTGACGAGTCTGGCAACCATTGCCCTCTCGCCACGCATCTCGCCGGACGGATCGCGTCTGGCTTTCAGCGGAGTGACCAAATACGGCTGGCAAATCCTGATGTACTCGACCACGCTGAACCGCCTGCTCAGCTTTCCACGGTTCGGCGGAGACAATTTTTCCCCTTCGTGGTCTCCGGACGGCACGCGGCTGGCGTTTTCCTCAACGCGCGGCGGCCATTCTCAGATTTACGTCAGTGACTCTTCCGGCGGAGGCCTCCGAGGAATGACGACGGGCAGGGGCCCGGACGTCTCTCCTACGTGGAATCCCAAGACCGGGGCGCAGATCGCATTCGTTAGCGGCGACACCGGACTGCCGCAGGTTTACACCATGGAGGCTGATGGCACCAATCAGCAACGCATGACCGATCAGGGTTACGCGGTCTCTCCCAACTGGTCGCCGAATGGGCAGTTTCTCACCATGGCGTGGACCCGGCGTTATGGTCCAGGCGAGCCTGGAGCTTCCGATATTTATTTGATGGATATCGCCAGCAAGCAGTGGGTGCAGCTCACCCATGACGGCGGTCGCAATGATTTTCCTTGGTGGGCACCCGATGGCAGGCATATTGTGTTTCAATCGAGACGATCAGGCAAAGATGAAATCTGGATGATGCTGGCCGACGGCACCAAACTCCATCAGTTAACTTTTACTGGACGCAATTCGCAACCGAATTGGACTTGGAAGTAGTAGCCGGCGCGAGTTTAGATGTAGCTCTGGGAGTAAGCAGCAAAAAGTCTGAAATAAATACCACTTCGTCGGAACTCGAAGCAGTTTCGAGTTCGCAGGAGGAATGAACGGAATGAGGGACAACGTGAAAAGCATGAACCTGCAGCAAGCTGTGAAGACGCTCGCCACCGTAATCGCATTGTGCGCGGTTCTTATGTTGGGCGCGTGCAAAAAGAAAGCCGCCCCCCCGCCACCACCCCCGCCACCGCCGCCACCGTCGCCCACAGCGTCCATCTCTGTGAGCCCGGATACCATTCAGGCTGGACAATCGGCTACGCTGAGCTGGCAGACTTCGAACGCAACCGATGTTTCAATCGACGGCATCGGCGCCGTGCAGGCCAGCGGATCGCAATCGGTCAGCCCAACTGATTCGACCACCTATCACTTGGTCGCCAAGGGCGCGGGTGGCACGCAGGAAGCAACTACGCGTCTGACCGTGACCCAACCGCCGCCGCCACCGCCGCCGCCGGCTCCCGGTCCATCGGACGAAGACTTGTTCGGTCAGAACGTCAAAGACATTTACTTTGACTACGACAAATCGGATATTCGCGCCGACCAGCAGTCCACGCTTCAGGCCGATGCGCAATTCCTCTCGCAGCATTCCAACATCAGCTTTACGATTGAGGGACACTGCGACGACCGCGGCTCAACCGAGTACAACCTCGCTCTCGGCGATCAGCGCGCCAATTCCGTAAAGAACGCCTTGGTCGCGGCCGGAGTGAGCGCAAGCAACATCAAGACCATCAGTTACGGCAAGGAAAAGCCGTTCTGCATGGAAGACAACGAATCCTGCTGGCAGCAGAATCGCCGCGGGCACTTCGTATATCAGAAGTAGTTCGGAACTGGCCGGAGGCGGAGCTAATCCGCCTCTGGCTTTCATTACTCGAATCAACCTTCGCAACCCTCATCGCCTCCGGCCCGTCTAAAATGGATGCGGGAAATTCTTCCCTGCGGCAAAGGCCTATGACCATCAAACGACTCTCTATTCAGTTGGCTCTGCTGACGACATTTTCCCTGGTTGCGGCTCGGGCGTTCGGCGTCAGCAAGGAAATGGTTCAACTGCAAACTCAGGTTCAGCAACTGCAGGAGCAGATGACCGCCATGCAGCGCAGCTTCGACGAGCGCATGGGCGTGATGAACAACCTGGTGCAGCAGGACGCAGATGCGGTCAACAAGGTGGGCGCAGCCATTACCGCCCTTCAGAACACGCTCGCGAAGCAGCAAACTGACTCTGGCGCACACGTCGACCAGATCTCCGGGCAGATTCAAGCGTTGAACGATTCAGTCGATGAACTGAAGGCGCGAGTCGCCGCCGTCAGCAAGCAACTCGCCGACATACAGTCGGCGCAGCAGACCGTGCAGGCGCAGCAAGCCGCTCAACAAGCCCAGCAGACCGCTGCGCAAAACGCGCCGCCCCCCGATGTGCTTTATAACAATGCCCTGCGCGATTACAACGGCAACAACGCCCAGTTAGCCACGCAGGAATTCTCTGACTACATCAAGTTTTATCCCAACACCGACATGGCCGGGAATGCGTACTTCTATCTCGGAGAAATTCAATTCCGCCAGGGAAACTATCAGCAGGCCGCACAGGATTACGACCAGGTTCTGCAGAATTTTCCGTCCGGCAATAAAGCCGCTTCGGCCGAGCTGAAAAAAGGATTCGCGCTGATCGAACTCGGCAAGCAAGATGACGGCGTCACGGAATTGCGGCATCTCATCCAGCGCTACCCGAAGTCGAATGAGGCGCTACAAGCGCGGGAACGGCTGCATAAGCTGGGAGTATCGAGCCGTCCGGGAGAATAGCCCGATTACGCCGGTGTGCAAGCAAGTATTTCGAAGTGTGGGGTTTGCAGCATGACTAAGATTTCAGAGAATGATCCTGATCGCGGCAAGGGCGCGGTTGAAGAAGAACATCATCACGACGGGAACGTCGGCCTGGAGGAGCAACTGGGCCATCGCGACCAGGACCCGCGCGTGAAGGGTGCGGATACAGACTTCCCGGAGCCGGGCAACAGTCCCGAACATTCGGGCGAACCGGCGCCCATAAAGCCCAGCCAGAAAAGCAGGCGTTAGGCAATCGCCTAGAACAAACCGGCAAGCGGGAATCGCTCGCTAGATCGCCATCGCGCCGACTTCTTTTTCCACTTCCACGGTGTCGACCATGACGATCGCATCCCAGGGGCAGCCATCGAGGAAACACCCGTCTGGACCTTTGCTCAGGCACTTCTTGCAGCCGATACAGAGAATGGGATCGATCGCGATACGCCCGAACGGCGGATGATCTTCGTCGGGCACCCAGAACATGCAGTCTTCCACGGGACAATATTCCACACAGGCAGGAGAGCCGGCGCATCCGGTGCAGCATTCGGTGATAACGGCGAGCTCTTTCGGTTTTTTCTTGCGCGGTGTGGCGAGGCCCTTGGATTTCGGTTCCCATTTCATCTCATCGGGAACCATGCCGACGGCTTTGGTCGCTCCGGGTGCAGGAGACATGGCTGGGATTATAACCCGAAAATCGCAGAAAGACTTCTTAAGCGGACGGGTTCTCCCAGATTGGCACATCCCGGTTTTCTTTCCGTTACGCCTCATTCTTAGTGCTGCTCCTTCTGCTATAGTGAACCCTTCCAAAGGAGCATCCCATGGCTGGAAAAAGTCTCAACCGGGTTCAACTGATCGGCAATCTGGGCAAAGATCCGGAAGTGAAATACACGCCACAGGGCACGCCCGTGGCCAAGCTGACGATCGCCACCAACGAGCGGTTCAAAGACAAAGGCGGCGAGTGGCAGGACCGCACCGAATGGCACAACGTCGTACTCTGGCAGCGGCTGGCCGAGATTGCCGGCGAGTATTTGAAAAAGGGCGGCAAGGTCTACATTGAAGGGCGGCTGCAAACCCGCTCATGGGATGACAAGCAGACCAACCAGAAGAAATATATGACCGAAGTCGTGGCGAGCGATCTGATTCTGCTCGGCGGGCGCGGAGAAGGCGAAGGCGGAGGAGGATATTCGCGCGGCGCGGCGGCTGGGGGAAATAATAATTTCGACCAGCGCACACCCGAGCACGAGCCGGCGGGAGCGTCCGGGCCGATAACGGATGAAGATATTCCGTTCTAGAACTTTAAGCCTCTTGCAAGGGAGATTTGCCGCTGAAATATGGCCGAACAATTAGCCGACAAACAGTGCGTTCCGTGCCGCGGGGGAGTTCCTCCGCTCAAAGGAAAAGAACTGGCTGCTCTGCACAAGAGCGTGCCGCAGTGGAGTGTGGTGGATGAACATCATCTCCATCGGGAGTTCAAATTTCCTGATTTCAAACAGGCGCTGGCATTTGTGAATCGTGTGGGCGACATAGCTGAAGAACAGGGGCACCATCCCGATATTCTCCTGGCGTGGGGCAAAGCTGGAGTCACGCTGTGGACGCACAAGATCGACGGGCTGACGGAAAGCGATTTTATTATGGCCGCAAAAATCGACCGCCTCGGCCCTGTCTCATAACTTCACGTAAAACTCTTACCCGACGTCACACATAAGTTCCGGTTGGCCATTCATCCAACGCTGCCCGCCCCCGCTAGTCATTGATTGGTTCCATTTCTTCCAGAATTTTCGTCACTTCGTTCAGTTCGGCAAGTTTGCGGCGGCGGAGCCACATCCCCCAGAACCAAATCACCGGAAGCGTGACACCAATGATCACCGTCAAGATGAGGCCGCCGGCAGGATGTGCCACGAGATCGAGCCTGATGGTTGCCCAATTGGCCGCCGCAAGCACCGCGCAGAACGCGAGCCATCCGATTGCTAAGTAAATCGCGATTTGGAGTCGCCGGATTTGAGACAGCGCTCTTCGGCGCCAAAGTTCGACGAAGGCGCGAGTGGACTGCGTTTCCGCACGCCAAGTTCCCCGCAGAAACCATAAGCGACATACAACTGCCACGAACACCAGAACGCACGCCCCCATTGCCCCGCCCTTTTCGAGCCTGCTCGTGTAATGGTGGAGTTGATAGACGACGAAAATCAGCATCCCCGCCAAGATTGTCAAGGCCAGCAGGTTGCCGAGCCAGAAGCTGCGGTCCTGCGCCCTGATTTTTTTTTGGACCTGGCGCTGCAATTCTGAGGATGGCCGTGCGATGCTGCTCCACTGTTCGCGCCAAGAATCAAGTTCGTGATCTTCTGTCATAGACTTACTCCTATCGCTTCTTTCAGAGCTTTCCTCGCCCGAGTTAAGCGCACTGCAACGTTGTTTTCGGTAATACCCAGCACTTCCCCGATCTCCGCGTACGACAAGCCTTCCAGCATCATCACGATCAGCTGACTGTGAGCTAGGGGCAGTGATTGAATCGCCGACATCAGCCGTGCCCGTTGACTGGTGAGCGCCGCCTGCTCGTCTGGATGAGGCCGTGGATCTACCGGCTCGTTAACCTCTTCCAGTTCTTCCAGCGACTGCGCCGGTGGCCGACGCCTCAATACGTGCGTCAGGGCACGATTGTGCGCAATGCGAAATGCAAACGTTCGCTCTGAGCACTCTCCCCGAAAATGAGGCAATGCCTTCCAGATCGCCAGCGCGATTTCCTGCACTAACTCTTCTCGAATGCCGGCGATTGCCTCGTAGCTGTACGCCAACCGCGAAATGGCAGCGCTGTGTTCACCGAGGATACGATCGAATTGTTCTTCCAGCGCGCTGCGGCTTTTCATAAATGTTGGCAAACCAACGTATCGATTCGAGAGGAAGTATTCACAGTTCATGACCGTAACAAAATGCGGCTATGGCGTCATGGAGCTGTGTTCCGCTGATGGCTGGAAGGCCCGCCCGGCAACCCGTCCGAAGGTGTTTCCTCAATGACAAATACCGGGACAAGTGGTACTCGCTGTTGCGATTCTCGATTCTTCTAATGACGACGGCGGCTGCGAGCAAAGGGCCAAAGCTGACGCTTTCTGAAACGCCCATCAGAAACGGAGCGAGCACCATTTTGCCCATCGGCTTGCATGCCTCGCGAAAGCCCTGCGGCCCCTCGTTCTCGATGACAATGGCTCCTCCGAGGAGAAGTGCGACTAGAGTTATGCATATCGGCAGGCGACTTATGAATGTCATTGTTCTCCTCCGAAAGGGATAATCCAGTCGTCAGCAAGATCAAGGCGTCGCCAAATTGAAGCAAGGCTCCTGATTTTGCGCCTGGTTCTTTTTATTCATCCCCACTCAGGTAGTCTCAGACGGGGCGAAAACATTACACGAGATAGTCTGCAGCGGAAAACTGACTGGAGACACTACAGGGAGGCGATCCCCGGTCGCTCTGTGTTTGCACACCCGAGCAAGGTTCTACTTTCTTGAACTCTGCACGGCCAGTAGCCACAACGCGGCAGGAATCAGCATGACGAATCCCGTCCAGGTCGCTAGGGTGCGAGCCGCAATTCCCGCATCGAGGACACGTCCGCAGACGAAAGCGCCCGCGGCGATTGTGAACATCGAGAAAGCCAGATCGGCGGCGAAAACGCGTCCGCGAAAACGGTCTTCACTGTGAAGCTGCAACAGGGTCGTTGAGAAAACCCACACAGTGGATCCTCCCGCGTGGGCGAGTAAGGCGCATGCACTTGCGAGCCACACGGTGCGGCAGGTTCCGAGCAGCCCGTAGCCCAGAGCGATGGTGAAATAGCCCAGTAAAATTCCCAGCTGTAAGCGGCTGTCCCTGCGGCCTGCCCAGCGGGCAGAAATCATTGGCCCAAAGAGCGCCCCGATGCCGCGCCCGCCGAGCAGGATGCTCATGCCCAGCATGGCGCCTCGTCCGGCATCCATGTTGTGCCAGTGCACGGCGAACTCGCGCGCCCCGAGCACCGTGAAGATCACCCAGCTCGGACCGATATTGAGTTCTCCCGCTTTCGCAAAAACCGTAGGCAAGATGGTGCGGTGATTGCGAATGTAGCGAACGCCCTCGAGGATAGGAGAGAAATCGACCAGATCCCGGGGCCGAAGCCGAGATGCGGACTGGGCGTGCGGCTCGGAAAAGTGCATTCCGCTGATAAGAAGCGCTGACGCAAGGAACGACAGTGCGTTGAGCGCGAAGACCGCATCGCGTCCAAAGAAGGCGGCAACGATGCCTCCAACTGACGCGCCGATCAGCAAATTCACCGACCAAGTGGCCGACGACAGCGTGTTAGCGACGAGTACGTCGTCTTGAGCGGCAATGTTGGGAATCACCGAGTTTCGCGCCGGCTCAAAGAACGCCGCCATGATGGTTTCCGCGAGCAGGAGTGGATAAACCAGCCAGACAGTCGAACGGGAGCGCACAAGAAGCATCGCCATCACCACAACCACGCGAACCAGGTCGGCGGTGATCATCACGTGCTTGCGCCGCAAACGGTCGTTGACCACCCCTGCGGTGGGACCAACGAACGTTTGCGGAAGAACCTGCAAAACCAGCGCCAGCGCAACCGAACTGGGGCGCCCGGTTAATTGGAGCAGCAACGTATAAATCGAAAGCGTGTAGAACCAGTCGCCAATCTCGCTGACAATCTGCGCGAGCCACAGGCGACGGAAGTTGCGGTTCCGCCGTACCAGGCGGAAGTACGAAGCCAGCGAGATCGACGGTATTTCGCGCTCCGGTTGCGGTTCCATGGGGAATGGGTAGGGTAACAAACTCAGGGGTGCGACTTGGGTTCATCCGGAGTGGAAAAACGGATCACTAGCTACGTTCTCGCCACTTCGCACTAGGAATGGCTCGGAATGACACAACGTTTCTCGCGCGGAAAGCGCCAAAGAACCGCTCTCCTTACCCGCACCCCAGCTTGAGTTTCAAATCGTCGGCGATCTGTCGGCCGTGGAAGCGGCCATTTTCAATGAAGATTTCATTTGTGCGCGAACCGGCGACAATCACTCCTGCCACATAAATTCCGGGAACGTTGCTTTCGAGGGAGACCGGATCGCAGACCGGGCGGCATTGCTCCTCCGATAACTCAATGCCCATGCTACGCAGAAAATCGTAATCCGGGTGGTAGCCGATCATGGCGAGGACAAAATCGTTTTTCAGCCGAATCGGGCCGCGTGGCGTGTCGATCACCGCGTGGTCGACCCCGATTTCCTGCACCGAACTGTTGAAATAGGCTTCGATTTCTCCGTTCTTGATGCGGTTCTCGAGATCGGGCTTGATCCAGTACTTCACGTGATGGTGCAGTTGCGAGCCACGATAAACGACAGTAACCCGCGCACCGTGGCGCCAGAGATCGAGCGCAGCAATCGCCGCGGAATTCTTCCCGCCGATAACGAGGACGTCGCTGTCGTAATAAGGGTGCGGCTCGCCATAATAATGCGAGACTTTGGGCAGATCCTCGCCGGGAATGCCCAGTTGGTTGGCGAGGTCATAATATCCCGTCGATACGATTACTTTCCGCGTTTTGTAATCGTGCGGGCGGCCGGCACGGTCGGTTGCGGTGATGCTGAATTTGCCGTCTTCGCCCATCACCGTCTTCACCCACTCGTATTGGCGAACATCGAGTTCGTAATGCTCTGCGCATTTGCGGTAGTACTCGAGAGCTTCCTCGCGCGTCGGCTTCTGATTTGCAGTGGTAAACGGTATGTCGCCGATCTCGAGCAGTTCGGGAGTGGTAAAAAACAGCATGCCAGCTGGATAGTGAAACAGCGAGTTCACCAAACAGCCTTTGTCGAGCACTATGACTTTCAGGCCGATTTTCTGAGCTTCAATAGCGCACGCCAGACCGGTTGGGCCAGCACCAATCACGATGACGTCGCAGCTCATTTCCGGATCGCCAAGTGTCTTGGCCTTCGGTAGGGTTTCGAGTTCTTCGGCGGCAAGCAGGTCTGGCATACCAGAAACAGGTGTGCCCCTGTGGGCACGAACATTGTTCAGAGACCGATGATTCTAGCATGGGGTACTGCTGCGTTCGCCGCATTACGTCGAGGACGAGCCCGAGGAATCAGAATCGCCGCCGACAGGCTCGGCAAACCCTTCTTCGTCCTGAAGAATCTGCCTGGTCCGTGCCAGCAGGGTGCCGGTTCGGCGAATCAGCTCCTCGCTCTTGTCCATTGCTCGAATCGCCTTTCGGATCGCCTCGTCCAAACCTTTGTCGGATGCTTTTCTTGCCGCCATGTCTAAAATGGTGGGGGATTTGAGGCCGTTCCAAGTAGGAGATAGATCACCTGCGCTTGTGAGCTACATCACAAAACTGGAAGACAGCACGATATAATTTTTTGGTTACACCCTTCCATTTTTCTTTTAGGAACCCAAACAGGACGTACTATGTCAGCTCCAATGGAATCGAAGATTCGCACGCGCACTGAATCCGACAGCATGGGGAAGATTGAAGTCCCAGCGAATGTTTATTGGGGGGCGCAAACCCAGCGATCACTACTGCATTTTGATATTGGCCGCGACACCATGCCGCCAGAATTGATTCGCGCATTCGGCATTCTGAAAAAAGCCTGCGCACTGGTGAACCAGGATTTGGGCAAACTTCCAGCCGAAAAAGCCAAATTGATTGTGCAGGCCGCCGACGAAGTGATCGCTGGCAAGCTGAATGATCAGTTTCCTCTGCGCATTTGGCAAACGGGTAGCGGGACGCAGACCAATATGAACGTGAACGAAGTCATCTCGAACCGCGCAATTGAGATCGCTGGCGGCGAGATGGGATCGAAGAAACCGATTCATCCCAATGACGACGTGAACATGTCGCAGTCCTCGAACGACACGTTTCCTACGGCAATGCACATCGCAGCGGCCGATCGCGTCAAGAATGCATTGATTCCTGCGGTTCGCAGCGTTCGCGATGCGATCGCGGCCAAGGCAAAGGAATTCGATAGCGTGGTGAAGATTGGCCGCACGCATCTGCAGGATGCCGTGCCGCTGACCTTTGGACAGGAGTTCGGCGGATGGGCCGCGCTGCTCGAACGCGATATCAAGCGGCTGGAACAGGCGTTGGAAGGTTTATACGACCTTGCCATCGGCGGAACGGCGGTGGGAACGGGACTGAATACGCATCCGGAATTTGCCGAGCGCGCGGCGAAGAAAATTGCCGAGCTAACCGGACTTCCCTTCCGTTCGCATGGAAACAAATTTGCCGCGCTATCAGCGCACGATGAAATTGTTTTCGCGCAGGGCGCGATGGAGACGCTCGCGGCATCTTTCATGAAAATTTCGAACGACATTCGCTGGCTGGCTTCGGGACCGCGCTGCGGGCTGGGCGAGTTGACGATTCCGGAGAATGAGCCGGGCTCGTCGATCATGCCCGGCAAAGTGAATCCTACGCAATGCGAGGCGATGACCATGGTTTGCGTGCAGGTTCACGGCGCGACTGCCGCAGTCGGCTTCGCTGGTTCGCAGGGGAATTTCGAACTCAACGTCTACAAGCCGGTAATCATTTACAACTTTCTGCACTCGGTCACTCTGATCGCCGATGCCTGCCACGGCTATGTCGAGTACATGATCAACGGAATTGAAGTCGATCGAGCCAAAGTTGATTGGTATGTGAAGAATTCGCTGATGCTTGTCACGGCACTGGCGCCAAGAGTCGGATACGACAAAGCGGCGAAGATCGCGCACACGGCGCACGTCGAGCACAGTAGCCTGCGCGACGCGGCGGTGATGCTCGGATACCTCACTGGGGAAGAGTTCGATCAGTTGGTGAAGCCGGAGAAGATGACGAGGCCGTAGATATTTCGTGTCACCAACTCCCCGCGAGCTTGTAATGATTCCTCATCGGCTTGTGTGTGATTGGCATCTCGTAGTCAATCCAGATACTGTCGTCCTTAATTTGGCCATAGTATTTCCCGGGCGCGATCGTCGCGCAGCCAGTGCGACGCTCGTAGCAGTCGAGCAGGGCGTGCTCACCCTTGAAGACGATATAGATTGAAGTGGCGTCCGTGTGGGTCCTTCTTCCTGAGAGGCTGCTCCCTAGAGCACCACCAAGCCCATAGGTCGTGTCGCCTCGCCTGTCGGTGGATAGTGTCAGAGTCTTCGCATCAACCACGTCAATCGCTACGAGGCTAGGTAGACCGTCGCACAAACTCCTCATGGCGTCCTTCAGCGAGGATTCGGATGCACCTCGAACAGTGATGCCCTCCGCGTCGTGAAGCGTAAGATCGAATGTGCGAAGGCGCTCGATTCCTAGACCTGGGCGAGTCGTGCGATTCGTAGCCTCGAGAGTGTAATCTGCTTTCGCGACTTCAGGCACGAGGCTGACGTTCGGGCACGACTTGTGTAGGAGCTTCGAGATCTCTGCAGCCGGGACATTTGACGCACCTGACAAGAAAATGGTCTTTGCCGTGCCTTGTGGAAATGCGGCGAGCGGCACACACAGCAAAGCAAGTAAGAGCCTCTTCATGCAGATCGAACCCGCCCGAGGTTCGACCAAAGAGTTTATTGAAAACCCGATACTACAACAAGGGATAATGTTAATCGGAGGCCCGAGATGGGCAGTAAGCGACCGACACTCAAGGGTGAGAGAGCAACCGCTAGGCTAGGAGCTTCACGCAGCCGCGGGAAGCAACAGGCGCCGCTTAGTTCTTCGCGGAGGGTTGTGACGCTTGAGGATTTAGTGTCACGGATCACTCCGGAGAATCGACATCCAGGAACGGATTGGGGCCCGGATGTTGGTCGGGAGAGAGTCTTCTGGCGGTCCTCTAGTCGGCGAACTCGGCGTCCTCCACGGGCCTAGGGACAGCCGCCTTCCCCGCCGTCGTAATCACCACCACACTCACTAACACCAGCAATGTTCCTGCTACGGTGCGGCCGCCCAGCGGTTCGCCGCCGAAGAAATATCCGAGCAGCACCGCGATGACGGGATTCACGTACGCGTAGGTTCCGACCTTGGTTGGCGATTCGTGATGGATCAGCCAGACGTAGGCTGTGTAGGCGATGATGGATCCGGCGAAGATGAGATATACAAGAGCAATCCAAACCCGCGGCGAAATCGCGCGAACCGAGAAGCCCTTAAAATCGCCGAGCAGCGTGGCGGTCAAGGTCAGCATGATTCCGCCGGCAAGCATCTGCGCGCTGGCGCTCATCACTTTGGACTCTGGCAGGGGCAGCTTGCGGGTGAGAATTGTGCCGACCGCCCATGAAATAGCAGAAATCACCAACGCGCCTGCGCCGAGCTTGTCGATTGGCTCCTGGCCGAAGCCGAAGGAAGGATTCACCAGCACGACAACTCCCGCGAGGCCGGCCAGCATTGCCAAAGCGAGGCGCAGCGTAAGCTTCTGCGTGCGCAGGAAGATAATTTCCGAGAGCGCCATGAAGACGGGGATGGTCGCGAGCATGACCGCAGCAATCCCCGACGGCACACGGCTCTCGGCCCAAAAAACGAAGCCGTAGTCGACCACGAAAATCACGAATCCGATAATGATCGCCGAGGCCCACTCGCGCCTGCTAGGCGCAGGCGTGCCTTTTAGTCGAACCCATGCGTAGAGCAAGATTCCCGCAGTGAGGAAGCGCATGGAAGCGAAAAGGATTGGCGGCATGACGCGCACGCCGATGCGGATGGCGAGAAAGGTCGAGCCCCAGACAAAGTAAATGATGGCGAAAGCTAACAGGGTTTGCCATCGGGGTGGTCGGGATGAATGCATTCGTGCGATCCGAGCGGTCAGAAACTGAACCCGGGATGAGCCTTAGATCATGAACGATCAAGCGCGGATGCAATTTTGATGAAGGGCAGTTGAGTAATTGAGGAGATGCCTCGGCCCGCTAGAAAAAACGCGGGCCTTCGCGATGACGCCGGCCAACGATCGTCGAGGAGCGAATCGAAAACGACGGTTCCTACTTCTTTACCAGACTGGTGTGGCTGGCAACGCATTGCCACCGGCCATCGGAGAAAACCCACGTATCGGTAAACCGCCCGACGTGCTCATACGGCTTACCCTGATAGGTTCCTTTCGTGCGGTAGGTTCCGATAACCACCGCGGAATCGCCATACATGCTGACCTTAGTGTCCTGAATGCTGAGGCTGGTCAAGTTGAACTGCGGATCCTTGATTCCTTCGAGAAACTGCGCCCGATCGCTGACCTCGCCGTCGTATTCGGTGTTGACGAAGTGAGCTCCGAGCATCGCGTCGAGCGCGCGAGCGTCGCGGTTCACCTGGGCTTCATTCCACAGGCGTTCCATAAATATCAGCTTATTGGGCTGTGAATCGTCTTTCGGTGTCTGCCCCGCCTGCCCGAGCGCAGTAAGAGCCAAAAGAAAACAGCAGAAAGTTGTTCGCAACATGATCTTGCTTATCCGCGCCATCCCCACGTGGAGCGGATACTGCGAAAACATAGCAACGGCAAGAGCGAAAAGCCACAGAAAGCACCCCTGGAACGATTACGGAGGTCATCGAAAGGGATAATTACCGGCGACGGCGCCGCCTCAATTGCAGCCATTCTCTTCCCGGAGTTCTTGCCCGCCTAGAAGGCCCAGCGCAGCAGAGATGCGCCTACCGTGAACCCTGCGCCCACCGATGCCATCAGCACCAGACTTCCTTTTTTCAGCTTGCCCTCTTCAATCGCCGTATTCATGGCGAGCGGAATTGTGCCGGCGGTCGTGTTGCCGTAGCGGTCGATGTTGACGATCACGCTTTCGGGGCGAAGACCAAGGCGATCGGCTGTGGCGTTGATGATGCGAAGATTCGCCTGGTGCGGAATGAAGGCATCGATATCGGAGCCTTTCAGCCCGTTGCGTTCGAGCAGATTCAAACATGCTTCCGTCTGCTTGCGAACCGCAAATTTGAACACCTGCTGGCCATCCTGATGAACGTAATGCATCTTCTGGTCGACGGTTTCGCGGGTGGAAGGATTCAGGCTGCCGCCGCCGGGCATGTAAAGAAAGCATCCGCCTGAGCCGTCGACTTCGTGAATGAAGTCGATTAAGCCGACTGAATCGTCGTCCGATCGCTCCAGAATCACCGCACCAGCGCCATCGCCGAAGATTACGCAAGTGGCGCGGTCGGTGTAATCGATGATGGAGGACATGACGTCCGCTCCGATGACGAGTACCCGTTTGTGGGCTCCGCTGGCGACGAACTGCGCTCCAGTTTGCACGGCGTAAATGAAAGCCGAGCAGGCGCCCGAGAGGTCGAACCCCCAAACGCCACGAGCGCCGAGTTTGTGCTGCACCAGGCAAGCGGTTGAGGGAAAAAACATATCGGGCGTGACTGTGCCCACAATGATGGCGTCGATATCGCTGGGGCCGAGGCCCCGCTGCGCCAGAGCTTTCTTAGCCGCTTCGACGGCGAGGTCGCTGGTGGCGACGCCCTTATCAACGATGTGCCGCTCACGAATGCCGACGCGAGCCAGAATCCATTCGTCGTTCGTGTCGACCATTTTTTCGAGATCGGCGTTGGTAAGAAGACGCGGTGGAACGTAGGTGCCGAGGGCGCTGATCTTGACCCGCACACCGGTGCGGGCAGGGTCGGGGGAATCGTTCAATTCGAGCTCCTGAAAAAACGGAACAAGTATTGTGAACGATTGCGCGATGATTGTCTAACTGGTTGCTATTTTCGCTTCTACCGGCTTCGGCGTTCTTTTTCTCAGGCCGCGCAGCGTTTTCGCTCGAGCTGCATCCACTCGCGAATGAAGTTGGGGCAGGCGACGATTCCGAAGTAGCGGCCTTCGCCTTTGATGAGATAGTCCAAGGCATCGTGATCTAGTTGCTCAAGATGAACCATATCGAGCAGCGGCCAAAGGCCGCAATCGATCGCCGAGCCTACAAGCTGGTCCAGATAGGAAAGATGGCCAAGCGACAGGCTGCCTGAAACGCGAATGGTGACGGACGGAGAGATCGATTTCTCAGAGGCATTAGGAGACATGATTGCGCGGCCCTTTTAAGAATATTTGTCAGATATCTGACTTCTTAAGGACGGGAGCGGCGCGAGTTTCTTGCGCAGGGAGTTGTAAGAAGTGTGTAAAGAATCGTGGCGCAAACACTCCGGCGAGACCCAATTCAAAACTCGTAGGTCGGGGGAGTTATGCCCTTCACTCGCATATAAACTTCGCATTGTGCGCGGTGATGCGCAGTGTGAACAAACATGTTCATGATCATTGCCCGGCCGTCGGGATCGGTACGGCCTTTCCACGAGTCGATGTGCCAGGTGCGCCTGAGTTGCTCAGGCGTTATCTGCGGCAGCACGGCGATGACGTAATCGAAAGACTGATCGAGCATTTTGAGGACGGATGGTTTATCCGAAGGAAGCGGCTTGTTGTCATCAAGCGGAAACGGCATTTTGATCCCGGTGATTTCGTTGAAACGGTACACGTTTGAAGCCGCGATGTGCACCATCTGCTCGCCGAAAGTCATTTCCGCGGGATTGGGTTTGAAGTCGTACAGGTCCGCAGGCATGGCATTTGCTACGTCGATGGTGAACTGCTTGGAGATTTGCCAGTCCTGAATAAACTCCGCCGTTTCGAGAATGGAAGTGACCTTTGCGGCTTGCGCGACTGCGAAAGAGGAACCGCACAGAAACGAAAAAACCAGCATGCGGCCTAGGAAACTCATTTGCGATCCTCCATTTAGCATCAGTTTTGGACGAGTCTTTTCCCTGAAAGCTAAACCAATGAGCCCACAAGTAAGCCAGGCACCGGCAACTCACTGCACACGCAAGAGCCCGTTACCGTTGCTTCCTTCCGGACCTGGCGGGGTTGGCGAGAGTGCGTCGCGTGAGACCGATGCCTGACCGAGATCATTTTAACAAAGTGCGGCGAAATGACCTGGCGGCCGCGGCCCATTCTGCGAAGGGCTGTGGTGACTTTCGGTGCAAGGAATTGCCGCCAGGGCCTTCCATTCAGAAAGCGGTTGTCGAAGAATGGACGAAGTGACTGGGACACCGGTCCCGCTTTGCGAAATTCAGTCGGAACACGAATCATTGTGCCAAACGGCAAAAACCATCTGATGCCGCAGTCCACTTCACAACACGACGTTATTCCAGTGTCGCAGGCGATCAACAAATACTTCGAGATTTCCATCTATCTCCTGGTACTGATGGGCTTTGGCACGCTGGCAAGCACCGGCACGCTCGATCTACCGACGGTGGCGCTGGTCGGCGGAGCGCTCGCCCTCCGTGGATATCTGTTGGCGAGAAACCGGCGTTTGTTCTTTTCGGAGCGCTGGACAACGCCCCTCAGCGTCGCTTACTTCGTTTTCTACGCTGCTGACTATTTTCTGTTTTCTCGCAGCTTTCTTGCCGCAACCATTCATCTCGTTCTGTTTGCAGTGGTCGTGCGAACCTTCTCGCTGCGTCGTGACCGCGATTATGTGATGCTGACGATCATCGCATTTCTCATGGTGTTGGCATCGGCGGTGCTAACTGTCGACAGCATTTTCCTCGCATTCTTTGCGGGATTTATGCTGACCGGCGTAGCCAGTTTCATCCTCATGGAAATGAGGCGTTCGGGACGCGCGGCCGAGGCTCACGCCCGCCACTCGCCGGATGCACATGAACATCGGCATCTCGCTTTTTCGCTGGCACGGCTAACGCCAATATTGGCAGCCATGATTCTGGCGGGAGCCGCAGTCATCTTTTTTGTTCTTCCGCGTACGGCTTCCGGGTATATGGGCGCCTACGCCTTCGGCACCAACTACTCCACCGGATTCAGCGACCGGGTGCAGCTGGGAGGAATCGGGCAGATCCAGCAATCGACCGCCGTGGTCATGCACATCCAGATCGAGGGAGACAAAGCAGGGGAATACGCACTGCATTGGCGCGGAATCTCGTTGGCGACTTTCGATGGGATCAACTGGTCGAATACACCGCGGCAATACGTGCTGCCGCGGAATCCCGACGGAACGTTCACGATTCCCGGATTCAGCCAGGGAGCAACGCTTAATTCAGCCGAACGCATCGCAGCCACTGGCCAGGAGCCCGGACGCGTGATTCATTATCGCGTACTGATGGAACCCATCGGAACGAACGTATTTTTTCTCGCGCCCTGGGCACGCCGAGTCACCGGAGTCTATCGGCGGCTGCAGATCGATTCAGGAGGGGCGGTAACAAACTCCGACGCGCAGGGCGGAGTTGGAATCTACGAAGCGGACTCGGACATTTCCCAGCCGTCCGCGACTCTGCTCCGGCGAGCGGGAGGTTTCGTTCCACCGTTTGCCGCGGAATATCTTCGCGTTCCCGAACTCGATTCACGGATTCCGCAACTGGCCCAGCAGATCGCAGGTTCGACTTCCAACAATTACGACAAGGCAGATGCGATCGAGAAATATCTCAAGACCCATTACGGGTATACGCTGCAGTTACTGCGGTCGCCGGTAGCCGATCCGTTGGCAAACTTCTTGTTCGAGCGCCGGCAGGGTCATTGCGAATATTTCGCTTCTTCTATGGCGGTGATGCTCCGAACCCTTGGCATCCCAGCCAGGATTGTGAATGGATTTCGCAGTTCCGAATTCAATGACATCACCGGCCAGTACGTGATTCGGGCACGAGACGCGCACTCCTGGGTGGAGGCATACTTCCCCGGCTACGGATGGATCACTTTTGATCCAACGCCGGGCGGATCGGTGGGATCGGTACGAGGCTGGGATCGCATCGCACTGTACCTCGATGCCGCCGCATCATTCTGGCGGGAGTGGGTAGTGAGTTACGACTCGTCGCATCAGTACCTTCTCGGCCATTCGATGATCAGGGGCACGCGCAACAATGCAGATCGAATGCGAATGAAGGCGCAGCTGCTTTATTTGCGCATGTTGCACTGGGTAAGAGGAACCCAGCAAGGCGTGCGGGCAATGCAGTCCCGGTGGCTGTGGACAAGCCTCTTGGCTGCTGTCGCCATCCTTCTTCTGGCAAATCTCAGCCGAATTTTTCGCATGATTCGGATGAGGCGACTGACCACCCATCCGGAACGCTCTCCAGAACAGGCGGCAACGATGTGGTACAAGCGTATGGTCCGCTGCCTGTCGCGACGCGGAGTCGAAAAAGCGAAATCAGCTACTGCGCAGGAATTCGTATCGACAATCGCCGATGCAGAGCTGCGAACCCAGGTAGGATTATTCAGCGAAGCGTATGAATTGGCGCGCTTCGGCAACTCCGCCAAGGACGCAAGAAGACTTCCGCAGTTGCTCGAGGAGGTGGAATCGGCAGGAAAGCGCTAACCTTTGCGACGCCAAGGGCATCGCCTGGCCACTCGTATCAAAAATGCCAGACTGGACCCCCTCCAACCAAATAGTTGTGCTGGCGAGTTTTTCCGGTCATTGCAAGAGGCAAATCCGGCGTTCCCGACCAGAAATCGCGCACCTCTCCACGAATCACCAACCGGCGGAGACGGCCCCACAAAGGCCGTGCGTCTAATCCAAATCCTCCTTGCAGGACCCCGGAAGTGGACGATTTGCCTGGATTTGTTCCTCCGTAGAGAAGATTATTATTTTCGCTAAAATGGGCAAAACCTCCGCCAAAACTCAGCCACGGCGAGACTCTGGTATTGGGAAAAAGGTTGGCACGCAGTGCAGGCGTGATGAAAATCTGCCGGTAATCTTCGGGAACGACGTTCGCGCCGGAGTTGAGATCCTCGTCAAGATTAAAAACTGCAGGCGCTTCGGCCGAGATCGCATACACATCATTCCCCAGGAGATGCCGCGCGTAGTTTAATTCGAACGTGAACCCCTTGCCGGAGCGAACGTAAGGATTGAAGTAAGTCGCGCCCTGGATTCCCTGATTGCTGATGAAAATCCGACCCAGAGATACGCCGATTTCATTTTTCTCGTCGCTGTATCGATCTTGGGCGACTGAGGTGACGCTAAGGAGAGAACACGCCATTGCCAAGACTAGGATGATGGCACGCTTCTGAGGCACCTTCCCTCCAGAGCCAGAACTGCATTTTCGGCGGCGCCTTTAGCGTAGCACGCTGTTTCGCGTGGCTTATCCGGCGGGAGTTGCTTTCTAAGGTGCCTGTAGTCGCGTCTTCGTAGCTGCCGCTTCGCACGGAATCCGCCAGAGGGTTAGTTGGAGAAAATGCTAAAATAAGGCAATTTCATGCCCGCAAAGAGCCTCACTGTTTCACCAGAAAGAAAAAAAACAGACAACGCGATAGCCGGAAGCAACACGGCTGCAGCGCGTCCGCCAGAAGCGCGTCCACAAAAAGTTGGCTTTGTGAGCCTGGGCTGCCCGAAGAACCTGGTTGACAGTGAAGTGATGATGGGCCTGTTGGCGCGCGCAGGCGCTGAACTTTCGCCGAAACCGGAGGATGCAGACGTAATCGTGGTGAATACATGCTCTTTCATTGAGACAGCCCAAGAGGAATCGGTAAATACGATTCTTGAAATGGCGGAGCAGAAGAAATCTGGCCGAGCAAAAAAGCTCGTGGTGGCCGGCTGCCTGGTGGAGCGATTTCGAGAGGAGATCCGCCGGCAAATTCCGGAGGTGGACGCGGTGGTGGGCACGGGCGAACTGCGAAATATTCTATCGGCAACCGGCGTCGCTCCGGCTTCTGCCCCGCCGCAAAGTGATTTGCCTTTCATCGTGCTGAATTCGCGGCCGGAGGCGGATGCGCGCGCGGCGCATGGCAGATTTTCGCGCGAGCCATGGGATGGAGCGATTGCCGATCTGCCCAATTATTTATACGACGATGAGACGCCGCGAATCCTAGCCACGCCAAGGCATTCTGCCTATATCAAGATCGCGGAGGGTTGTGATCATCCCTGCAGCTTTTGCATCATTCCGCAGTTGCGAGGGAAATTCCGGTCGCGCCGGTTCGAGTCGGTGATCGCCGAAGCAGAGCGGTTGGCAGAGGGCGGCGTGCGGGAAATCACGCTCATCGGGCAGGACACAACCTGCTACGGCGAAGATTTCGGATTGAAGGACGGCCTGGCGTTGTTGCTTGAACGGCTGGCCAAGATCGAGGATCTGCGTTGGATTCGTTTTCTCTATGCCTATCCGAACAAAATTACAGCCCGGCTCCTGCAAACGATAGCGGATAACGAAAAGGTTTGTTCGTACGTGGACGTGCCTTTGCAACATGCGTCGGCGAGCGTACTGAAGCGGATGAAGCGTGGAGGCGGGGCCGGGGTGTTTTCCCGCTCCATCGAGAAGATGCGCAGCGCGATTCCGAATCTTACCCTGCGCACCTCGTTTATCGTCGGCTTCCCGGGAGAAACAGAAAAAGAGTTCGAAGAGCTCTGCGATTTTGTGAGCGACTCCAAATTCGACTGGATGGGCACGTTTTCCTACTCCGACCAGGAAGGCGGGAGTGCGTACGAATCGGAGGGCAAGATTCCACACCGCGAGATCGAACGGCGGCGCAAACACTTGATGGAGATCCAGCGGCAGATTAGCAAAAAGAAAAAGAAGCATCTGATCGGACGCAAGCTCGATTTACTCCTGGAAGGCGTTTCCGAAGAAACCGAGCTCCTGCTGGAAGGGCGGACGCCCATGCACGCGCCAGAAATCGACGGGAAGGTTTTTGTGAACGATTTTCCGCCCGAGCTCACACCGACGCCAGGCCAGTTTTACCGCTGTGAGATTACGGAAGCGCACGATTATGATCTGGTCGCCCGAATTCTGGAGCCGTCTTGAGGTTCAATTCAGGTCACGACTGATTTACTGCCTGCGTTATGGTTCGCAAACGCTCTCTCAAGCTTCGATGCCCTATCTGTAAGAAACCCGTAAAGAGCACTGATCCCGAGTTTCCCTTCTGCACCGAGCGCTGCCGGACAATTGATTTGGGAAAATGGGCGAGCGGAGCTTATGTAGTTGCATCTCCCGTGACAGATGCGGACGAACTGCCGCGGATGAGCGATCCTGAAGACCATGGAAAATCAGAGTAGTAATTCGACTCCGCGGTTGGCCATGCTGATTGCCACATTCTTCGGAATCGGGCGGCTGCGGCCCGGACCGGGGACCTGGGCGTCGGGGATAACCGTGTTACTGTGGACGGCATTTGCGCACGCTTTGGCGCCTTCCCAGCGAACGCCTTTCGCCATCGGGCTGGCGTTTGTTGTTGCCGTAATTGGCATTCCCTCGGCAACACGCGTGTCGCGAGCGACGGGAATCAAAGATCCGCAGTTCGTCGTCATCGATGAAGTTGGCGGTCAGCTTGTGGCCTTAATTTGCGTGCCTCTCGCATGGAAATCTTTTCTGGCGAGCTTTATACTTTTTCGTGTCTTCGATATTTTGAAGCCGCCTCCGGTTCGACAATTGGAGGCGCTGCCTGAGGGCACGGGAATCGTTCTGGACGACGTTGCAGCCGGACTCTATGCGTTAATTGTGGTGCATCTCTTGCTGCGCTTCGTTCTTCTAAAATAAATGGCTCCCGGCAGTTCGAATATTTCCTCATGACCTTTTCCGACCGCATCCTAGGAAAGAAAAACGTGAATGGCGGCCCACACATCGAATCGGTGTCGCCAGTGCTGGCGCTGGCCGGTGGCGAGGTGCGCATCTCCGGATCGGGATTGCGGCCGCAGCAATGGCAGTGCCCGCGCGTACAGTTTGGCGATATCGAAGGGGGCCTTGTCGTGAGCTCGGATTCGTTCCTCGTCGCTCGCGTGCCCCAGGGAGCGACTTCCGGAACGGTCATTGTCTCGGGCAATGGCCATGTCAGCAATGCTCAAAATGTCAAAGTTGCGGTTTCGATTGCTGAGAACCTCCATCCGGTGACAAATCCTGCAATCGATTCGCAAGGCAATATTTACGCGACATTTTCCGGATCTCGCGGACAAAAAGTTCCTGTCGCAATTTTCAAGATCGATACCAACTACACGATGAAACCGTTCGTCGTGGAGATGATGAACGCCACGGCGATCGCCTTCGATCGCGCAGGACAAATGTACGTGTCGTCGCGTCACGACGGAACCGTATATCGAATCGGACAAAATGGGAACATGACAACGTATGCCGGAGGGATGGGCATTGCCACCGGCATCGCCTTCGACCGCGACGAAAATCTCTACGTCGGCGACCGCAGCGGAACGATTTTTAAGATCGCCCGCGACCAACAGGTGTTCGTCTTCGCCACTCTGGAGCCGAGCGTTTCGGCGTACCATCTCGCTTTTGGGCCGCAGGGCGATTTGTTTGTGACCGGCCCGACAACCTCAAGTTTCGATTCAATCTATCGCATCGATCCGCACGGCACGGTCAGCCGTTTCTATCGCGGACTGGGACGGCCGCAGGGTCTGGCCTTCGATGTAGCCGGAAACCTGTATCTGGCGGCGTCGTTGGCAGGGCGGCGTGGGATCGTAAAAATCACACCCGAAGGAAAAGCAAGTCTGGAAGTAGCCGGGCAAGGGCTGGTCGGCCTGGCGTTTGCTCCGGGCCGCAGCGTAATTCTTGCAACCACGGATGCAGTGCATCATCTTTCTTGGAATCTTCCTGGGCTTCCGCTTCTGGCCGAATAATCCGAATTTTACAAATGCGATCTGTGGGTTGATGTGCTGGCAGTTATCCGCTATCCGGTTTTTCATTTCCGATTTTCGTTTACACTTCTAGCCGTGAACGCCGAAATTATAGCGGTCGGTTCTGAGTTGCTGACGCCGTACCGCGCGGATACGAATTCTCTCTACCTTACCGAACAACTCAATCAGTTGGGGGTAGAAGTAATTTTCAAGAGTGTGGTCGGCGACGATCTGAAACAAATTGTCGCAGCTGCACAGCATGCCGTTTTTCGCTCGGACATTGTGGTGTTCAGTGGCGGGTTGGGCCCGACGGAAGACGATTTAACTCGCGAAGCTGTTGCCGAAGCGCTGGGAGCTACGTTGCATCGCGACGAGCAGGTGCTCGCCCGAATCGAACAGCGGTTCGCGGCACGCGGTTGGAAAATGTCAGCCAACAATGCAAAACAGGCGGACGTAATCGACGGGGCGACGGTTCTGCCAAATGCGAATGGGACTGCGCCGGGGCAATGGATTTGCGGCAGGTTCGACGATCGCGAACACGTAGTTATTTTGCTGCCGGGTCCTCCACACGAACTGAAAGGTTTGTTCGAGAGCGAGTGCCGCGAACGGCTGAGGGCAAAGCTGCCACCGGCATCCATTGCGACTCGCGTGCTGAAAGTCGCCATGCTCGGAGAATCGCTAGTTGATGCGCGGGTAGCCCCGATTTACAAGCGATACAGCAACGTTCAGACCACGATTCTCGCAGGGGCGGGCGAGATCCAGCTTCACTTCCGGGCCCGCGCTCAAACTATGGAGGCGGCGCAGGCTCGAGTCGATGAAGCGGCCGATGCCGTCGAAGAAGAACTCGACGACGCCGTGTATTCGCGAAACGGAGAATCACTCGAACAGATCGTCGGCTATTGGCTGCAGATGCGGAATGCAACCGTGGCGGTTGCGGAATCCTGCACCGGAGGCCTACTCGCGGAACGCATCACTTCAATCGCCGGCAGCTCCCGCTATTTTGTCGGGGGGGCGGTCGTGTATTCGAACGCCATGAAAACCGAGTTGGCAGGAGTACCAGCAAACATGATCGAGCGCCACGGTGCGGTTAGCCGCGAAGTAGCAGCAGCGCTCGCCGAAGGCATTCGTTATCGTTCGGAGGCGACGCTTGGGATCGGCATTACTGGAGTGGCCGGTCCAGCCGGAGGATCGGCAGCCAAACCCGTGGGACTGGTCTTCCATGCCTTGGCGAGTGACAGCGGCACAGAAGTGATAGAACGCAATTTTCCTGGCGATCGCCAGCGCATTCGTCAGTTCGCAACTACGCTGGCGCTCGACATGGTGCGAAAGAAATTGATGTGACGTTGCGAAGCATTCGCGAAAGTTGAGAAGATTCCTTTCGGAGCTGAACAATTGGCATGCGCCTTTTTGTGGCTATCGACCCCGAAGACGCCATTCGTGAGCGAATCGCACGTTTTCTCGAGAGTATGAAAGTATCTGCGCCAGACGCACGATGGGTGCAGCCAGAATCTTTGCATGTCACTTTGAAATTTATTGGCGAGCGGCAGGAGGCCGAAGTCGAATCCATCAAAGCCGCGCTGGAAATGGTTCGGGCTTCGGCGTTCAACCTCGATTTCCGCGGCTGCGGATACTTCCCTACTACGCGATCGGCGCGGGTGTTTTGGATCGGAGTGGAATCTGAGGGAGGACTGGCGGCACTGGCCGCAGCAGTCGATGAGAGACTCGGGCATCTGGAAATCCCGAAGGAAGAGCACCCTTTCAATCCGCATCTCACGCTGGCGCGGAGCCCTGGCTCCCGGCCGCACGGGGATGGAGGCAAAACTGCAGGGCGCACCTTTCAACATCTGCAACAAAAACTGGAAGGGCTACCAGCCCCTGAATTTGGCGTGATGAAGGCGCGCGAGTTCTTTCTTTATCGCAGCCAGCTTTCCCCGAGAGGCTCAAAATACACAAAGCTCGCGACATTTGTGCTTCCGTGAGGTGCGAGCGATTTGAATGTTGAGAATGGTCCTGATCGCCGCTATGAGCTACCTGCTTGGGTCGATTCCCTTCGGGTACCTATTGGTGCGCATTTTTCACGGCGAGGACGTCCGCGAAACCGGCAGCGGAAATATTGGGGCCACAAATGTGTCACGAAAATCTCCAGGCTTGGGAGCACTCACGCTTTTGCTAGACGCCTTAAAGGGAACTGCGGCAGTAATGTTGGCGGCTCATCTGAGCAGCCGAACAAACCCATTAAACATTTACCAGATCATGGCACTGGCGGCGTTCTTTGCGGTTTTGGGCCACAGCTTCCCGGTATGGCTCAAGTTTCGGGGAGGCAAAGGAGTCGCTACCGGCCTTGGATCGTTTCTCATGATCACGCCGAAGGCTGTTCTCATAGCCATGGGAGTTTTTATTTTGGTCATTCTGCTATTTCGTTATGTGTCGCTGGGGTCAGTCGTCGCGGTGGGTCTGTTTCCTTTTTTTGCTCTTAAAGTATCCGATGGCGACTCTCGGACTCTGTTCCTTATCGCCGCCACTTCCCTGCTAATTATTGCTCGCCATCGTGAAAACATTCAGCGCTTGTATGCGGGGACCGAAAACCGTGTTGGAGTTAAGCGGACATGAGCGAGATTGCGGTCATCGGCGCCGGCGCGTGGGGCACGGCCTTGTCGATTGTACTGGGGCGCAAGGGGATTCATCGTGTGCGCCTGTGGGTTTATGAAGAAGAACTCTGCGAACGTATCGTTAAACACCGAGAAAACGATGTTTTTCTTCGCGGCCAGCTAATTCCCCCGTCGGTAGCTCCATCCAGCAATCTGGCAGAAACTGTCTCCGATGCAAGCATGGTCGTGAGCGTGATGCCTTCCCAGCACTGCCGCAGGCTTTTTGAGCAAATGCGGCCTCATCTACGGCATGAAACCGTCATTGTGAGCGCAACCAAAGGGTTGGAGGAACATTCGTTGTTACGGATGACGCAAGTCATTGCACAAACGCTTGATTCAAGTCGCGGCAAACAGTTCCGCATCGGCGCTCTGAGCGGGCCCTCGTTCGCAATTGAGGTAGCGCGCGGAGATCCCACTGCCGTCACGATCGCTTCTGCAGACGCCGACCTTACACGCGAAGTTCAGCGCGAATTCAGCGATGCAAGCTTTCGCGTCTATACGAACGACGATCCCGTCGGCGTGGAACTGGGCGGGGCATTGAAGAACACCATAGCAATTGCGGCGGGAGTTTGTTCCGGACTTGGCCTCGGGCATAACTCGGTTGCAGGGCTCATCACGCGAGGGCTAGCCGAGATGACGCGGCTGGTGCTGGCTTGCGGGGGAAAGGGCGAAACCATGGCCGGACTGGCCGGCCTTGGCGATCTAGTTCTAACCTGCACTGGCAACCTCTCGCGCAATCGAACCGTTGGGGTCGAACTCGGGCGCGGACGCAAGCTCCCGGAAATTCTCGCCGGAATGCACGGAATGGTAGCCGAAGGTGTCTTCACCACAACAGCTGCCATGGAGTTGGCACGTGCCACGGGCGTCGAAATGCCGATCACGGCGCAGATGTTTGCCATCCTCCATGAAGGCAAAACTCCCCGCGAGGCTATTCACCAGTTGATGACGCGCAGCGGCAAGAGCGAGCGTTGAGCCAACAGACCCGCTGGATTCCGGTCCTTTGTTGTGAGACTTTTCCTGCCAAGAGGGTACCCGAAGTGCACTTGCGCTAGTACTTCGGTAACGACTTAAATCCGCTGTTTTCGTCTGCCGATGTTGTCGACACATTAAAATTCTATAGATACCCGTGACCTCTGACGCTACTTCGATCTCTCGCCCCGTCGAGGCGAGCCAGGACAGCGCCTCGCCTTGGAGTGCTCCAAATGCGCTCCGGGTACCTATTCTTTACGTAATTCTTGGCGTACTACTCGTGATCAGTATCGTCCCCATGTACTTCTACTCTGCGCAAGTGGAAGCGATTAACCGCGACCGGCTGAAGACGAATGAAATGCTTCTGCAAAATACGGTCACCCGTTCCCTGGCTGATGACCTTTCCCAGCACGAGCGTTCCCTTCGCATGATGCTGGCGAATTTGTCGTCGGCAGTTCAGGTAGCGAGCGGCGGAGACATCGGCGACCAGAATATCGAAGCGCCGGAATTACGCGCGTTGCTCGAGAATTTTGTTTCTTCCTCCGACGACCTGGCATATGCAACACTTTTGAATTCGGACGCGAAGGGTATTTCTGCAGGGCGCATCGCGCCGGATGCTTTCTTGCAGCGCGAACTGCAACATGCTTTTGACGCGGCGCGCGATGGGCGCGCCTACACCGGTCAGGCCCTTCAGGTTCAGGATGACAAGATGCAACGGACCGTGGTGCTGGTCAGCAACCCTGTCAGCTACGACGGTCGTGTTCTCGGCATGGTGGGCGTGGTCGTGGATCTGCAGTTCCTCATTCGGCGTCTGCACGAAGTCAGTGGCGGCGGTCTGATTCCGTATGTTGTGGATGCGCAAGGCCGTCTGGTGGCAGCGGGAACTCCTCAATATGTTACCGGCCAGGACATGAAGAATCTGGAAATCGTCCGCAACTTCGTGGATGAGGGCAACAAGGGGCAGTTAGCCGCGACGAAGGAATTCGCCGAGAAGGACGGTAGCAATAGCGTTCAGATGCTAGGCACGTACAGCCCAGTTACTGCCCTTGATTGGGCGGTGGTGGTGCAGAAGCCACGGCTGGAGGCTTATCGAGGAGTTTACGAAATGCAACGCACGGCCCGTTTGCTCGCTTTGCTGGCTGTGCTGGTAAGCATTTTCGTCAGTATTATCGCGGCGCGGAGGATTACGAATCCCCTGCAGGTTCTCACGCAATCGAGCCGCGCGCTGGCACGCGGAGATTTCTCTCAACGGGCGCAGTTGCGAAGCCGCACCGAAATCGGAGAACTGGCCGAGACCTTCAACACCATGTCGGAGGAACTCGAACACTTCGTCGAGGATTTGAAGCGTGCCGCGGAAGAGAATCGCGCATTGTTTTTGGGTTCCATCCAGATGCTGGCGGGCGCGGTTGACGAGAAGGACCCCTACACCCGCGGCCACTCCGACCGCGTCACCCGCTACTCCATGATGATCGCGAAGGAAATGAAGCTGGATGCGACCTTCATGGAGACGCTGCAGATTTCAGCGCAACTTCACGATGTCGGCAAGATCGGCATTGAAGATCGCATTCTGAAGAAGCCCGGCGCTCTGACAGCCGAAGAATTTGAGGTAATGAAGACGCATACTACGAAGGGTGCCAACATACTGCGCCCGGTAACGCAGCTCGCCGAGATGCTGCCAGGAATTGAACTGCATCATGAGGCGCTCGACGGGCGAGGTTATCCGTACGGGCTCAAGGGGGATGAGATCCCGCTGCTGGCGCGAGTGATTGCCGTGGCCGACACGTTCGATGCGCTGACCACAAATCGTCCTTATCAAACCGCGCATACTCCGGATGAGGCCTTCAAGATAATTCAGAATCTTGCCGGAAAACGGCTTGATCCAGCTCCGGTGGCGGCATTGCTCGCGGTCTACGCGCGTGGAGAGATTCGCATCCAGCGCTTTTCGATCAAAAGACCGGCGCCGCAGGAAGCCGTCGCTGAAACTCCAGCTGCAGCGTCCTCTAAAACTGTTGCCGTGCCCGAAGCTTCTAGCCTCGAACGAACTCCCGTATAGCTCGGTTTGTCTGATCCTTCCGCAATTGATTAGTCATCCTGTGCCTGCTGTGCTGCTTTCCGGACTTTCCTGTGCCATCGGCCAGCACAGCTATAATCGCTTGTAGGCTTTCTCATGATTCAAACTTTATTTGGCAGCCTGGAAGAAACAAACAAAACAGGCCTCTTCGAGCGCATGAAGCAGGCCGTTACACGCACTCGCGAAAACCTGGCTGAGCGCATCGAAGAAGTGGTCTCACTTGGGAAGGAAATTGACCGAAATACCCTCGACGATCTGGAAGCTACGCTCATTGGCGCCGACCTCGGCTCGACCACTACGCAGGAAGTTCTCGGCAAGCTTCGCGACAAAGCCGATCGCAAACAGATCAAAGACGTGCAGGAACTGAAGCGCCTTCTGAAAGAAGAGTTGCTTTCCATTTTGAATGCCGCCAATACGCAGCCGGTGCGAAGGGTCGAAGGAACTCCGGAAGTGATTCTCGTAGTTGGCGTGAACGGAACGGGCAAGACGACGACAATCGGCAAGCTTTCGCAAGTGTTTCGCTCGCAGGGGAAAAATGTGTTGCTGTGTGCGGCCGATACGTTTCGAGCAGCGGCGATTGACCAACTGGAAATTTGGGGGCAGCGAACCGGCACCGAAGTGATTAAGACGAAGCCGGGTGGCGATCCAGCAGCTGTGCTGTTTGACGCGCTGCAATCCGCGACGGCACGGAGAACGGATTATGTCATTGTCGATACCGCCGGGCGTCTGCACACCAAGACGAGCCTCATGGCGGAACTGGAAAAAATGCGTCGCACCGCTCAGCGCATCGTTCCAGGAGCACCGCACGAAACACTTCTCGTGATGGACGCAACGACCGGGCAAAACGGCTTGCAGCAAGCACGCCTGTTCACGCAGTCAGCAGGAGTGACCGGAATCGTCCTCACCAAGCTGGATGGGACTGCCAAAGGCGGAGTAGTGGTAGCTATCTCTCGTGAATTGGGATTGCCGGTCCGGTATGTCGGGGTCGGCGAGAAGGCTGGAGATTTGCTGCCCTTCGATCCCAAGGAGTTTGTCGATTCTCTGTTTGAATAATCGATTGAGTCGCGGTGCGAGGCAAAGAGCGAACCATGCGTCGCGGCCCGGCCTCGCACATCTCCCGATGAAGTAACCAGTTCATCATTGAATGAGACAGGATCACCCCTCCGACCAGCAATTTCTGCAACAGGCGCTCGATCTCGCGCGCCAAGGGATCGGACTCGCATCCCCGAATCCGTACGTCGGCGCAGTGATTACCGACAACAATGGCAGCATCGTGGGAACGGGCACATACACGTACGATGGCAAAAGACATGCCGAAATTCTCGCGCTCGAACAAGCGGGAGATAAAGCTCGCGGGGGCACGCTCTATATCAATCTGGAACCACATGCCCACCACGGTCGGACCCCTCCCTGCACGGACGCTCTAATTAGGGCTGGAATACGTAGGGTTGTTGCGTCCATGGCCGACCCAAATCCGCAGGTGCGTGGACGTGGCTTCGAACAACTTCGCGCTGCAGGGATTCAAGTAGACGTCGGAGGTTTACAAGCCGAAGCATGCAGGCTTAACGAGGCCTTCGCACGGTACATCCGGCACAAGGTTCCGTTCGTCACGTTGAAGTCGGCGCTGACCCTTGATGGAAAAATCGCACCGCCTCGTGCCTCGCAAGCGCAACAGGTACCCGGAACACGGCCAGGCAGATGGATTACAGGTGAAGCCGCGCGTGCGAATGTGCATCTTCAGCGGCACGAGAGCGATGCCATTCTCGTCGGCATTGGGACAATTCTGGCAGACGATCCTTTGCTCACCGACCGCAGTGGCAAACGGCGACGGCGCCCTTTGTTGCGTGTAATTCTCGATTCGCATTTGCGCCTGCCGTTGCAATCACGCCTCGTGCGAAGTGTGGCCGATGACAAGCGGGGGCACGATGTTCTCGTATTTTGCTCCTCACCGAAGCGAGAAAAGAGAGATGAATTGGAGGCTCGCGGCATTCGCGTGGAAGAACTGCCGGCAAAGGAAGACGGCTGTATTGATATGCAGGCGCTCTTGCACCGCCTCGGAGAGCTGGAGATTATCAGCCTAATGATAGAGGGAGGGTCGGCTGTCAACGGGGGCGCGCTGGCCGCGGGCATTGTCGATAAGCTTTTCTTGTATTACGCACCGCAAATTATGGGCGGTACGAATTCGGTTCCCTTTGCCGTCGGCAGCTTCGGTGCGGTGGGGCAAGTGCTCCGAGTTCGCGATTGTCGCTTGCACCGGTTTGAAGATGACATCGCCATCGAAGCTTATCTGCGCGACCCTTACGAGGAATAATCGGCAGTTTCAAAATTCCGTGAATTGCGATCCTCGATAGAAAAAGAGGGTTTATGCTGCCGCATCCTCCCGTGCAGTGGGTTTAAGATATCCCGTTGTCGAAGATGGAGATTTCCATGTTTACCGGAATCATTGAAGAAGTTGGACGAATTTCTAGCATCGAACAGCAGGCTGAGAATCGCCGTATCACGATTGCGGCGAAGAATACCTCCAAAGAACTCAAGACCGGCGACAGCGTTGCGGTCAGCGGTGTCTGCCTTACTGCGCTTGATATCAAACCCGGATCGTTCTGTGCCGATCTCGCACCCGAAACCTGGGTGCGTACTTCGTTTTCCCGGATTCGCGAAGGCGCGCTCGTCAACCTCGAGCTTCCCATGAAGGCGGACGGCCGTTTTGGCGGACACATCGTGCAAGGCCACGTCGATGGAGTCGGAAAATTCGTCGCGTTGGAGCGTATCGCCGATTCGGAGAATTTCCGGCTGCGAATCGAACTGCCTCCAGAAATCGAAAGATATACGGTTTATAAGGGATCGATTTCGATTGAAGGCATCAGCCTGACCGTTGCGGTTCTCGACGGAAAGAACTGCACCGTCGCTATCATTCCTCACACGGTTGAGATGACGAACCTCAACTCGCTGCGACGGGATGATCCGGTAAACCTGGAAGCGGATTTAATCGCGAAGTACGTCGAAAAAATGATGAAGGTCGACTCTACTGGAAGTTCACTTACCGTGGAAGAACTCGTGCGCCAGGGATTCTAGTTAGACTTACTCGGCCATCGAATGACAACTTCCAAAAAGAACTTTGACATTTCGAGCGCAGGTCTGTGCGCCGACTGCGTGCATGCAAAATACATGGAATCTGACAAGGGTTCGACCTTTTTGCAGTGCCAGCTTTCATTCACGAATTCCGATTTTGCAAAGTACCCGCGGCTTCCGGTTCTGGTTTGCAAGGGTTACAAGCACAAGGCAGGCAAGGACGCCGGAAAATAGAAAAGTTTCGTTAATCCCGCAATTTCCCAACGCATGCCGCAGAGAA
The DNA here is from genome assembly GCA_030041415.1 of Candidatus Sulfotelmatobacter sp. Classification (GTDB taxonomy): domain Bacteria; phylum Acidobacteriota; class Terriglobia; order Terriglobales; family Acidobacteriaceae; genus Sulfotelmatobacter. The sequence goes on from JASHNX010000172.1 coordinate 34,888, forward strand.
GCGGCTTCATTTAATTAGCGGTCACCGGAACGGGCGCGGCTTTGGGAGTGCTCAAGTATCCCGTTGCTTTCTTTTTGTCGATGGTCCACACCACCAGTTCAAACAGCATGTGATCGCGGCCAGAATAAAACTGGATAGGTTCGGAAACATTGCGATCTTTCTTCTCGATTGTCCGGTCGTCGGAAGTCACGTTCATCGTGTACTTGCCGTGCTTGGAGTCGGTTCTCCGGAGCTGCAGGCTGACGGTCGCGACCGGTTGGGGCTTCGCGCCCTTGATCAAAGTGAATTCGTAGTAATTGCGGTCGCCTTTGTGCTTGAGAACTTCGAGATCGTCGCGAGTATGGGCGATCAGTCCGCTTTGGACACCCAGATCGCCGATGGCGCTTTGCAGCTTCTGCTTGGTCGATTCGAGATCCGCCCGGGTGGAAGCGACGTCAGTCCTGACCCCGCCGACATCAGTTTTCACTCCCGCAACTTCACCGGAAACTTCGCCCAGTCGAGCTTGCGCAGCCTTCTGCTCTTCCTCCAGGCGAGCCTCTGCGGCTTTCTGTTGCGCCTGCTGGGCCTGCAACTGAGCTGCGCGTTCGGAAAGCTCTTTCTTGGTCATTCCGAGTTTCTCGCCCAGCGTCTCTTCTTCAGCTTCCGCAGATCGCATGCGCTTCTGCAGCTCGGCGACCTGCGCCTGGCTGGAGGTCAAGTCCGTGTTCAGCTTTTCGACACGCTGCTGTGTTGTCACATACCCAAAAACGGTTCCCACGACAAACAGGATCGCAAGGATCAGCAATATCCATTTCCCAGCAGTCGATTGCTGCTCAACCACCACATTTTCGCCTTCGTCGGACATTGGCCCCTCCGGGATGTTCCACTTCCTACGATGCTAATTCTTTAGCATAGGGCTATACCTGTCAACCGGCCCTGGCTTTGCGATCTTTTACAATGCAAAGGTGAAGACTTGGGACGTAATCGTAATCGGCGGCGGGATCATCGGGCTTTCGCTTGCGATTGAGGTCCGCAAGCGCGGCGCCACCGTGCTTGTGGTCGAACGCGGCGAACCGGGACGCGAGGCCTCCCACGCCGCCGGTGGCATGCTGGTCGATAGCGGCGCCGAAACGCCCGCTGCATTGCAGGAGCTGGCGATTGCGAGCGCGCGCATGTATCCCGAGTTCGCGCAGGAATTGCAAGTTGAATCGGGAATATTTGTTGATTTGCGCGAACAGGGAGCAATTGTTTTTCCTCCGCTTGAGGATGCGCGCCAGCAGCCGGCATTCAAGGTGGAGAGCCTACCCTCAGCTTCGTTGGCGGAACTGGAACCGGCTCTAGTCCATCATGAGCGCGCCGCATTTTTCCTGAAAGAACGCAGCATCGATCCCCGCGCAATCACCGCTGCCGCACTGGAGACCGCGAAACGCCGAGGTGTTGATGTCTCTTCGGGCGAAGAAGTCACCGCCGTGAATTTGTCCGAGGGGAAGGTGCATGGGGTCACGTCTCGCAAAACTTCCTATTTCGCAAAGAAAGTAGTGAACTGCGCGGGAGCCTGGTCGGGCCAGATTGCACCGCATCAGTTTCCTACGCGTCCGGTGAAAGGGCAAATGTTGTGCCTGATCGCTCCGTCGCGCGGGACGCTGACGCACGTAATTCGGTCTCCGGACGTTTATCTGATCCCGCGCAGCGACGGGCGAATTCTCGTGGGCACCACAGTCGAGGAAGCCGGCTTCGATAAACGCACCGACGTTGCCACAATCCAGCGCTTGCACCGTGCAGCGATCACGCTGATTCCCGAGTTGCGCAATGCGAAAATTCTGGAAGACTGGGCCGGCTTGCGGCCCGGAACTCCGGATTCGTTGCCGATTCTCGGCGAAACTTCGACGGCCGGCTATTACGTTGCGACCGGCCATTTTCGTGACGGCATTCTGCTCGCTCCGATCACGGCGCGAATCGTGGCACAGGTCATCACTGGAGAAAATTGCGATTACGACCTATCTGCATTTTCGCCCACCCGGTTTTCGATTGGAAGCAGCGAGCATCACTGATCCGCGCCCGCCGTGTGGCGTATACTGTGGGGTCTCGAAAGCATCAGTTATTTCCGCAGTGTGCCTCAGAAAGGAATTTCCTTATGGCTTCTCCGGCAGTCGATTTTGCACGCAATAATCAACAGCGTTTTCTCGGCGAGCTGAAAGAACTTCTGCGCATTCCCAGCGTGAGCACCCTGGAAGAACACAAGTCCGATGTGCAGAAAGCGGCTGAGTTCGTAGCCAACGAACTGCGCCGCATCGGCATGGAAAATGTCGAAGTGATTCCGACCAAAGGCCATCCGCTGATTTATGCCGATTGGCTGCATGCTCCCGGCAAGCCCACGGCGCTCTGCTATGCACACTACGATGTTCAGCCGCCTGATCCACTGGATGAATGGCACACGCCGCCATTCGAGCCGACAGAACGAAATAACAACATCTATGCGCGCGGCGCTGTCGACGACAAAGGCCAGTTGTGGATGGAAGTAAAGGCGCTTGAGTCGCTCATGAAGTCTGGCAATGGCAAGTTGCCAATTAATGTGAAGATTCTTTTTGAGGGCGAAGAAGAAGTAGGGGGTGAATCCATTGCGGAATACGTCCGCAAAGAGAAGGCCAAACTGAAAGCCGATTTCGCCCTGGTCTGCGACACGGAACTGTTTGCTCCCGGTCTTCCGACTTTGTGTGTTGGCCTGCGCGGCCTGGTTTATACGGAGATCGAAGCCTACGGTGCGAAGATCGATTTGCACTCCGGCGTCTACGGCGGCGCCGCTCCTAATCCGTTCTTCGCGCTGATCGAGATCATCAGCAAGCTGAAGGACGCCAAGGGGCACATCCTGATTCCGGGCTTTTACAGTAAAGTCAAAGCTCCCAGCAAGGACGAACTGCAAGCCTGGAAACGGCTGCCGTTCAACGAAGAGCACTACCGCAAGACTGAAGTCGGATCAAAAGTTCTCACCGGCGAGCCGGGGTATTCCGTGCTGTATCGCACCTGGGCGCGGCCGACGCTCGAAGTTCACGGCATGCCGGGTGGATTCATCGGCGCAGGCGCGAAGACCGTCATTCCTGCCAAGGCGACAGCGAAAGTCTCGATGAGGCTTGTGCCCAATCAGGATCCAAACGACATCCTGAAGCGCTACACCGCATTTGTGAAGAAGCTCACGCCAAAGGGCATTGAAACGAAGATCAAAGTTCACAGCAAAGGCCCAGCCAGCGTTGTGGGTACCGACAATCCGTATATCGAAGCCGCGACTGAAGCATTGCACGACACATTCAAGAAAGACACCGTTTTCATTCGCAGTGGCGGATCGATTCCGATCGTCAACGATATTTATCAAGCCCTGAAAATTCCCAGCGTGATGATGGGCTTCGGCCTGCCCGATGATAATCTTCACGCGCCGAACGAGAAGTTCCACATCCCGAATTTTCACCACGGGATTGAAACCATTTGTTTGTTCTTTGAGAAACTGGGAGGCGCTTAGAAACACTGAACAACCTGCCTGGGACGGCCTTCGACCGTCCCACGGTTAATTAGCTGCATCGTACTGCCGGAGCTCACGATGTTCGCGGAACCCACCAATCGAACGCTCTGGTTGTCAGCTTGTTCGAGCACAATTTTTTTACTTTTCCTACTCGCGTCATTCTGCTTCAGTCAATCGGAAAACTCACCAAAGCAGTCTTTGGGGCAAATATCCGGCCACGTCTATCGATCGGATACGGGCGAACCGATCCCCAAGACCCAAGTGCAACTGCTCTGCACTGATAACGCCACTGCGAAGGCCGCCGGCACACGCATCGTTCGCACGGGGGCAGACGGTGCATTTGTATTCGCCGATCTTCCCGCCGGGAACTATCAGATAGACGCCTGGCACAACGGATACTCGGCGTGGAATGCGGCGGAGCGCGAAGAAGACGGGTCGGAGAATAGACCTCACACACTTTCTCTGCGGCCGGGGCAACGAATCGAAGGTATTGCCGTGCGCCTCTATCCAGCGGGTGTGATCTCAGGCCAGGTAGTGGACGAAGATCAGGATCCTGTGCCGGGTCTCGAGGTGATGGCGTTGCGCGTCGATTGGGTCGAAGGAGGTAACAGGCAGATTCAGGCGGCACGGCAAGCGGTAACAGATGATTTGGGGAATTACCGCATGCCTGATCTCCCTCCCGGCGCTTACTATGTGCGGGCTGGCGGCTTGATGAACCGTACGATGGAGCAGGTTGGCCTCAAGGAAAGTCCGGCAGGCCGGGAGCAGTATCAGAACACGTTTTTCCCCGGAACAAGCTCGATCTCGGAAGCGCAAGCGGTGAATGTTGGGCCTTTGGTGGAAACGAGAGATACACGTTTCACGGTTCCGGCGGAAAGAACGTTCAAGCTGCGCGGAAAGGTAATTTCAGGTGCCGGGCTCGATCGGAAGCGAATCGAGGAGATTGAGTGCAAGCGCCCGGAGGATGCCGGATATAACTTTGGAAGCGGAGAAAATTCGGCCAATGTGGAGGCAGACGGTTCGTTTGAGTTCCGGGGACTCCCACCGAGTGAGTACACGTTGGCAGCCGTCGCCGTTGATAAGGGAGTCAGATCGGAACTGGGATTCGCTTCCGTGCGCGTCACGGATGGCGATGTGCGCGCCGATGTCGAACTTGGCCGCGCCGCCCTGGTCCGCGGAACAATCGAGGCCCCCGCAGGACTTTCGCTCTCGGGAAAGCAACTCGCTTTGCAGACCTTCGGCCCGGGGTTCTACCTTTTGCATCTATCATCCGACCTTGGCACGAGCCCACAGTTCGAAATCAAAGACATTCCCCCGGGGGATTTCAGTTTTTCGATTTGCTGCGGTGACAGATCCATTTACGTGAAGAAAGCCGTATGCGATGGACGAGACTACGCCGGGCGCGAGTTCAAACTGTCGGTCGACTCACGGCTCGACTGCGACGTTGCGCTCGCTGCCGACACGGGCACAATCCAGGGAAAGGTGACCGCGCACGACGATCCCGCCCCCCGGGTCATGGTGGTGGCGGTTCCCGCTTCGAGTGAGCTACGCAGAATTTCGCGCTACACATTGAGCGCGCAGACTGACAGTGCCGGCCGATTCAAAATTGCGTATGCTATTCCCGCAGATTACATTCTGTTCGCCGTTCCGCCCAGCGCCGATCACGCCTATTTCAATCCAGACTTCCCTGATCACGTGAACAATCCCGAGAAGGTGAGGATCGATGCGGGACGTTCGGAAACGGTGGATTTGAAACTGTCGGAGACGAACAAATAGGTGCACGCGCGCAAAAGCGCGCCTGTATGTCTCCTTTCTCTCGGTGGGGGTTGCCGATCAACCCAAAGATCTCAAATAGAAAGTATTCGAAAGCGTACAAACCATTTTTCGCAATGAAAGATAACCATTGACACGCAATCGAAACCGTTCTAATCTCCGCCGCATAAGGCAGTGCGGGGCTTCGCGCTAGTTGATTCCGGCAAGTTTTCCGTAACAGTCCGCTGAGATCAGGAAGGAGATGAGAAATGAAATCGTTTTTGAAATCGTTCTTGATTGCAATGCTGTTCTCGCCTCTGTTGGTTGCACAGCCTGGCGCAACTTATTACGTCTCGACAAGCGGTAATGACAGCAACAACGGCAGTTACACAGCGCCCTGGCTCACGATTCAGCACGCCGCGAATACCGTAACGGCAGGCGCGACGGTTTTCGTCGAAGGCGGAACTTACAACGAATCGGTCAATTTCCCGAATTCCGGAACGGCGACGAATCCCATCATATTCGCAAGCTATCCCGGACAAACCGCGACTATCGATGGAACCGGCGTCAGTTGCTGCTCGTCGAATCCTCCCTCCAGTGGCAACGAGACGCAGGGCCTCATCAACATGGTGAACACGAGCTATGTGGCTTTGAATGGGTTTCAAATTCAGAATTACACCACCAGCAAGGCCGCGTACACGCCGGCTGGAATCTGGATTACCGGCTCAGGTACCGGTGTCCAGTTACTGAATAATTCTGTGCACAACATCACCACTTCTTCTGAGAAAAACGGAAATGCATTCGGCATCGCGGTGTACGGCACGTCGAGCACACCGATTACCGAGCTGACGATCAGCGGCAATCAGGTTTATGACCTGAAAACCGGCGAGAGTGAATCGGTGAATGTGGATGGCAACGTAACCTACTTCACCATCAGCAACAATGTCGTGCACGACAACGACAACATTGGCATCGACGCGATTGGATTCGAAGGCGTCGGACCCTCCGGCTCAGACCGGGCGAGTTATGGCGAGATTAGCGGCAATACGGTTTACAACATAAGCGCGATTGACAACCCGGGAGAAGGCAAGGAGTACGACGCCGACGGCCTCTACTGCGACGGATGCGAGTACGTCATTTTCGAACGCAATACGGTTTACGCTTGCGACTTAAACATGGAGGCCGCCAGCGAACACAAAACCCACGACAGCAGCTATGTCACCATCCGTAACAATGTGTTTTACGACGCCAATACCGTTGGCATCTCCATCGGCGGCTATGCCAAGGATGTGGGCGGCAGCGACCATGTCGTGATTGTGAACAACAGCCTTTACAACAACAACACGAAAAATCAGGGAGCGGAATTTCAGATTCAGTACAACGCCCCTCCCGCCAACGGAAACATTTTCGAAAACAATATCGTGTATGCGGGAACACAGAATGTATGGATTTACAGCTACGTCAGCGGATCGACCGCGACTCTCAACTGGAACGACTACTACTCTACCGCCGGCTATGTGCAGGGCACTTCGATTGACTGGGGCGGAAAATATAATTACAAGACTTACGCCGCGTACCAGTCTGGCAGCGGCGAGGACGCCGATTCACCGAACGCCAACCCTCTTTATGACAATCTGAGTTCGACCCCGCCGGATCTGGATGTTGCTTCCGGCTCGCCCGCCATCAATGCCGGGAGCACGAGTCTGACCTGCAGCGTGGGCTACTGCGGCAGCGGTACTTCCATTTACGGCAGCGTCGATTACGCCGGCAATCCGCGCATCAATAGCAACGGGCAAATCAACATTGGAGCGTACGAGCAGTAGGCTTCGATCAGACTTTAACAGGCTGCAGGGGCGACAACCTCGACTCTGCAGCCTAAATCGTTATTGATTGACATGCCTTCTTGCGTTAGCCTGATTCTGCTCTTGGCCGTTCTTCCCTCCTTAGCTTTGGTCTCGCGTGCAAACTATCGATGTGCCGCAATGTCTGTGCAATACAACGCGCTGGCTCGTAAGGCCATACAACATATAGTGTTATATTGCTTGACCCCGGCCCCATTTCGCCATTACAGTTGCTTAAATTTGTGCCCGCCGAAGCCAGCCCCTGGCGGAGCGAATCTGAATACGCATACTTCCGGCGAAAGAGGAATCAGCCTGATTAACAGGCCGATGAGCACAGCAGCCAAGAAAAACCGGCCAGGGAAACATCGGCCACTGCCTCCAAGGAGTTCACGTTGCTTAAACTGAAGCGGCTTCAGATTCTCGGGTTCAAATCGTTTTGTGACCGCACCGATCTCAAATTTCATGGTGACGGCATCGCGGCGATCATCGGTCCCAACGGTTGCGGGAAATCGAACATCGCCGACGCAATCTCGTGGGTTTTGGGTGAGCAATCAGCTAAAACGCTGCGCGGTTCGCGCATGGAGGATGTCATTTTCGCGGGCACCGGCGACCGCAAGCCTACGGGAATGGCGGAAGTGTCTCTGACGCTGATCGATCCGGAGGCTTACCGAGGAACAGATGCCGACGCTCCCACCGAGATCGACATTCAGGATGAACTGCCCGAGACGGACTCGATTTCGACGGATGACTCGCTTGACCGCGATTGGGATGAGGCCGCAATTCGCGCCCATGCCGCCGAAGAAACTGAGCGTGCCGTCGAAGACGCGCAACCTGGCAAGGCCGAAGAAGTAGCCCTGCCGCGCGGAAAAGTGACGATGATTTCAGTCGCTTTTCCGGAAGACGAGCCGGTTTTCGCCTTGCGGAATGCGGCTCCGGCGACAGTTACCCCGATCTCGTCGGTCAGCTTGCCGGCTCCAGCCCAAGTTGTGCTGAAGATTCGCCGCCGCAAATTTAACCAGCAGCAGTTCCACGCCGGAGAGATCGTGGTTACGCGGCGCCTGTTCCGCTCCGGCGACAGCGAATATCTGCTGAACGGAAAACTCTGCCGGTTACGCGACATCCAGGAACTCTTCATGGGCACCGGCCTAGGACCGGAAACCTACGCGCTGATCGAGCAGGGCCGGATCGGCCAGATTCTCAGCAGCCGTCCCACGGATCGCCGGGCGATTCTCGAAGAGGCTGCGGGAATCACGAAATTCAAAACCAAGAAGCGGCTGGCGGAAGCGCGCCTGGAAGATGCCAAGCTGAATCTTTCGCGCATCAACGACATTTTCGACGAAGTCACACGACAGATGAATTCGCTCAAGCGGCAGGCGGCAAAGGCCGAGCGCTATGCCAAGTTGAGAGACGAGATGCGCGCCCAGCTGCGGGTGGTTTTGGCCAGCAAATTTGCTGCAATCGAACGCGAAAACGCGGAACTGGACGCGCAGCTCGCGCTGCTTGCCCAGGAGATGCAGCAGCGCAGTGAAGCCGTGCGGCAGCTTGAATCCGAGCACAGCGAGAGCACCGAGCGAGGTTATGCCATTGAAGCCGAGGTGCGCGAGAATCGCGAGCGCCTCAATCAGCTGGCCATGGAACTTGAGCGCGCGCAGGCGCGCAGGCGGCATAACGAGGAGCGCTGCGCCGAGCTGCTGGCTCGCTCGGCATCGGCAGAGACAGAACTGGCTCAAGCACGTGAGCGCCTGAGTTTGATTGCCGCCGAGCAGGATTCGAATCGACAAATCCTCGAGTCGGCGACTGGAGATTTAGCTGCCGCGCGGCAGGAACTCGCATCGTCGCAGCAGGAAGGCGCAGCTGCGGCGGCGGCTCTGGCTGAACTGGAGCGGCAGCAGGAAGAATCGCGCGTCGCAATTTTCGATACCGTCTCCTCGGCGTCGCGTCTGCGCAATCAGCTCGCGCAAGCGGAAGAACGTCTCGCAGGCTCCGATCGCGAGGCCGGCCGCCTCCAAACCGAAATCGACAATGCAAATGTGCAGGTAGAAGCATTCAGCGGCCAGCGCGGACAGCTGGCGCTCGAATTCGAAACCGTCGCCCAGCGCGCCGCAGGAATTACGGAGGAAATCAGCCAGCTTCGCCGGCTGATTGAATCCAAGCGGCAGGAAGAAATCAGGGCCAAGGGCCGTCTCGACCTGCTGCGCGCGGAGTATGCGACCGCGCTCGGCAGAAAAGGTTCGCTGGAGGCAGTTATCGCCGAGCACGGATATTCCACCGAATCCGTCCGGCGCCTTTTTCAGTCCCAGGTCATGCAGGGCGGCTTGGCGCCAGTCGGAGTGCTCGCCGATTTTCTCGAGGTCGAACCTCGCTTCGAGCGGGTCGTAGAAGATTTTCTGCGTGATGAATTGAATTACGTCGTAGTCAAATCCTGGGATGCCGCCGATGAAGGCTTACGGCTATTGCGCAGCGATGTCGATGGCCGCGCCACTTTTTTAGTTCATCCCGAGGATGCGCAGGCGAAATTCTCGTTTGTGCTCGATGAAGCGGCCCACTCTGCGCCGCCGGCAGCTTCCATTCTTCCATTGAAGAATACGATTCGCGTGCTCGATGGGTTTGGCAAATCTCTGGAGGTGATTCTGCCCAAGCTGCGCGACGGCTACATTGTTCCCGGATCAGACGTGGCTCGCAACCTGGCGCTGGAAAATCCCGATGCGTTCTTCCTCTCGCAATCGGGCGAGTGCTTCCACAATGTGACGGTTACCGGAGGCAAGCAACGCGCCGAGGGTCCGCTTTCGATGAAACGCGAGCTGCGAGATGTTCTCCGCCAGATGGAGGAATTGGAACGCGCTCTTCGGGAAGAAGACACGCGCGTGCTCACGCTGGGGCGCGAAATCAAAGAACTGGCTTCCCTGCTGGATAGGTTGGAGGGCGAGAAGCGCGAAGCCGAACATCAGAGTATGACCTCCCGCCATCTGCTGCAGCAGCTTGATTCGGAAATGAATCGCGTGCGCGAGCGGATGGATATCTCGCAGTCTGAACTGCGCCGGCTCGCGGCCGAACGGGGGGAACAGCAATCGATTATCGGCTCGCGGAAGGCGGAAATTGCGACCGTTGAAGAAAAGCGAGCGGAGATTGAAGGGCAAGTTGCCGCTGCCCAGGAATCGCTAGCTGCCTTGAAACAGCGCCGGGAAGAAGCTGCGGAAACTAGCTCTCAGCGCGTCGCCCGCGTGGCCGCTCTGGAAGAACGTCATCGATCAGCCTCTGCCGTGCTTGCTCGCATCGACTCTTTGTTTCTTGAAATGAATCACCGCGCCGAGGCGCTAGTTTCGCAAATCGAAGCGGCGGCGAGCGAGAAGTTGCAGCGTGAAAATGAAAATTTGCGACTCGAGCAAAGCATGGCCGACTTGCAGGCGGAACACAACGCAGGTCAGGCGCGGGAAGGCCTGTTGCAGGAGGAGAAAGACCAGGTTCGTGCGCGGCTGGCGGAAATCGATGAACAGCTGCGCAGCGCTCGTCCGTTGCTGGATGCGGCTCGCGATCGTCGCGGCGAGCTTCAGGCGATCGGGGCCAAGTTGCAGGCCGATGCCATGCATATGGCGGAGACCTGCCTGAATGAGCTTGGAATTGAGCGTGACAATTTGCTCGCCGACACCGGAATTGCCCTGCTCAGCGGCGAGGAACTTGCAGCCAGCGATCAGTCTTACCGTGAGATGCGGACGAAGCTGGAATCGATGGGACCGGTCAACATGATGGCCCTGGAAGAATATCGCGAGACCAGCGAACGGCACGCCTTCCTCGAAGGGCAACGCAAGGATCTGATTTCTTCGATCGAAAATACAACCGCAACCATTCGTGAAATCGACGAAATCTCGCGGCAGAAATTCCGCGAGGCGTTCGAAAGGATTAACGAAAATTTCCAAGCCACTTTCAAGAAGCTTTTCGGCGGCGGCAACGCCTTCATGAAGCTGACCGACGAAGAGAATTCTGCCGAAAGCGGAATCGACGTGATTGCGTCTCCGCCCGGCAAGCGCCTGCAAAGCGTATTGCTCCTATCCGGCGGCGAGAAAGCGCTGACCGCCCTCGCTTTGCTGGTCGGAATTTTCCAATACACTCCCAGCCCATTCTGCATTCTCGATGAGGTCGATGCACCGCTCGACGAGGCGAACGTCGGCCGCTTCATGGAACTGGTGAAAGAAATGAGCGTGCAAACGCAATTTGTGCTGATCACGCACAGCAAGAAGACGATGAGCATCGCTCCCGTACTTTATGGCGTGACGATGCAGGAACCGGGCGTGTCGAAGCTCGTGTCGGTAAGATTCGGAGCGGCGTAGAGACTGCAGAACGTAATGGATGGCCCTAAAGCCCGATCATTACAGCGAATTTGCGAGCAATTTAATGCCGCTTCCCAAATATCCACTCTCATCCTCAGCTTTTCCACAAGGCGAACAGCCTGCCACATCCAATCATTAGATTCTCTTGCAATCCTCCATTAGCAACGTTTGTGCCCTCAATGGGATACGAAATCTTCCGTGCCGTCTGTCGTCTTCGATTGACAAAAATTTCTGACGGGCTAAAATACGCCTCGCTCTCTAACCTGTAAAATTTCACTATGACTTCTAATCTCCTCGATCCGGTCATTCTTCAAACTGATTTTTCCGATCTCCAACTTCTAACCAGCGGCAAAGTCCGCGACGTTTATCAACTCGATCGCGACCGCCTGCTTTTCGTGGCTACCGATCGCATTTCCGCCTTCGATTATGTGCTCGCTACCGGCATCCCGAATAAGGGAAGAGTGCTGACACAAATCTCTCTTTTTTGGTTCGACTTTCTCTCTGATATCGTGCCGAACCACCTAGTTACCGCGGATGTAGATGGCTATCCGCAGGCTCTCAGAAAATACGACGATCAACTGCGCGGACGCTCCATGATCGTGCAGCGGGCGCAGATGTTCCCCGTCGAATGCGTGGTTCGCGGCTATATTTCCGGCTCCGCGTGGAAGGAATATAAAGCTTCGGGGAAGGTATGCGGCATCGAACTTCCCGCGGGCCTGCGTGAGTCCGAGGCGTTCCCTGAACCCATCTTCACGCCCGCTACCAAGGCAACGACCGGGCATGACGAAAATATTTCCTTCTCGCGGATGTGCGAGATCCTCGGTACGGAGACCGCCAGCCACCTGCGCGATCTTACTCTGCGAATTTATAAGAAAGCTGCTGCATACGCCCGCCAGCGCGGTATCATCATCGCCGATACGAAATTTGAATTTGGACGCACCGCACACGGTATTACGCTGGCGGATGAAGTCCTGACGCCTGACTCTTCGCGATTCTGGCCTGCCGATAAGTACGAAGCTGGGCGCTCGCAGGAGTCATACGACAAGCAGTACGTGCGTGATTACCTCGAACAAATTCACTGGAATAAACAACCACCCGCACCGGCTCTGCCTGCCGAGGTTGCGGCTCGCACCAGCGAGAAATATCTCGACGCTTACTTCCGGATGACGGGCCGCCGATTGGATGTTTAGCGGCGAAGTCCGCAGGGCGGAAGGCTGGAGAATGGCATGACCGCGATTGACTGGCTGATCATCGCGGTCGTGATTTTGAATGTAATATTGGCCGCCATGCACGGCTTCTTCGCGGAAGCCTTCAGCGTGGGGGGCTTGATTGTCGGTTATCTTCTGGCCGCATGGCGATACGAGCGGTTAGCAGCATGGCTGACGACGTTTTTGAAATCGCAACTGCTGGCGGAGATTCTTGCGTTTCTGTTTATTTTTCTTGCAGTCTTGTTCCTGTTCAGCCTGATCGGCAGGATGACGCAGAAACTGATGAAAGCGGCCGGCTTGAGCGGTTTCGATCGTTTTCTGGGAGCGTTGCTGGGCGTTTTGAAGGGTGCACTGCTCGTGTCGATTGTGCTGGTGGGCATGACCGCGTTTACGCCGACCTCGCAGTGGCTGGCGAATTCAGCGCTAGCGCCCTATTTTCTAGTGGCCGGGAGGGCCGCCATCTGGCTGGCGCCGTCGGAATTGCGGGCGCGGTTCTATGAGGGATTGGATTTTCTGCATCGGGCTCCCAATCATCTGAACCCGCCTGCGGCCGGTAGAGATAAATAGCTGCATCGCGCGAAGCAAGAACACACGACATCTACGAGAGAGAGACCTACCGTGAAAGATCAACTGGAAGCACTTGTTCTTCAAATGTACAAAAGCAATATTCTTTATTCGGAGGGCGTGCGCGAATTCAAAAAGCGCTTCATCCTTACCGTTCTCCAGGAGAATAAAGGAAACCAATGCCGCGCCGCGCGCGAATTGGGGATGCACCGCAATACTCTGAGCCGCACCATCGACGAACTCAAGATCGATGTCCGGCAGCTTCGCGAGGGAGCCAAGCGCCCGCCGCGGAGCGCGCGGCCGATGCCGTTTGACAAGAAGGCTGTGCGCTGAGGATTTGTACCCTCGAGATCAAACGGCTAAGAACGAAAATCGAGATTCTAAGCAGCGATAGGCAGCCGTGTCGGCTGCCTATCGCTTCGTTCTCATGCTGTCCCGCGCTCTACTGGCTGCTGGTGTGGTGTACCGGCTTTTTCGCCGGAGTTGGAGAGGCAGCCTTCAGCAATTTGCCGTTCTCCATCGTCATCATGAAGGGATTCGCCGTGTAGGAAGACGGTTCTCCCTGAAAGTCTAGACTTGAGCCATCCTTCGGAATCAGGCGCACCGGAACTTTGTCCGCGAAGGTCAGCGTGATATCTGCCTTCTTGGCATCGATATCGTCCGAGCTGCCCGCAATGTCAAATTCCATTGCGGTCGCGTGAATGACTGTTCCCTGCATCTGCACGGCTTTGCCCTTGATAGCATTCCACACTGCATCCTGGTCATCTTTCGAACCGTTGGTAAAAATAAACTGCCAGGTTGCGAAATCCATCTTGTCGGGCGTTGTTGAGCTCACCATCGTATGCGCCTGTTCAGCCGGCGTAGGGGCAGGCTTGATAGTGAAACCGGCGGGGGGATCAGCGCTGGCCTTGGCGGCCGCCAAGACATCATTCCAGCCATCATCCCCGCCGTGGTATTTCATGTACTGGCTCTTGGCATACTTTTCGATCTGCTGCTGATACTGTGGGTTCGGCGCAACCACCGAAGCGCGAGCCGCGAACCAGATGGAATCGATCGGATCGGGGGCGACGCTCGGCTGAGCTGGGGTTGGACCCGCGTAGGCGAGAGCCAGAGGGTACACGACGCTGAAGTCTTTCGCTTCATCGGGCGTGCTGTCCTCCGCCTCGCGCAAAGTCTTTCTCGCGCCTTCATAATCTTTGCTGGTTAGATCGGAGATGCCGATGGCGGCATTAAAAATCCCATCCATCTGGCTTTTCATCTTGTCGAAGTCCGAATCGGACGTGCCGGCAGGCTTAGTGAATTTCGGCAGGCATTCCAGTCCGCTCTGTCCGTATTTCTGAGCGTCGGCGAGGTCCTCGGTTGCCTTGGCGTCACCCCCTTGCGCCTTCAATCGATCGATGTACGACAGCAAGGCCAACGCGCGCACGTTGCAGGAATCGGCCGCCACAAGTTTCTGAGCGGTTTCAATCGTTTTCGCCTGATTGTTGGTTTGCTGATAATCCTGCATCAGAGTCTGCAAGGCGGCAACCTTCATGACGCTGTTCGGGTACTGCACCAGGTAGGCTTCCAGCCCGCTGATCTGCCCGGCGGGATCTTTCTGCTGGATGGCGCCCATGTAGGCGTTGTACTCGGCAGGATCCTTGATAACTGGGGCGGCCGGCGGTTGCGCCGATGACGCTGGCGCTTGCCCCTGATTTGCTTGATCTTGTGCCGGCTGCGCCGAGGTAGCGGGGTTCTCGGCCCACAACATAGAAGCGGCGCCGAGCACTACCGTGACCAGAATCTTTTTCATCAGCATGGCTCCTTAGCTCTTTAGCTCTTTGGGAATCGACGATTTCGCGGAACAATCATTCTTCAACTTTGGATGCATTTTACTCGGACAGATAGTAGCTCTCCAAGTCATGCTGGAAAGCATGTCGCTACTTGGCCGGATCCGAGAACAAGGACGACCTGTGGGACGTTAATGCGACCAACCCCGCGCACGGGGTTGGCCGGATTATAAGTACCTCCTGCTTCGAAGGCAAGTTCTTCTCTCTGGTCGCCATCCGCATTGTATTAGGATGCTGTTGTATAACTCGAAAGATGTTCTCATGGGGCCGGAGTTGCGGCTCCAAATCAGCAGGTCCTTATGAATGGCAGGGCACCTCTCAAAACCCAGGTAGCTCTAGTCACCGGAGCGGGTCGTGGCATTGGGGCTGCGATCGCCCGCGAAGTGTCGAGTCTTGGAGCCACTACGGTGCTCTGCGGACGCACTCGCTCTGTGCTCGAGTCAACTGCGCAAGCGATCGTGAAATCAGATGGGAAGGTCGAGTTTGTCATCTGTGATGTGACCGATCTCGCTTCGGTTGAGAAGGCTGCGGGGCAAATCCAATCTTCGTTTGGACGACTCGACATTCTGGTCAACAACGCGGGCATTGGTGGATTCGGTGGGCCGCTGCATCGTCTCCCTCCGCAAGAGTGGGACCGTATCCTGAACACAAACCTGCGAGGCGTTTATTACATGACGCGCGCATTCGCGCCCATGATGATCGCCGCGCACTCCGGTCAGATCATCAACATTTCATCGCTTGCCGGAAAGAACCCCCTGCCTAACGGCGCGGCCTATGCTGCCTCGAAATGGGGTTTGAATGGATTGAGTTACTCGCTGGCAGAGGAACTGCGTGGTCACAACATTCGTGTATCGGTCATCTGTCCGGGTTCCACCAACACTGAACTCAGTCCGCATGAAGGTAAAGACACCTCTAAAATGCTGCAACCGGAAGACGTCGCGCACGCGGTGGCCATGCTGGTCACTCAAAGGCCGCAGTCGTTTATCAGCGAGATCAGTCTGCGGCCAACGCAAAAACCTTAGACGAAGCTGGAAGACAATATCGGCAGCCAGCGATCAGGCGAAAGCCGCGTCGGCTGGCCGCCATTTTTTAGCCAGTACCGAATTACTGATTCTCAAGAATCTTCACTGGTTTGGTGGCGATGGCAGCGTGTTCTTTCCGGAAGGCCCGGGCGATATCACCGAGCGGGGTTTCGTACTCGACAAAACCCAGTTCAGAAAGTGGCACCTCGCCTTTGGCATAGGTGTAGACGGACGTGTCGAGCAGAGTGGTTTCCTGCGCCATGGAATGTTGAACTGCGTGCTGCGGGTGATCCATCATTACCACCGGCTGAGGAAGATTGTTCAGAACCGGAGCATTCTGTGCGAAAGCTGCCGTGGCGAAAAGCAAACAAACTGCGCAAAGTAGAGTTTTCATCGCTTGATCCTTGTCCGGGGGAAAACTGTTTGAATTCTGGACGACCTCCCAGAATGCCCGATTAGCAAGGCTTCTCGCCTGATATGGGCAATCCAGCGGCCAGACGCCGACCGTTGGGATTCGACTTAGAGGGTGCGATCAGAAGAAAAAGTGCAACAGTTTGCACACATGTGGAAGAGAGGGTTTTTCGGCTTCCGGCACTCGTTTTCGTCGAAAAGTTCACAAGATTTGAATCGAGAAGTGCTCCGTCAGCCAGGTTCGATATTCAGTAACGTGAAAAAACCTTCACAGTTGACACCGGGGAGCGAACGCGGACACAATCGTTCGGTCTTGTTGATCCCCCGCTTCCACTCATTCTGGAATTCCAACAAGCCATTTGTAGAATCACGCCTGTTTTCAAAGACCCTAAGGAGAGTCATACAAATGAAGCAACGATTCACCGTGCTCAGCCGTTTGGCTGTGCTTTTGTTGGTTGCCAGCATGATCGGCGCCGCCTTCGCCCAAGACACTCCACTGTTAACGCATCATGTTCGTGAAGTTACGCTCAACGGCCAGGCACGACTCGTCGGCCATCTCCCTGCAAGCCAATCCATGGATCTCGTGTTTATTCTTCCTCATCGCAATGAAGCGGGGTTACAAAGCTTCTTGAAAGAACTCTACGACCCGACCAGCCCGTCGTACCGTCACTTCCTTACCGTCGAACAATTCACTGCTCAATATGGCCCGACGCAAAAGGATTATGACGCAGTGATTCGCTTCGTTCAGTCGCACGGATTGACGGTTGCTGGAACCTCACGCAACCGCACGAACCTGAATGTCACCGGCACGGTTGAGACTATCGAAAAAGCGCTCAACGTCACGCTGGGCGTGTATCAGCATCCAACCGAAAATCGCACGTTTTACTCTCCCGACCGGGAACCCAGTTTGGCGCTTAGTGTGCCGCTCTGGCACATCTCAGGCCTGGATAACTATTCAACCCCGCATCCGATGCTGTCGCATCGTGATGTCAACAGCAGCTCCGCTCACTCGAACGCCACGACCGGTTCCTGCCCGAGTGCGTCATTCTGCGGCAGTGACATGCGCGCAGCGTATTACGAGGGAACAACTCTTACCGGTGCAGGCCAGTCGGTCGGAATATTTGAGCTGCTCGGCACGGACTTGACTGATCTGGATGACTATTTCACGAACGCAGGCCAGACTGACAACGTCCCGATCACGCTGGACTCGGTTGACGGACAGAGCACCAGCTGCACTTGGGCGAAGGGCGAGTGCGACGATACCGAACAGACGATTGACATGACCCAGGCAATCGGTATGGCACCTGGATTGTCAAGCCTGGTCATGTACATCGGAAAAGGCGGACTGGCAGGTCAGAGCGTCGACGATGCCGGCATCTTCAACGCCATGGCAACCGCAAGTCCGCTGAACGCTCAGCTAAGCTGCTCTTGGGCATGGCTACCTGCGGATCCGACCACCGACAATCCTTACTTCGAGGAGTTCGCAGCTCAGGGACAGAACATCTTTATGGCCGCGGGCGACGAAGGCGATTGGGCAGGGGCGGAGTTCGTCTATCCTGCTGACGACGTGTACATCACCTCGGTCGGCGGCACAGATCTGGATACCACCGGGCCGGGCGGCGACTGGGCTTCGGAAACTGCCTGGTCTGATGGCGGGGGCGGCATTTCTCCAGACAAATTCACCATCCCATCCTGGCAGGTTGCAACTGCGGCAGGTTGCGCCAAATGCTCGCAGAAGTACCGCAACGGCCCGGATGTTTCAGCGAACGCAAATTTCACTTTTTACGTTTGCTCCGATCAAGGCAAGAACCCTTACTTTGGCGGCCAGGAGTGCGGCGCTAACATATTCGGTGGAACCAGCTTCGCGGCTCCGATGTGGGCTGGATACCTGGCTCTGGCGAATGAACAGCTGCTGGCGAACGGTGGAACATCCACGCTGGGGTTCATCAATCCGGAACTCTATACCATCGGATTGAGTTCCAATTACGACACGGACTTCCACGACATCACCAGTGGAAGCAATGGCCTGCCGGCAACGGTCGGCTATGACCTGGCCACCGGCTGGGGAAGCCCGAATGCCGATAATCTGATCAACGCGCTGGCGCCGGCGGCGTCCGGCACGTTCACCATCTCCGCCTCCCCGGACAAAATCAAAGTCGCACAGGGGAGCTCGGTAACTTCAACGATCACCACCGCTATTTCCGGCGACTTCAACTCTGCGATCACCTTGTCCGCAACGTTGAAGGGTGTGTCCTTTAACCCAAGCACCATCTCGGCACCGGGGTCGGGAACTTCTACCATGACAATCCCGGTTCCGAAAAATGCCGCTCTCGGATTCCATACCTTCAAGGTAACTGGATCCGGCGGAGGCGTAACCCAGAGCACCGTAGTCGCGATCGATGTCGTTCAATAGCATTACGCTCAATGCGGCTAAAGCCCGGGCCTCGTGCCCGGGCTTTTTTACGCTCAGTTGGAGCGGATGAAGAGAAGCTATTTCGTTTCCAGAAGGGAACGTTAGGAGCCAATCCGCACATACGCGGGTCTCACCGGGCTGCTAAAATAAATTTTCCGACCATGTTCGAGAATCTCCAGGAAAAACTGCAACGGGCCTTTAAGTCTCTTCGCGGGCAGGCGCGCCTAAGCGAAGAGAACATCGCCGAGGCTTTGCGAGAAATCCGCCTTGCCTTGCTCGAAGCCGACGTCAACTTCAAAGTGGTAAAAGAACTGATCGACCGTATTCAGGCAAAAGCGATCGGCCAAGAAGTGATGACTGCGCTTTCGCCGGGGGAACAGGTCATCAAGATCGTCCGGGATGAGTTGGTTGAAACGCTTGGCAAAGACACGGCGCGGATTAAGTTCGCCTCGCAACCGCCAACCGTTGTGCTGATGGCCGGCTTGCAAGGCTCCGGCAAAACCACGACTTCCGGAAAGCTCGCGAACTGGTTCAAGACAGGCGGCCATCGGCCGCTGCTGGTTTCGGTGGACGTGTACCGGCCGGCTGCGCGCGAGCAGTTAAAAGTGGTGGCGGACGCGGTGAAGGCGCAGATTTATGAAGGTCAGGTCACCGAAGCGAACACGGCGACGGTTGAACGTCTGGTGAAAGAAGCGCGGCGTGAAGCGACGATTTCCGGCTGCGATGTACTCATCGTCGATACCGCTGGGCGATTGCACATCGACGACGAACTGATGGATGAGATGCAGTCGCTGAAGAAACTGCTGAATCCGTCTGAGATTTTGTTCGTCGCCGATGCCATGACAGGACAAGACGCCGTTCGCTCGGCCGACGAATTTCATAAAAAGCTTTCACTCACCGGCGTAGTGCTCACCAAGATGGACGGCGACGCTCGCGGGGGCGCGGCGTTGTCGATTCGGCAGGTCACCGGGCAGCCGATCAAATTCATCGGCGTAGGCGAGAAATACGATGCGCTCGAGCCGTTCCACCCCGATCGCATTGTCTCGCGCATTCTCGGCATGGGCGACATTCTCTCGCTGATCGAGCGCGCCGAGCAGCAAATCGACAAGAAAAAGGCCGCCGAGATCGCGAGCAAGGCACTCAGCGGCGATGGTTTTTCGCTGGAAGATTTTCGCGACCAGCTGCGGCAGGTCAAGAAAATGGGATCTATGAAAAATCTGATCGGCATGCTGCCTAGCATTGGTCCCTTTTCCGGTCTCCAAAAAGCGGCCGATCATGTCGACGAAAAACAGATCAACCGCGTCGAGGCCATCATCAACTCGATGACCATGCATGAGCGCAATCATCATGAAGTGATCAACGGCAGCCGGCGCAAACGCATCGCCCGTGGATCGGGCACGAGTGTGCAGGAAGTGAATAATCTACTTCGGCAATATGCACAGATGAAAAAGATGTTCAAGCAAATGGGCAAGCCGAGCTTCGCGCGAAGATTGGCGGGGATGAAGATGCCGGGAATGTAACCGTTGCCGGCTCTGAGCGCTCAGCATCCCTATCCCCATGTCACCACCATGAAATGGCGTTCTCTGGAAGAGTCGGCTCCCGCGGCTGAAATTCGTGCGCTACGCGAAGTTCTTGCCGAACGCAAGGAATCGATTGCGAAATATGTTCCCGCGGAAACGCAAGCGATAAACTCGCGCACGGTAGCGGAACTAAGAAAGCAAAAGTTGTCGGAGAATATTCTCGGGGTCGGAGCCACAATTCCGTCTTTTAGTCTTCCGGATCAGGATGGGAAGCATGTTTCGTCATCAGATTTACTCGAAAAGGGTCGCCTCGCCCTTTGCTTCATTCGCGGCCGCTGGTGTCCGTTTTGCGTAGCCCAGATGGAAGCGATGAATCTGATCCTGCCGGCAATCACCGAGGCAGGTGCGACGCTGATCGCCATCTCTCCAGAAACAGTGAAGCAATCATTCTTCATGCACGACCAGCACCACCTGAGATTTCCATTATTGTCCGATTTCGGCAACAGTGTCGCACGCCAATTTGGCCTGACCTACCGTGTTTCAGACGAGCAGCAGGAACTGTACAAACGCACGTTCGTGAATTTGCCATTCGTGAACGGCGACGACAGGTGGGAATTGCCGATTCCCGCAACGTACATTATCGAGCGGGACGGAACGGTACTCTATGCTTCCGCAAGCGAAGATTACACTGAGCGGCCAGAGCCGGAAGAGATTGTGCGTGTGCTAGACCGGTGAAGATTTCTGAGGTCAATGCTGCCGCGGAAGAGCGGCCCTAACACGGCCCCAAAGCACCGGGTTTCCACCGTATCGCGATACACTGATATTTCATGAATTACATCTACGGCATCAATGCCGTCACCGAAGCCCTGAAGGCTCGCGGGCGCGCTTTTCAGTGGGTCGGCATGGCAAAAGAGCGCCATGATCTTCGTTTGCAGCGCATGATCGAAGATTGCCGCCGTCTCGGCGTCCCCGTACGCTTCCTGACGCGCATGGAACTCGACCGCATGGCCGGCAATGCCGCACATCAGGGAGTTTGCGCCGTCACGTCGGCAAAACAATATAGCGATCTGGACGATGTGGTTGGTGCAAAACGCGGAAGATATTCGTTCGTCATCGTTCTTGATGGAGTGGAAGACCCTCATAATCTCGGCGCGATCTTGCGCACAGCCGACGCGGCCGGCGCAGATGGCGTGATCATTCCTGAGCGGCGCGCGGCCGGAGTTACCGGCACGGTCACTAAAGCCTCTGCGGGGGCCAGCGAGCATTTGCCCATTGCGAAGGTGACCAACATCGCGCGCGCGGTGGAAGAGTTGAAAGATCGAAATATATGGACCGTCGGCCTGGACGAGCGGGGCAAGCAGCCTTATGACACTATCGATTACAAAATGGATTGCGCGCTCGTTCTCGGCGCCGAGGGCAAGGGGCTGCACGATCTGGTGAAGAAGAAGTGCGATTTTCTGGTATCGATTCCGATGCTGGGCAAGGTGCCGTCGTTGAATGTATCGGTTGCGGGAGCGGTCGTAATGTATGAGATTGTGCGGCAGAGGCGGGCCTCTGAAGAACTCATTTCCGAGGCGCTCGCGGAATGAAGTTTTTCCCTCTTTGGTTTTTTCTGTATTTCTTCTGTGCCTGCGCGGTCAATTGCTTTTCTCTCGATCGCGAAGCGTTTGCCTTCACGAACTACAAACTCGACGTTCGCATCGATCCCGCGCAGCAAAGACTCGAGGCCCGCGGCAGAAT
>JASHNX010000173.1 GCA_030041415.1 Candidatus Sulfotelmatobacter sp.
GGGAATACTCAAAGTCCGCGACCTTGAACTGCTTCTCAATAGCCTTCTCCAATTGGTTCTGCTGGTCGTCATAAACCAGCTTCCAACCATCGTCCTCGATGCCCCGGAGCGGGGCGCGAGCGGTGGTTAGACTCACTCGATCACGCAAGAAAGTTGCCCAGTCGTAAGGAGTGACGTCGTTGAGCGCATGAACAACGTCATCGAACGTGTAGGGCACAACTTTCGGCGGACCGCTTTGGCCGCCTTCGAAATTGCGGCAGAAATCGTCGAGAGAACGTTGACCGTGAGTTTGCTGGCGGATGATCGAATCGACTTCGAGCCAGATCAACTGGCCCTCGGGATAGTAATCGAGACCGCGGCGCCAGTTCGACCACCGCGAGCCGAGCATGCGAAGAATCTGCACCGAGCGCGCCGTGTCTTCCAATGGTCGCCAGCTGCGGCCGGGGCGGTGATCGAGGATGGCCGCAGTCAGAGCCAGCGACTCGCGATACTGCTCGGCGGTCATTAACCCGCTGCGCTCGGCGAGCAGGAATCCGAGATAATCGGTGAGGCCTTCGTAAACCCACAACAGATCGCCGATCATGGGCTGCTGATAGTTGCGCGTGGCAAGCCCGGCGGGGCGGCGATATTTGCCGTTCCACGAATGAGCGAACTCGTGAGGAAGCAGGTCAGCAGAGATCAAGTGCAGGTCAGGATCGATCAGCGTACGCTCGTCTGCGGCGCTGTCGTTTGACTGATGATGCTCGAGTCCGTGGCCGCCAACCTGGTCGCTGAGGGTGTAAAGAAAATCGTAGTGCTCATAGTGACGCGCGCCGAACAGGGCTCCGGTCTCTGCGACTAATTTTTTGTAGGCGGCTAAATCCTCAGGCTTCATTGCAAGGTCGGCTTCGCTATCGGCGACAAGATCCATCATGTGGACGGGTTCTGATCCGGGCGTCAATTCAATACGGCGGAAGTGCTCGCCGGCGATGAGGGGCGAATCGACCAGAGTGGTTAGCGAGACTGGAGAAAATTCAATTTCGTTGGCGGAGGTTGATTTGGTTTGCAAGGCGGTTCCAAATTGCCATCCGGGGAGAAGCTTGACGGACGGTGCGACTTCGACCGCGTCGGAATCCGCACCCTGCGGGTAGAGCATAACTGCATTCCAGTTCAAATCGAGCAGGTTGCTGGACGCCGCTGGGCCGCCTCCGCCAGCGCTGTAATTGGTGGTAATGGAGTCGAGCCATACGTCGACTTCCTGCGCGTCTTCAGGAACAAAGAAGTGAAAGGCATACATGTCGACATCGTCGCGCTGCCAGGGGATGGATTTGCCGGCGGCTTCGACGCGAATGCCGGTCAGGTCAGCGATCGGGCCGCTCGGACGATGATTGCCGGGAATCCATTCGGGAAAAACGAGAGTCATTGCGCCGGGCTTCGCCGGAATGCTGAGCTTGGCGTGGTAAATGTTTCGCGGAGCGTCGGTGAGGTCAACCTGCAGGCGAATTGACTGTGCCTGCAGGGTCGCCGTTGGGGCCAAGAACACGGAGAACAGCAGTACGAACGATAACTGAGACCTGCAAAGAAGACGCATTTTGACCCCCGCGATGAGTTGTTACAAGAAATTACCGAGCGTACCCAAAAGGAGGATGGACGCGCAAGAGTCGGGTTGGTAATCGATCTTTCGGATCTACGCGTGAGATGTTCTGCGCACGAACTGCCAGAGAATCATCGCGAATCCGGTACCAAGCAGGACCCACGTGGCGGGCTCAGGCACAGTAGATGGAGGCTCGCTGCCGCATGGACCAAGTTTCTTTTTGCCGTTTGTACCGCCGCTGACGGTTGCAACCTCCTCGACTGCAGCTCCGCCTTTTCGTTTGGGCAGGGGTTCGCACAAACCCGACGGCAGAGCAGGAGGCGAAATCGCGATTGGGTTTCCGCCGCCAAAAGAGCTAACAACACCAAGTGGGCCGCCCGGCGGCAGCTCCGGCTGCGGCCGATTTAGCAGAGCCGACTCAAATGGAACTGGTGGCGAGGGGATTGCGGTGCCTGCCGCCTGCATGGGATGCTCGAAGGCTTCGGGAGCGGGTTCTGCAGGAGAAACCGCGGGCTGCGGGTTTTCGGCGACCTGATTGCCACAGCGTCCGCGAGCCGTGATTTTCCCGTCGGTAATCAGCTTTTCGCCTTTGTGCAGGCCGATTCTCCGATGCATCCAGTAAACACGATTGCCAATCCGGTAGGAGACGTAGACAGGGCGCGCAAGCGCGACCTCTACGACACGCGCGTGTGTGTAGTCAAAGCCGGCGTAGTGCTCAGCGACGACTGGGTCGTGCTCTGCTACCCATTTCAACTCTCTGGCGTCTTCGACTCCACCGGGCACAAGAGAGTACGGATAGATGGGACGCGTGGGGTGAACCTGCGAGAGAATCTGGTCGAGCAACGCAGTTTGTTCTCGCCACAGGGCGCGCTCGGAATCGGCTGCCTGGTCTTGTCCGCCGGATGTTGGAAAGCCGAAATACCGTAAAGCAAAGACAGAAATGCCAGCAGTGAACATCGCTAGAACAACGAGAGAAAGCAAGCGGCGAATCAAAAGATGACGGCGATGACGGCGGGTGCGCCGACGCTTGACAATAACCTGAACCTTCCCGTTCTCGGGATCGGACACGCACGACTCCTACCTGCGACGGAGATGCTGGGAGAACTCCGGGCACTCTGGCAGAACATTCAGGGCAGTTTGAGTGCCATTCTTCCTTCATTTCGCTTGCAGAAAATGAAGGATATCCGCTTGTTTTTGCGACCAATCGTAGCAGACGGGAGAACACTTTGCACAGAAATATCCTGTGGATTTCCGTGTCGCCCCAATCATGACAAGGGTTTCGGGGGATCAGAAGGGCCCGCGCCGCAGAAATGGCGATGACCTTGGTAACACCACTTTCGGGCCATTTCGCGGTCAAAGTACACGCTGGTACCCTCGTGGATGTTACGGGTGTAAGTTCTGTATCCCTTGACAGGCCGCCATTTGGCGGCGGAGCCAGGGTTCTCCAGCTTCATATCTCCCTCTGGAATGTTCTGGCCAATCTCCCTCATTGAAGCGAGCCTTTATCAGTCGTTAGCAATCAAAACTTCCGCTGTCAGGTTGTACCTTTGCCTGGAGGCAAATCGATGCGCCCGAGTCGTACTCAGCTCGTTCTCTCAATTTTGGTGTTCTCCCTGCTGGTGGTTGGTTCAGCTTTTGGCACTACCGTTCAGATGACCTATGAAGGCCATGAGGGAGCGCATGCTCAGAATGGTTCACCTTACGTTGGATACCCCTACTATTTCTCGATCAATGGAAGCTCGACCTACACCGCGCTGATGTGCGATTCGTTCGATAACAGCGTCAACTTGCGCGCGACCTACACGTACAACGTCTCGCCTTTTCTGCAGGGTATCGCAAACAGCATGTTCGGCGCTTCCATGACGCTTGATTACAAAGCCGCCGGCTTGATGTTCAAGAGCGTCATTGACAATACGTTGAACAGCAACACCGCGCAGTGGGCAATCTGGGGCTTGTTCTCCAAAAACGCTGCAGACAGTTCGTATTTCCTGAGCCACCCGATTTTCGCTGCCACCGAGGCGACGTATCTTGCAATGGCCTCGACCGCGTCGAATTCGGCCTTCAACGGATTGCTGCTCTACACTCCACTGAATGC
The DNA here is from genome assembly GCA_030041415.1 of Candidatus Sulfotelmatobacter sp. Taxonomy (GTDB): domain Bacteria; phylum Acidobacteriota; class Terriglobia; order Terriglobales; family Acidobacteriaceae; genus Sulfotelmatobacter. The sequence continues at coordinate 3,669 of JASHNX010000173.1, forward strand.
CAAGCCGGGCGTGGGGCCGCAGGAGTTTATCGGCTACAGCGCGGTTCCTGAGCCGAGCAGCCTGCTGCTGCTGGGCACGGGCCTGGTTGGACTTGCAGAGACGGTCCGGCGCCGCAAGTTTGCGAAAGTTTAATTTCCGGAATCGCGCCGACTTGTCGACGCATTCCTTCGAACCGCGTGGCTAACCGGCTGCGCGGTTTTCATCTTGATCAAATTTCTGCGGCAATCCTACATGAACTGGCACGCCACGCTTTCTGCCTTACGCCAGGCGGAAAGTGAGCGGTGGCAGCGAAATGCCGTTGACCTCCGCAATCCAAAAATCGCCTGGCACAGTGTCATGGCCGGACGTCAGCGTGCCGGAGCTGACAAGTTCGCCGGCCGTGAGCGGTTCGCCGGGGAAACGGCGCGCAATGGCTGCACCGAGTTCGGCGAGGCAAAGCGCCGGACTCTTCAGAGAATTTTTGCCCGATCCTTCTTCCACCAGTTCTCCGCTCTTCAGCATGCGCAGTTTGAACCTTGGCAGCTCGTCGACTAGCTTCGGAATTGCCTCGGGAGCGACTTTCATTTTCTCGCCGACAACCAACGCGGCATGAAAGCCAAAAGAAGCGACGAAGTCGGCAGGCTGAAATTTCCACTCGGGATAGGGGCAATCGATAATCTCGAATCCCAGGGCTAACCAATCGACGGCGGCAAGCGCCCCGGCGGCATCGAGGGGCGTGACAATCGGCTCTTTCAAAGCGAAAACAATTTCGGGCTCGATCTTCAGCGACCGCGAATTCGAGAAGCTCAACGTGGCTGAACTATTCTGCGCGTAATGGACGGTGTCGCTGTACATGTGGGCCCAAAGCAGCGTCTCCAGTTTGAGAACCCTCCACATCGCTTTGCTGGCGAAGCCCACCTTGCGGCCGAGGGCCTTATCTCCGTTCGCTTCGCGCAGCTGCTTCAGTCTGGCCTCAACCGCATAGGCAGCATCGAGGTCGAATCCGGGACGCGCAGAGGGAGGGTCGACCATGCGGCCATTCTGATAGGCGAAAAGAATTTCGCCGGCAATGTTCTCGATTTCGACTGGAAACATGGATTGATGAAAAGGCCTTCTCGAGTTCAGGAAGCCGTTGGGAAATCTGACACGAAGTATTATTGCAAATTTTCTCGCGCAGGCGATTCAGCTGTTGGAAAACTACCGGACGCAAGCCTTGCGACGCTTCGGGTTGCTGATGCATCTTGAGAGCTTGCACTTCACACAGGCATTGTTTCTTTTTTTTGCGGCGGTCATTGCCGGAACCCTGAACGCGGTTGCCGGCGGCGGCAGCTTCATCTCGTTTCCTGCATTGTTATTCCTTCGCATCGAACCTGTGGCGGCGAATGCGACCAACACGGTCGCGCTGTGGCCGGGGCTGGCGGCAAGCTCGATTGCGTATATGAAGAGGCTGAATGCCCCGTTGCGTCTTCTGGTTCCATTACTGATCACGAGCATCGTGGGAGGCTGGGCCGGAGCTCTTCTTCTGTTGCATACGCCGCAGCATACTTTTCTTCAGCTTATTCCCTGGCTGCTGCTGTGCGGCACCTTGTTGTTTGCTTTCGGCAACTCGATACGGACGATTGCCAGTAAGGCGGGGGCTCTGGGTGATCTGCGGACGATTTCATGGACAGCGGTGACGGCGAGTTCAGTTGTCCAGTTATTCGTCGCGGTCTATGGCGGATACTTCGGCGCCGGCATCGGCTTCGTGATGCTGGGCATGCTGACGGCCCTGGGCATGAGCGACGTTCATGCCATGGGCGCGATTCGGACCCTGCTAGCGGCCGCGATCAATGCGGTTGCGGTTCTTACCTTTATTGTGGCGGGAGCGGTTTTGTGGCCGCACTGCGTTGTGATGATCGCCGGGGCGCTCACCGGAGGATGGTTTGGCGCGCATTACGCACAGAAGGCCGACGCGGACAAAGTCCGAGCCGTGGTGATCTGCCTGGGGCTGGCAATGAGTGCATATTTTTTCATTACCCTCAAGTAGCGGCGCAACTGCATGGGGGTGAAAGGCATCTGAGGGAAACCGCTCATTGAAGTGCCGCCGGTTTGCGCTTAGGATAATGTGTTGCTCAGGAAAGCCTGACACCGCCTCGGTTTACCTACCTCCTCTGGCGGCGCATGTGCGAAGGACGCGCCCGATGGCATCCCATACCGAGAACACTATCGCTCAATCGATAAATTACGCTCCGGTGAACCTGAATCCAGAAAAGGATTTGCCGAAAGGATTTTTGAATTTTCTTTTGCCGCTGCACAAGCAGTTCACGCCCTGGCAACAGAAATTAGTGGCAAAGCGCGCCGAGGTGTTGCGCGCATCGCATCAAGGCCATCCACCGAATTATTTGCCCCCGTCTGAAGCCACGCAATCAGATTGGAAAATCGAAGTTCCCGACTGGTGTGCCGACCAGCGCAACCAGATGACCGGCCCGGCCGACGACGCCGAATTGACGGTAAAGCTGCTGAATTCGGGCTCTCCCGCGGTCATGATCGATCTGGAAGATTCCACTGCGAATTTATGGGAACACATTATGCTCGCGATCGAGAACACGATCGCCGCATACAAATACGAGCTGAGTTACGAAGACGACAAGCGCAAGAAGAAAATTTCGGTGAAGCGCTCGAAAACAGTTACATGGGTGCGGCCCCGGGGCTTGCATATAAGTCAGGGTGGAGTAATCAAGAATGAGATTATGTCCGCTTCCCTGTTCGATCTGGCGCTGATCTGGTACCAGATCGTTCCCGCGTCGCTGCCGCACAATTTCTCGGTCTATATTCCGAAGAGCGAATCGGCCGAAGAGGCTTTCTGGTGGCGCGATCTTTTTCAGGCTTTCGCGAAACAGAAAGGCTTGCCGAAGGATTACATCAAGTGCATGGCGCTGGTGGAAGCTCACCCGCTGGCCTACCAGATGGAGGAATTTCTTTTCAACCTGCGCGACCATTGCCTGGGACTGAATCTCGGGCGATGGGATTACATGGCGTCGCTGATCGATTTCATGCTGGAAGATCCAAACTGGATTTTGCCGGACCGCAACACCATCCCGCACGACGTGGCGTTCTTTCAAAACTTCCGCACGCTGATGCCGGAGATTTGCCATAAGCATGGCGCACACGCAATTGGCGGGATGACAGCGCTTTATCCCAGCCGCACAGACAAAGAATTGAATGATCGCGCACTGAAGGTCTTGGAGCAGGATAAAAAGAACGAGGCGAATTGCTTGATGGACGGAGCCTGGACCGGCCATCCCGATCAGAACGAGATCGCCGTTGCACAGTTCCCTTTTCCCAATCAGATTGCGAGGCGGCCGAAGCTCAACAATTCGCACCCCGATCTGAGGCCAATACCCAAGGGGGTGGGACAAATCTCTCTCGCCGGAACGAGGGCCGCGGTGCGAACCGTGATTCGTTATCGCAATGGGGTGCTGAATGGAAGAGGCGCCAGCCTGCTCGATGGTTATATGGAAGACCTTGCCACCGATCGTATCTACCGGCTGATGATCGC
>JASHNX010000174.1 GCA_030041415.1 Candidatus Sulfotelmatobacter sp.
AAAAACAAAATCGTTAACGCGGCGCTGAAGCGCCGCTCTTCCACGTAAGGTCGAGTTTCATCGGCGCAGCTGAAACCCGGTTTTGATTTCAACGACACCAGTCGCAGCGGTTTCCTACGGGTGAATGCCGTTTGACTTTAATCACTTGCGTCCGCTGGGACCAAAAGCAGGTTCCTCACCGTCGTCAGCCCATCACCGTGGTGTGCTCAGGTTTCACTTTATAGATGACGCGAACTTCTCCGGGTTGGCCGTAGGGATATTTATCGACGCCGAGATACTTCTTGGCCAGCTTGTCGATGTGGGCGGCAGCCCCGTCTTCGGTGATCTCGACCACGCGGCCGCGAACCTCGAGATAGCGATAGGGATTTTCTGGATCCACCAGGGTCATGGCGACGCGTGGATCGCGGCGGACGTTTTTATCTTTTTGGCGGCCTTTGGCGGAGTTGAAGATGACATGCTCGCCATCGAAGTCGCACCAGACGGGAGTGACTTGCGGACGGCCATCGGGCATCAGGGTGCCGAGATTAGCGAAGGCACGCTTCTGAAAAAGGTCGCGATACTTTTCGGGGATGGGTGAGGCCATAAAAACTCCTTGCAATCGTGCAGTAAGACTTCAATTGGCATTATAGATCGTCGCAGCGACAGTTGATTTGAGCAGGGACCGCCGCGTATTCTGACAAGCCAAAGAACATTAAGTTTATGGGAGAAAATGTAATGGAGATCGCGAAGACTAAAGCCCAATTGCTTTGTCACGCTGGCGTGGCGCAGAAGCGCCGCTCGTCCACGAGGCCCGGCATCTATACGGCCGCACTGTTGCTCGTTCTACTTCTGGTCTCGGGAATGGCGGCCGGCGACACGGAGAAGTATCCGAAAACTATTGTTTTCATGACGGATTTTGGGGTGGTGGATGATTCGGTCGCGATCTGCCGCGGCGTGATGTATTCGATCATGCCGGAAGTGCGAATTGTCGATCTCACGCACCAGGTGACGCCGTTTTCGATTCTTGACGGGGCTAGGTTTTTATATGGCGCGACGCCATACTATCCCGCGGGCACGGTGTTTGTAGTGGTGATCGATCCGACGGTGGGCAGCACGCGCAAGGCGATTGTAGCGAAATCGAAACGCGGACAATTTTTTGTGTTGCCAGATAACGGGCTGCTGACGCTGGTTGAGCAGCGCGATGGAATCGAGGCAGTGCGGGAGATTACGAATCCGGACTGGATGATCGGATCGAAGCTGTCTTCGACGTTTCACGGTCGCGATATTTTTTCTCCTGCGGGCGCGCACGTGGCGCGCGGAGACGACTGGACGAAAGTGGGTCCGGAGATGCCGGTGGCGTCGCTGGTGCGGCTGGATCTGAAAGCGCCGAAGCTGGATGAGCGCGGAATTTCGGCTGAGGTAATTGCGACGGATGGGCCGTTCGGCAACCTGGTGACGAACCTTTCGGCGGAGGATTTCCTGAAATTGGGTTATCAGCGGGGTCAGGACGTCGCGGTGAAGATCGGCGATAAAGAGCTCAAGATGAAATTTGTAAAGACCTTCAGCGATGTTCCGCTGGGGCAGCCGCTGATCTACATCGATTCGCGGGGGCGGTTTGCGATGGCGGTGAACCAGAACAGCTTTGCGGCGATTTATGGAGTGAAGCCGCCGGTGGAGTTGTTTATTCCGAAGGCGGGGCAGTAGGTCGATGGTCGCAGCTTAATAAGGAAGCGGGCTAAACGCGCGTTTGTTGCGTCGCAAAGAACGCGACGCTTCGCTCAGCCCGCCCAGATCCTTCACTTCGCAAAAAACGCTCGTTCAGGATGACAATCGCGGCAGGAACGGAGGGACGGACGAACATGAGGGGCGCATATTTATCGGCATGGATCGCATCGGTCATCTTTATGTTTGCGGCTGCGTTTTTTCTTCCGCAGCTTATGGCGCAAAGTTTTCGTGGCTCGATTCGCGGCAGCGTCAGCGATCCGAGCGGAGGTTTGATCGTCGCGGCGAAAGTCAATGCCCGGAACACCGCAACGGGATTGACGCGCGAAAGCGACACTGGCTCCGATGGCGGCTACGTCTTAAGCGAGCTCCCTGCCGGGGAATATGAGTTGACGATCACGGCGCAGGGATTCAAAGCCGGAGTCGTGCAGGCGCAGGTGAACGTCGGATCGGACACGAAGGCGGAAGTTGTCTTGCAAATTACGGCGCAGCAACAACTCGTCGTGAACGCAGAAACGCCAATTATCGAATCCTCACGCGACGTGTTGAGCGAAGTGGTCGACCAGAAGCTGGTGGAAGAGCTGCCACTGAATGGGCGGGATTTCGGAAAGCTGGTGGCACTCTCGCCAGGAACAACGGTTGATCCGTCTGGCGTGGCGGGTACGCAGGATGGATTCGGACAGTTCAATATCAATGGGAACAGAGATCGATCGAACAATTACACGCTAGACGGGACCGACGACAACGATCCGTTCTTCAACAACTCAGCGCTGAATCAGACGGGAATTGGCGGGGCGCCGGCGTCGCTGTTGCCGATTGACGCGATTCAGGAATTCAATCTGGAGTCGCAATTTGGAGCAGAGTACGGACGAAACAGCGGGTCGGTGGTGAACATCATCACCAAATCAGGGACAAATCGGTTTCATGGGTCCGGGTTTGGATTTCTGCGCAACAGCGCATTGGATGCGCGAAATTATTTCAACACTGAGCCACATAAATCGGTATTTCAGAACACGAATTTCGGCGGGGCGCTGGGCGGGCCGGTCATCAAGGACAAGACGTTTTTCTTTATGGCTTACGAAGGGCAGCGGGAACGGGTTGGGTCGGACTTTCTGCTGCTCGTGCCCACAACCAACGAAATTGCCGAGGCGAAGGCAACGGCGCTGCTTTACCAGCCTGTGATCAATCCTGGGTTGACTGCGCTGCTGGCGTTCTATCCGCAGAGCACGACGGGGCAGATTGCCGACGAAGTGCGCGACACGAACAATGGCGATAATTTTATCGTCAAGCTCGACCACAACCTGACGAAGACAGAATTGTTGACTGGTCGTTATGCGTTCGCGCAGAGCTACCAGATATTTCCCTTCGGCTCGCCGGGAGGGTATGGAACCGGATCGCGGCTGCCACAGTTCGCGCAAACTTCTCCAACGCGGGTGCAGGTGGTTTCGGCGAGCCTGCTTTCCAGTTTGCACGGCGGCGACATCAACGAGGTTCGGTTTGGGTACAGCCGTTATCGAACATCGTTCAGTTCGCTCGATGCTGACTTTAATCCGGAAAGTATCGGACTCAATTTCGGCACAGGGAAGCTGGGATTGCCGGAGTTCGATTTCACCAACATCGAAAATCTTGGCGCGACCGGATTCAGCATTCCACGCGGGCGGACGAGCGGAACGTACCAGATTTTGGATAACTTCACCGTGCCGAAAGGCAGGCACACGATCAAGTTTGGCGGCGAGTTTCGGCGCGCGGCGATCGTGAATTTCAATGACAACCTGGAGCGGGGAATCTTCGAGTTCACGGCAGGCGCGTGCCTCACGACCGGCGCGATCGCATGCGGACAGCCGGGTTACGATCCGGTGGTCGACGCGCTGGCCGACTTTTATACCGGCGGCGAGGAAGATGTGAACTTCTGTTGCTCATTCGTGTCGGTGGAAGAAGGCAATACGCACCGGACCACGTACAACAATGGATTCAGCTTTTTCGGGCAGGATGATTACCGGATCGCGAGCAACCTGACTTTGAACTTTGGCCTGCGCTGGGAATATTTCGGACCGATGAGCGAGGCGAACAACCTGCTTTCGAATCTCGGTCGGGATGGCAATCTAGCGATGGTGGGCACCGACGGGCTGAATGGACTGTACTCGCGCGACTTGCATAACTTCAGCCCGCGGCTGGGACTGGCGTGGAATCCGCTGAGGAACACGGTGGTTCGCCTCGGCTATGGGCTTTACTACGATTACGTTCCTCAACATTTATTGATTGCGAATTACACGACATCGGCAGGGGTGGCGACGAATCCGATCGGGCCGGAAGCGATCCTACCGTTGAACTTTGACGGGACTGCGTTCAATGGCACAAATCCTACGCCCAATGCGCCGATCATGAACGGCGTAGAGAGCGGGCCGTATTCGATTTTTGTGACGCCGCGGAATTTTTCGACGCCTTACACGCAGAACTGGAACGTGAACGTGCAGCAGAAGATTGAGGAGAATTCGTCGGCTGAATTGCGCTACGTAGGCAGCAAAGGAACCAAGCTGGTGCGGCTGACCGATCTGAACGAGCCGAACGCGAACGATGTATCTCCCAATCCGAATTATTTGTCGATGGATGAACTCACGCCCTC
>JASHNX010000175.1 GCA_030041415.1 Candidatus Sulfotelmatobacter sp.
TCGATGGTTGAATTCCAGTAAGGAATCGAACCGTGAAGATATTTTGCGTTGATGTTCGAGAGCGGACCGAGGTTCAGATACCACTCGAACGTGTCGTAGGTTTCGAATTCGAAGTGCGTATTCTTATTCTTATCGGCTTGCTCGAGCACGGCATATTCGAAGTCGTAACTTTCGCGGAGGGCGCCGTAGCGGTGATCGTCGTCGTTCATCCATTGGTCGACGGGCGAGGCCTGCTCGCTCATGGCTTTCAGCGCGGGATGGGGATGGAGAAGAGCAAGCCCGGTGGTCAGGCCATCGTAGGAGACACCGTACATGCCGACCTTGCCGTTGTTGTTGGGAACATTTTTGACGAGCCAGTCAATGGAGTCGTAAGCGTCAGTGGTTTCGTTCGTGTCTTTGGGATCGTTGAGGTTGACCTGCGAAGAGAGTTTGAAAACGCCTTCGGATTTGAAGCGTCCGCGAAGGTTCTGGACCACCATGATGTATCCGTCTTGCTGCAGCTCCTTCCACGAACCCGGCATTTCAGTGGGAGCTTTCTCAGGGACGCCATAAGGCGTGCGGCGAAAGAGGATGGGAAGCGGGCCGGTTTGATTTATAGGAGCAAGTATGACCGTCTGCAAATGAACGCCGTCGCGGACGGGAATCATGACTTCCTGGTAGGTGAAGAGCGGCTTGGATTCCGGTTGGGGCGGTTGCTGTGCCGTTTGGCCAGCGGCTGAGATGAGAAGAAAGAAGACAGCAGAAAAGTGAGACAGGAATCTTCCGAGATTGGTTTTCATGGGCGGGCGCAGTATAGCAAGAGGAATTGAGAGAGAAAAGCAGGTTCCTTTCGGAGCGCTGCGCTCGCTCAGGGCAGGCTCTCACCCGAGCTTCGCTCAGAATGACAGTGTGGTGAGATGGCTAACGTTCGGCGAATTTTGCGAACATCTTTTCGGGATCGATGGCGATGAAGATTCCTTTGCTTCGGGCCAGCACTTCGCCTTTTTCGTTGAGGATCTGAGCGGTGTTGACGTGCGTGCGGCCTCGTTTTTGGATTTCGCGGCCTTCGACGCGCAGCGGCTTGTGCAGTGGCACGGGCTTGAGATATTCGACGGTCATCTCACGGGTAAGGGCGACGACATGATGCAGCTTATTCACTTTACCCATGGCATCGTCGAGGATCGAAGCAATAACGCCGCCGTGGCAATGGCCGGGCGGTCCGGTGTAGCGCTTTGAAAGGCGGAAGCGGCAGACGAAGGTTTGGCGCTCTTCGTCGAGGATGAATTTGAGGCGCATGCCTTCGGGATTGTTCTGTCCGCAGACGAAACAGTAGTTCTTCTGCATTTTGTGATAACGGGTTTCGTGGCCGTGGGGCTTCGGCTGGCTGGGCATGGAGGGATTGTAATAGAAGGCGCACCCAGCCCACCCTGTCGCTGAGCGCAGGCAAAGGGTGGCGCAACCGCTTATCGATAGGGAGGGTGAAGTTTCCACTTCTCGCAACAGATGCGAGAGTGGGGGCACCCCAGATCGGACGTGTACGGAAGGTTAATCATTCTATAAACCGCCTTGTTACAATAAGTGCACTATGAGTACGCAAGCTTTTGTCGATGTCCCGACGGCGATTGAAGAGATTCGCACCGGACGGATGATTGTTGTGGTCGATGACGAAGACCGCGAGAACGAGGGCGATCTGACTTTGGCTGCGGAAAAAGTTACGCCGGAAGCGATCAATTTCATGGCGAAGTACGGGCGGGGATTGGTGTGTCTGGCGATGACCGAGGAGCGGCTGGAGCATTTGCGGCTGGGGCCGATGTCGGCGGAGAACACTTCGCAGTACGGGACGGCGTTTTGCGAGGCGATCGACGCGCGGGTGGGAGTGACCACGGGGATTTCCGCATACGACCGGTCGCGAACGATTCAGGTTGCGATCGATCCGGCGACGAAAGCGAACGACCTGGCGCGGCCGGGACACGTGTTTCCTTTGCGGGCCCGCAAAGGCGGAGTGCTGGTGCGGGCAGGACAGACGGAAGCTTCGGTTGATCTGGCGCGGCTGGCGGGATTGATTCCGGCTGGAATCATCTGCGAAATCATGAAAGATGATGGAACGATGGCGCGGGTTCCGGACCTGATTGATTTCTGCAGCGAACACAATCTAAAAATGCTGACGGTCGCGGCGTTGATCCGGTATCGGATGGCGCACGAGCGGTACGTGCATCGCGTGGGCGAGGCCATGGTGGATACGCGATTTGGCGAATTCCGGTTGATTGCGTACGAGAGCGAGATCGATGGCGGTGAATCGCACGTAGCGCTGATCCGGGGCGAGATTGAAAACAGCGATACGCCGGTCCTGGTACGCATGCACGCGCACTGCTTGATGGGAGACGTTTTCGGTGCGACGGGATGCGAGTGCCACGCCACGCTGGAAGGCTCGCTGCGGCGGATTTCTCAGGAAGGGCGTGGCGCGCTGATTTATTTGCATCAGAGTTCGAAGGGATTTTCTATCGACAAAGTGGGCGAGAAGACGGCGCTCACGTTTCATCGCGGGCGCAAACTGCCGTCGTTGCTCGACAACGAGAGGCAGACGCAGCGGGAGATTGGCATCGGAGCGCAGATTCTGTCGGATCTAAATTTGCGGAGAATCCGCTTGCTGACGAATCGACCAAAGCGCGTGGCGGCGCTGGAAGGATTTGGAATTGAGATTGTGGATCAGGTGCCGGTGGAATTGAAAGCAGTACGAATGCCTGACTAACCCGTGTTTCCTAAGGCTTGCCGAGCCAGAGGCCCCAAAGGGAAAGGCCGATCATTGAAACTCCCAGCACGAAAAAGCAGACACGATAGAAAAATTGGTGCGGCAACGGATCGGTTTGATATCTCAGGTGAAACTCCTCTCCGCTGAAAACCACCCAGAGAGCGGCTGCTCCCATGAATATGGCGACGCATTGCTGCATGTACCAGGGAGGATTAATCAGGCGAGAGCCGAAGAAAAGCGCGGTTGTGGAAAAGGAATTCATGGCCGACTCAGGGCGACCGGATACCGCTTAAAAAGGCTTGCGCACAACGACTTCGCTCTCGTGAATGAAGAACTGGGCGGAGCATTTTTCTGAGCCGCAGATCACGGGAATGAGACCGTTGATCTGACGCCGGGTGATGAGGCCGAGCATGCCGCAGGATGGGCAAGAGAGCACAGCCCAATAGGGGTCTTCTTTTTCGCCGATTTCACCGGCATTCTCCAAGACGAAGACGGTTCCAGGCTGCATCTGCTCGGGAATCCACTCGTTCAGAATATCCAGTTCTCCGACCATGCATTCCTCCTGTGATGAACCCCTCGACGACTCACTAATACGCGAAATCTTTGAACAGCCTAAGAAACCTTTCTAGCACGCTTGCGTTCGGATGCCGATGTTACGGAGGTACTCGTTTTGCGAGCGACGAGCTCGGCGCGCACCTGCCGAACCGCGTCGCTGAGGCAGATGCCCAGGATCGGCTGGCGCGAATTCTTCAAAATGTCGACAATCTGGCGGGCCGAAGTTTCGAGAAACAAGCGCTTGCCGTCGGTGAGCAAGTGAACATCGGAGTTGCGCGCCGTGATCTCGGCCAGGCCTTTGCCAAATTCCCGCTGCAGGAAACGCATGACCTTACGGACGCCCTGGAGCGAGAAGCCTTTGCCACGCAGCTCACAGATCACTGCCATTTCCATGACCTGCTGCCTGGAATAGAGGCGGCGATGCCCGACGCGTTCGGGTTTGACGACACCCCGCTCATCCCACCACTGGAGCTGGCGGCCAGTGACCCCCGTGAGGGCAATGACCTCTTGCGATGGAAAGCTCTCAGGCATCTTGCGTGCTTTATGTTTGAAACAATCTAAAAGGCAAATGTTTCAAACATTTTAGATATGTGCTGATTGGTGTCAACAGAAGAGTAGGCGTCGAGGGTTACTAGAAGAGTGCGCAGTGAATCGGGAACATCTTGGTTAGCGGATTGCCAGCGGTTGGCAAAGGACTGGTCCCAAGGTCCCTCGACTATGCTGACTTGCCCGAACGCTGTTCAGCTTCGCTCGGGATGACAAGACAAGACTGGCGCAAAGATTCGCTGCCGAATACTAAGACGAGCCGCCGCCGACGAAGTGGACGATCTCGAGGCGATCACCATCCTTGAGTTCAATGTGCGGCCAGCGGTCGCGAGGAGCGATTTCGAGATTGAGCTCGATGGCTACCCGGTCGGGTTTCATACCGAGAAGCTCGACCAAAGCCGATAGCGTGACTGGACCGGCGGGCGTTGGCTCCGCGAAAGCGCGTTCCTCCCCATTGATGCGAAGCTTCATGGGATGCGAAGTTCAGATTAACGTCTGAGTTGAAGTCACGATCTGAGTTGCAGGTTCGGCCTTAGTGTAGCAGGCCGAACCTTGCTCAGCTTGCGAACCAGCTTAGGGCTGGTACATCCACAGATCGTTGAATTGGTCAGAGTAGCCGAGGGAGCCACCGAAAATCCAGATGCCGCCGGCGGCATCGATGCGGCCGACAGGTCCGGTCCGGCCGCCGGGAATGTTGTTAGCCGATGGCGTGCCGAGAATCCCGTAGACTCCGGCTTCATTCGCCGTGTTGGAGCCGCTCATCCATGTCCACTGGCCTGCGCTGTACTTCCACATGTCGTTCAGGCCTCCGCGGACGGTGGTTGAGGCGAGTCCGTTGCCGGCAAAAAGCCAGAAGTTTCCAGCGGCGTCGGTCATGGCGAGTGAGCTATCTCTCGCTCCGGGAATGTTCGCAGAGGCGGCAACACCCTCGGTTCCGTAGGTTCCGGGCTGACCTTCAAGGTCTGAACCGGCGACCCACGTCCACTGGCCTGCGCTGTACTTCCACATATCGTTGAGATCGCCCATGGTGCCAGTTGAATCGAGGCCCACTCCGCCGAAGAGCCAGAAATTACCGGCAGTATCGACCCAGCCCAAGGCGCTGTTGCGCGTTCCGGGCATATTGGTGGAAGCGGCTTTGCCCAGCGTTCCGTAGATTCCAGTCTGGTTAGTTGCAGTGGAGCCGCCCATCCATGTCCACTCACCTGCGCTGTATCGCCAGAGGTCGTTGAAATCTCCGAGACCTGAGGCGTGGGCGCCAAAGCCCCCGAAAATCCAGAAATTACCTGCCGCGTCGGTCCACTCGACAGCGCCTGATCGGGAGGGAGGAGCGTTGGCAGCGGATCCTGTTCCCTCAGTTCCGTAGGTGCCGGTCTGATTGATCTGATCGGATCCACTTATCCAGGTCCATTCTCCGTTGCTGTATTCCCAAAGATCGTTCCTGTATCCAATGGTGCCAGTCGAATCAGGACCGCTGCCGCCGAAGAGCCAGAAATTGCCAGTGGCGTCAACCCAGGCCACTGCGCTCTCCCTTGCTCCAGGGATATTGGTTGTGGCAGGAACCTTCTGTGTACCGTATACGCCGGGGCTGCCGCTGACGCTGGAGGAACTCATTGAAGTCCACTCACCGGCACTGTACTTCCAGAGGTCGTTCAGATCGCCAAAGCCGTGGCTGCCGGAATCGTAGCCGTCACCGCCGAAGAGCCACAACGCGCCCGAGGCATCGATCCACGACACGGCGTTGTAACGGGCGCCCGGAACGTTGCTGCCCGAAGGAGTGCCTACGGTTCCATAAGAACCGAGCTGATTTGGGATGTCGGCCCCACTGACCCAGACCCAATCACCCACGGGTTCGTCGTTGGTGCAGGTGATTTTAACGGTGGTTACATTGGCGTTGATGGTTCCAGTGGAGTTGGTAGGCGAGCAAGTTTGGGCGGGGGTCAACGGCTGCTGGAGGACGGTGACGTTGTAGGCGCTGCCGCCCGCGATCGCCGTAGAGAAAGCGAAGGCGCCGTTCGAGCTGATCGTCAGGCTATCACTGAGGTTATCTTGCAGGACCAGACCTGTGCCCACGAGACCCTGTACCGTACCAGAAACATTGTAGGTTGAAGTTGTGCAGGAAATTTCAACCGTCACATTGGCCTTGGCCGTTCCGCTGCCATCCGAGACTACACACACTTGCGTGGGGTTGGAGGGCTGGGTCAACACCGTCACCTTATAAGGTGAGCCACTGGAAACATGAGTGGGAAACGTGAACGATCCGGCTTTGCTGACGGCCAGATTCTCTCCGCCGTTGTTTTGTAGAACCAAGCCCGAGCCAGCGAGACCAGAGACACTACCGCCCACAGTGTAAGTGACTGGAGAGGGGCCGGTTGTGGTTACAGAAGGTGATCCTGATCCGCCGCAGGCAACCAGGCAGATGGAAATGAACGCGGCCAGTGCGATGTGGCAAAAACTTAGTCTGCTCATAGAGAGACGGCACCCTTTAATTGGCAAAATTGAGCTGAATTTAGGGGGAACGGCTTTGGGGGAAACTCCTACGGGGGAAATTAAGGGGGGAAGCGGATGGCTTTTCTCCCATCGCTTTGAGAGTTCTTATACAGGAAAGCCTGTAGCTGCGCGAGAGGCCAAAAGTCCTTGTTGGATAGAGCCGAAAGTCCCAGACCCAGACCCAGCTATTCCGCTTTTCTCAGGGCAAATTTACGCGTTACGGTGCGGCCTTCGTGATTGGCCTGGACCATGATGGAAGCATCGGGCAAAGCGGATTCTTCCACTTCGAAGGAAATGACCGCGCCCCCGCCGGAATCTGTGACGGCCTGAGTATAGAAAGGTGGAGCATCCGGGCGAGCAAAACGGAAAGTTAGCCGGGCGCTGGCTACGGCGGCTCCGGATTCCGTAACGCGCAGCTGCATGGTGAGATTGCGATTGGCGTGAATGGAACCGGCGTTTTCCCATTGCACGTCGAGTTGCTTGATGGCCGCGAGATTTTCCCCTTCGGCCTTGTCGAAAACGCTCTCGAGTTTGCCAGCCTTGATGGCTTCGAGCACGAGGCGGTGTTGTTCGCGCAACTGCTGTTCTTTTTGCAGATCGCTGAAGCCGGGCTGGAGCGAGGAATCGGCGTAAGAGATGGCTTTCTTGCCGATGCAACGCCCACGCACGAAAACCTGGGTCTGCAGAAGCTTCTCGTTTTCACGAGCTTCGCTTTGCACGTGATAGATGGTGTCGCCGTGCTTAACGTCGGTATTGAAGCCGAAAATCATAGAGGATTGAGCAATTTCGAAATTTGGTAATCGAGTAATTTGAAAACCAGCGTCGTTTGGAGCTGTGGTGGCCGTGGCGATCCTGCCGCAAGTCAACGGTTTTTCAATTATTCAATTACGAAATTTCCCAATTACACAATTTCTTTTTTCTCCTTTCCCAAATTTGCAAAAAGGGCGCGCCTTCTCTTGACACTCTCGCGCACCAGACCTAATCTAGAATGTTTATCATCACTTCGCGCGAATTATATATAGCTCCTCCTATGCCGGACAATTACTTTGCTCGCTACCTGCCGTTTCTCATCCATATTCTTCTGGCGAGCCTGATTGCGACCGCGATTATCACCCTTTCCTGGATAGTTGGGCAGCGCAAACCCACCCGGGCCAAGATGGCCCCCTATGAATCCGGAATGACGCCAGTGGGAGATGCCCGCGGGCGATTTTCTGTGCAGTTCTACCTGGTTGCAATGCTGTTCATTCTTTTCGACATTGAGGCGGTTTTTCTTTATCCGTGGGCGGTCATTCTGCGCGACCTGAAGCACTTTGGGCTGTGGGAGATGTTCGTTTATATCGCGATCGTTCTGGTGGGATTCTTTTATATATGGAAGAAGGGCGTGCTCGACTGGGGTCCTGACGCCATGCGCGGGAGAACGCGTTAAATGCCTTTGGCTCCTGCGATCAGCGATCTTGAACAACTGAAGGGTCACCCGGCGGTCGCGAAGCTATTGGCGTGGAATCCCGGATCGGTCACCGGGGTGAAGTTCGACCGCGATGAGATGACGATCTACGTGGACCGGTCGAGCGTGCGCGAGGCTTGCGCGCTGCTGCGAGATGACGCGGAGTGCGCGTTCAACTTTCTTTCCGATCTGACCTGCGTTGACTGGTTTCCTGCCGAGCCGCGTTTCGAAGTTGTTTATCACCTGCTTTCGATCCCTAAGAAAGAGCGCGTGCGACTGAAAGTGAAGCTCGACGGCGCCAGCCCCGTCGTAGATTCAGTGACGCCGGTGTGGCCGGGAGCGAATTATTTCGAGCGCGAAGTTTTCGATCTGTTTGGGATTCGGTTCAGCGGACATCCGTATTTGAGGCGGCTGCTGATGCCGGAGGATTGGGAAGGGCATCCGCTGCGGAAGGATTATCCGGTCGAAGGATACCGGTAGGTTCATGGCGCATCTGACACCAACGCCAGTACTGGAACCCGCGCAGGATCGCACGATGATCCTGAACATGGGACCGCAACATCCGTCGACGCACGGGGTGTTACGGGTGTTGCTGGAGATCGACGGCGAAACCGTGGTGAGGCTGATGCCCGACATCGGATACCTGCACACGGGGATTGAGAAGACGTGTGAAGCGAAGTTTTACCAGCAGGTGGTGCCGCTAACGGACCGCATCGATTACCTGTGTCCAATGACCAACAATCTGTGCTATGTGCTGGCGGTAGAAAAGCTGCTGGGGCTGGAGATTCCGCCGAAGGCGCAGTGGGTGCGGGTGCTAATGAACGAATTGACGCGCATCAATTCGCATCTCGTGTGGCTGGGCACACATGCGCTCGATATCGGCGCGATGACGGTGTTCCTGTATTGCTTCCGCGAGCGCGAGGAGATTCTGCGGCTGTTCGAGGCGGTTAGCGGGCAGCGCATGATGACTTCTTATTTCCGGATCGGTGGACTTGCGCTTGAACCGCCTCTGGACTTCTTTGATCGTGTGCGTACGTTCGCCGGGTATTTTCCGGACAGGGTAGATGAGTACGAGAACCTGCTGACGGGAAATCCCATCTGGATGATGCGAACGAAGGGTGTGGCGCGGATGACCGCGGAAGATGCCATTGGCCTATGCGCGAGCGGACCGACGCTGCGCGGCAGCGGCGTGGATATCGATTTGCGGCGGGATATGCCGTATTCGAGCTATGAGAAGTTCAAGTTCAATGTGCCGGTGCGGCAAGAAGGAGATGTGTTCGCGCGCTATCTGTGCCGCGTGGCGGAACTGCGCGAATCGATCGGAATCGTGCGGCAGGCGCTGGACGGGATGCCGGAAGGACCGGTGAAGGCGAACGCGCCAGGCATTGTGCTGCCCGACCGGGAAAAGATGAAGACGCAGATGGAGGCGCTCATCTATCACTTCAAGATTATTACCGAGGGGTTTGCGGTTCCAGCGGGCGAGGTGTATCAGGCCGTGGAATCGCCGCGTGGCGAAATGGGATATTACGTGGTGAGCGACGGCACGGCGAAACCGTATCGAGTGCACATGCGGGCGGCGTGCCTGGCGAATCTGCAGACGCTGCCGAAGATGTGCGAGGGCGGGCTGATCGCGGACGTGGTCGCAGCGATTGGGAGCATCGATATTGTGCTGGGAGAGATCGACCGGTGAAGTTTTCTGACGAGTTCGAGACGCGGTTTGCGGAGATGGTGCCGCACTACCCCACGAAGCGGTCGGCGCTGGTACCGACGCTGCTTTATGCGCAGGATGAAGTTGGATTTTTGAGCGACGAAGTCATCGGGGAGATTGCCGGAAGATTGGATTTAACTGAGCTCGAAGTGCGCAACGTAATCAGCTACTACTCGATGCTGACCACCAAGCCGCGGGGAAAGTTCAATGTGCAGGTGTGCACGAATATCAGCTGCATGGTGCGCGGCGGAGAAGAGATTCTGCATCATTGCAAGAAGAGACTGGGCGTCGGGAATAAAGGAACAACGCCGGACGGATTGTTTTCATTGGAAGAAGTGGAGTGCATTGGAGCGTGCAGCTGGGCACCGGCGGCGCAGGTGAACTATGACTTTCACGAGAACCTAAGCGTGGACAAAATCGACAAGATTCTCGACAGTTACAAGCATGGTTAAGAAATTCAGTAATTCTGTAATTTGGTGATTGAGTAATTGAAAAGCGAATTTTTCAATTCCTCAATTACACAATTTCCCAATTACTCAATGGCAGATCTGGTTTCCCATCCCGATGAAGTGAAGGTCGTGTCGAAGCGCTTTGGCATGGGCGCGACCGACATCGATCGCTATCTCGAGCTCGACGGCTACAAGGCCGTGCGCAAGGCGCTTGGGATGGAGTCGGACGCCATTATCAATGAGGTAAAGAATTCCGGGCTGCGCGGGCGCGGCGGCGCGGGGTTTTCGACGGGGATGAAGTGGTCGTTTGTGCCCAAGCAGTCGGCAAAGCCGAAATACGTGCTGTGCAACGGCGATGAAAGCGAGCCGGGCACATGCAAAGACCGGTTGATTTTCGAGCATGATCCGCACTCAGTGATCGAAGGTGTGATGATTGCGGCTTTGGCGGTTGGGGCGAAGAGCGGATACATCTACATTCGCGGCGAGTACCGGTATTTGTCGAACATCATGCAGAA
>JASHNX010000176.1 GCA_030041415.1 Candidatus Sulfotelmatobacter sp.
TCCATGCGGAATCCCACACGGACTTGAATTCGCGGAAGGCTTGCATTAATTCGGGGCCGAACATTTTGGGAAGAAGCTCGCCGCGGGCTTGGCCGTCGCCGTGCTCGCCGGAAATCGAGCCGCCGTAGCCGACGACGAGATCGGCGGCTTCCTCCATAAATTTGCGAAATTTGGCGATGCCGTCTCTCGATTGCAGATCGAAGTTGATGCGGGTGTGAACGCAACCGTGGCCGAAATGTCCATAGAGAGAGCCTTTGTAGCCGTATGCCGCGAACATCTTGCGCAGATCGCGGAGATAACCGCCGAGTTTTTCAGGCGCGACGGCTGCGTCCTCCCAACCTTCCCAGTTGATGGGCTCTCCGACAACGTGCGAGGTTGCGCCGAGCGCGGATTCACGAACCTCCCAAATGCGCTTCTGCTTTGCTTTTTCAACATAAAGGTGCATTTGCGGCGCCGTTGAAGTTCGTCCCAGCGATTCCATCAAGTGACGCGCTTGAGATTCGGCTTCCGGCGCTGTTTGCGCACCAAACTCGACCATCAGCCATCCGCCGCCTTCGGGAAGGAGCGCGAGGCCCTCGGAGTTGATTTTTTTGAGCCGCGTGTAGTGGACAAGAAGATCGTCGAAGCCTTCGAGACCGATCGGCTTGTGCTGCATGATTTTGGGCACGTGGTCGGCACACTGGTAGATATCGGGATATCCGAGCACGAGCAAGACGCGTTCCGGCGGGCTCTCGACTAGGCGGCAGGTAGCTTCCAGAATCGTGACGCAGGTACCCTCGGAGCCTACAAGAGCGCGGGCGACGTGGAAGCCGTTTTCGGGGAGAAGCCAATTCAGGTTATAGCCCGACACGCGGCGAGGAATGCTGGGAAATTTCTGGCGGACGATGTCGCCGTAGCGGTGAGCAATTTGCTGGAGGGAGGTTTGAATTTGGCCCACTCGAGGACGGTTGCCCCCACATGGTTCGATGAGGTTTTGGCCAACACGCAGGCGTAGGCCGTCATAGGTCAGAATTTCCAGGGCTTCGATATTGTCGTCGGTCTTGCCTCCCATGACGGAGTGAACTCCGCAGGAGTTGTTGCCGATCATGCCGCCGAGGGTGCAGCGGTCATGCGTGGCCGGGTCGGGGGCAAACGTCAGGTGATGTTTTTCGGCGGCAGCACGAAGGCTATCAAGCACGACTCCGGGCTGCACGCGAGCGATGCGGCGCGCGGGGTCAATCTCGAGAATCTTCGACATGTACTTCGAGAATTCGAGAACCACAGCGACGTTGCAGCACTGTCCGGCAAGCGATGTTCCTGCGCCACGGCAGAGAAGCGGCGCGCCGAATTCGCGGCAGAGCGCAACGGTGGCAATAACGTCGTCATTGTCGCGCGGAAAAACCACGCCGATGGGAACCTGGCGGTAGTTCGAGCCGTCGGTAGCGTAGAGGGCGCGGGCAGCGCGGTCGAAGCGAACATCGCCTGATATTTTTCGGCGCAGAGATTCGGAGAGGGCTTGGGCGCCGGAGAAATCGGGCTCTGCAGTGCGGGCCCGGCTTGCGTCAACCTTTTGCACGTGTACGAGCGGAGGATCTGGGATTGGCATGGCTGCTCACGCCGTAGCTTACACGTTCAACCTTAGCTCCAGGGGCGCGTCAGGTAGTCAGCCATCGTCAAGGTCAAGAGAAGAAGCAGGAAGAACACCACTCCGCCAACGACCACTTTGATGAGCCGTTCGCCGGCATGCCAGACGTGCATGAAGAAAAGCGCCACCAAAGTCGCTTTCAGCGTGGCGATGACCAGAGCAACTACCGCGTTGAACGGGCCCAGTTCGATAAAAGCCACTTTGTACGTAATGAACGTAAACATAAGCAATGCCGCCCAAACGGCGAAATACATCTTCAACGGCGATTTGGCGGATTCGTGTCCAGTCATACAGTCGTCCTCACGGATGCCGGTCAATCAGGTAAAGCAACGGGAACAGGTAAATCCAAACAATATCGACGAAGTGCCAATACAACCCGCCAATCTCGACGGGAGTGTGATATTCGGGCGTAAAACGACCCTTCCACGCCATGACCAGCAGCCCGGTGAAGATACCGAGGCCGATGATCATGTGCAGGGCGTGAAGGCCAGTCATTACGAAGTAGAGTGAGAAAAATATTTCGGCATGGCGCGGGTTGGCATACTCGCCGGGATGGCCCGGAACCGGCACATGATCGAAATTGAAGGAAGCGCCGGGAACGTGGTGCTCTTCAAATTTGTCGTAGTACTCCTTGCTCTTGATGCCGAGGAAGGCGAGGCCGAAGAGCATGGTAAATACGAGCATGCCGATTAGCAAAGCGCGGCGCGCGGTCTGCGCCGCCCAAACCGCTAGAACCACCGTCAAGCTGCTGCAGATGAGCACCGCGGTATTGGTCGCGCCGAGCGTGGCATCGATCGACTTGCTGGCTGCGCCAAAATCGCCGAAGTACCAATGGCGATAAACCAGATAGGCGCAAAACATTCCGCCGAAGAACATCACCTCAGTGGCCAGAAAAACCCACATGCCGAGACTGGCGGCATCGCGCTGCTGGCCGGCTTCCGCAAAGTGGTGCAAAAGCTCGGGGTGATGCTCTTCTTCCTGATGAAGCCCCATGATTGTGCTGCTATCAGCCAACGGTGACCTCCTGCTTGTGCGGCGGGGCGTCCAACTCTTCATAGTTGTAAGCTTCCCAGGTCACGACTGGCTCCTCATCGAAGTTGAAAGTCGGTGGCGGAGAAGCGGTCTTCCATTCCAGCCCGGCAGCATTCCACGGATTGTCGGATGCGGGCTTTCCGTAGCGCATCGACCAGAGGAAATAAACCATGGGCAACAGATAACCCACTCCCAACACAGTTGAGCCCGCAGTGGAAAGCACGTGCAAAACCTGAAATTCCGGCATGTGGCTGTAATCGTAGTAGCGGCGAGGCATGCCCATGTAGCCCAGAATGAATTGCGGGAAGAACGTGAGATTGAATCCGATGAAGACGATCAGCGCAGCCAGGCGCGCCCAGCCCTCGGGGTAAAGCCTGCCGGAAATCTTGGGCCACCAGAAGTGCATGCCGCCGAGATAGCCCATGACCGCGCCTCCGACCATAATGTAGTGGAAATGGGCGACGACGAAGTATGTATCGGTTACGTGTACGTCGATGCCGAGCGCGGCGAGAAACAAGCCCGTGAGCCCGCCAATGGTGAACAGCCCGAGAAAGCCGAAGGCGTAGAGCATCGGCGCATCGTAGCGAATGGAGCCTTTGTATAGTGTCGCGGTCCAGTTGAAGACCTTGATCGCCGACGGCAAGGCGACGGAGTAGCTCAGGAAAGAGAAGACGAGCGCAGAGTAGACGGAAATTCCCGCCACGAACATGTGGTGCGCCCAGACTAGGAAGCCAAAGACGGCAATGGCGATCGACGAAAATGCCACGAAGCTGTAACCGAAGATCCGCTTGCGCGAGAAACAGGCGATGATTTCGGTGACCACGCCCATCGAGGGCAGAATCATGATGTAGACGGCGGGATGCGAGTAAAACCAGAACAGGTGTTGGAAGAGAAGCGGATCGCCCCCGAGTTTGGGATCGAAAATGCCGAGATGCAGAGCGCGTTCGGCCGCGACCAGGACGATCGTGATGGCGATTACCGGCGTGCCGAGAAGCTGAATGATGCTGGTGGCGTAGTGAGCCCAGATAAACAGAGGCAAGCGCGACCAGGTCATGCCGGGTGCGCGCATGCGGTGAATGGTCACCACGAAATTCAAGCCCGTGAGGATAGAAGAGAAACCGGCGATGAAAATAGCGATGCCGGCTTCAACTATTTTTGTATTCGTAAAGTTGGTACTGAACGGAGTGTAGAACGTCCAGCCGGTATCGACGCCCCCGGTCAACATGCAGTGCAGCATGAGTGCGCCGCCGATGATGTAGAGATACCAGCTCAGCAGGTTGATGCGCGGGAAGGCGAGATCCTTCGCGCCGATCATCATGGGAACGAGAAAGTTGCCCAGCACGGCGGGGATGGATGGGATGAGGAAGAAAAACACCATGACCATTCCGTGCATGGTGAACAGCTTGTTATAGGTATCGGCCTGCACAAGATCGCCGGCGGGAGTCAACAATTCGAGACGGATCAGTAGGGCGAAGAAACCACCGATAAAAAAGAAAAAAGTAATCGAAACCAGATAGAGCAGCGCGATGCGCTTGTGGTCGGTGGTCAGCAGCCACGACAAGGCTCCGTATTCCTTGTTCAAATAATTTTCGCGTTCAACGGGTTGAGGGATCGCGATCTCCATACTCATTGCACCTGATTTCCACTGGGTTGAGCGTTGCCGCTAAGTTGTGAGGCGGCGCGGGTAGTGGTCTTCGCGCCGGATTGATTATCCCCAAGCGACTTGATATAGGCGACCAGTTCGTTGATTTGTTCATCGGTCACCAATCCCTGAAACGTGGGCATGATGGGCTGGTACCCCTTGACACGCCGAGATCCTGGATCGAGGATGCACTCGCGCAGGTAATTTTCGTCGGCGGTCACGGTGCGCCCATCTTCAAGCTGCACCGACTTGCCGTAGACGCCTTGCAGGTTCGGCCCGCGGCCCTGCATATCGGGGCGGTGGCAAGTGCTGCAGCCAAGCTCGGCAAAAGTCTTTTCGCCGGACACGGAGAGAGGACCGCTGGGATTGCCACTCACCCAGGCCTCGTACTGCGCAGGTTCCATCACAACGATCGAGCCTACCATGCCGGAGTGTTGCGTGCCGCAATACTCTGCGCAGAATAGGTGATACACGCCCGGCTTCGTAGCATGAAACCACTCAACCGTGTAACGGCCGGGAAGCACGTCCTGCTTGATGCGGAATGCCGGAATGTAAAAGCTGTGAATCACATCCTGCGAGGTCATGATGAGCTTGACGTCGCGGCCGACAGGAACGTGCAGTTCGTTGATTTCGCGCTGGCCCTCGGCGTGTTCCACCTTCCACATCCATTGTTTCGCGACGACATAAACTTCAGTCGAGTCAGCGGGAGGCGTACGTTCCCTGAAATAAACCACGGCGCCCCAAACAAAAATCGCCATAAAAATGAATAAGGGGATTACGCTCCAGGTGATCTCAAGTGCGTCCGAGCCTTCGATCTGCTCGGCGCGAACACCAGGACGATGGCGGAAGCGGGCGGCGAAAAAGATCACCAGGGTGCAGACCAGAAGGGCCATCGTTCCAGTGATGACCAGCAGGAAGATGTAGAGCGCGTCCACGCGATGGGCAAGCGTGGAGGCCTGCTCCGGCCATAATGGAAAATTATTGAGCATACGTAGTTATCTTGCTTTCTGCCTTCCTCGCCGTGGCGCGGTCCAGCCGCCACAGAACCAGGATCATTCCGCCAATGATCAGAATCGTAACCGCGCCAGCCAGGCGCAGGATGTTGTTGATGACTGCGCCGTATTTTCCGGTCGCGGGATTGTAGTGGTAGCAGTAGAGCAACACAGCGTCGACCGGGTTGCCGATTTTCTCCTGCGAAGCCTCAACCAGTCCCAGCCGCAAATCTTTCGGTGGGAAATCGACGCCATAAAGATAGCGCGAGATCCGTCCCTGGGGCGTGAGCACCATGATGGCGGTGGCATGCGCGTACTGGTTGGTCTTGGGATCGTACTGATATTGAAAGCCGACGGCCTTCGTTAAAGCGTCGATCGCGGTCGGCTGGCCGGTGAGAAAATGCCAGCCCGCAGCGGCGTTGGCGCGGCCGTAGCGGCCAACATAATCCTTCTTTTTCGTGGCGGCCATGGCCGGCGTTTCGCGGGGATCGAAGCTGACTGTGATCACGTCGAACTCATTGCCGACATCGAATTTGATAAGGCGCATGGCGCTCGAGAGTCCGGCCAACTCCTCGCCACACAGCATGGTGCAGTTGAAATACACCAGATTGAGAATCAGCGGCTTACGCCCGAAATAATCGCCGACCTTCACGGGATTGCCGGCATCGTCGACGAAGGCGAGATCCGGAGGAATCTGGGCATCGAGGTGTTGCTCGATACCGACATTCTGCAAAAGCGGAGGACGCTCGTTGACCGGCGGTGAGGTAATGCCGCTATTGATCTGCGCGGAAGCGCAAAGCGAAAGTATCACGACGCCGAAGACGGCCCCTGCAGCGGAAATCGAATTGTGTTTCTTGCGAATCACTGCTTTTTGCTTTTGGCACCCTGCGGCGCGTTGGCCGCTAAGCTATTTCGCGTCGCGTCGGCGGACTGGCCTGCCTGGGGAAGCACCGGTAATCCACGTTGCACCAGGAGGTCCATCGCGCGCTCGATCGGGATGTGCACAACGCCCGCTTTCTCATCGACCCAGCCATAGCTGTAAAGAATGTTGTCCTGGTTCAGCAAAAAACTTCCGAGTTGGCCGCGCTCATCCACTTCCAGTCTCGGATTGGGGAAGGCAGTTTGCGGATAGCCCGGCGCGACGTGGCGCGTATCCTTGGGAACCTGCTTGACCAACGGATTCACGGGTTGCTCGCTCGCCTTCTCGCGGTAGTCAAGATAAGCGAAAAATCCTTTAAGCAGGAAAATCGAGATCACGACGAAAACGGCAAGACTCAGGAAGAAATAGACGAGCGAAGCCGGACTCAAATCCTGGCGCTCGAAGCCGCCGTGGTTTGTGTTCTCGTGTTTCATGTTCTCGTCGCTCATCTCGCGTTTCCCATCCGGCGCGTCTTATCCGGCATGCCCGGCATGCTCGGGCTGCAAAACCTCGTGGGCGTCCTGGTCATAGGCCGGCACCAGTGGCAGCGCAGCCAGATTGCGGAAAAAATACCAGAGCCAGATTCCGCCGATGGCCACCGGCACAACGACGTCGGCGACAGTCAGCGAAATCGTTTTCGAAAAATTCGGTTCGATGATCCAGAAAAGATCGACGTAGCGCATCAGGATCAGCCAGACTGCCACCCAAACCAGCTTCCGTATATTGCGCTTAAAGGGGCGGGAAAGCAGGATGGCGAAAGGCACGGCGAAATGGAACAGTACAAGCGACAGGCCGATCCATCCCCAGCCTCCGCTCAGGCGCTTCAGGTAAAAAGAAATCTCGGAGGGCAGATTTCCCGCCCAGATGATCAACCATTGCGAGAATGAAAAATAGGCCCAGACCATGACAAAGGCGAGCATCCACTTGCCGTGGTCATGCACGAAATCGGGCCGGAGCAGTTCCGACATGGGCTTGTAGTTGAACAGAATTCGCTCGACCACGACCGCGAAGCACATGGCCGACAGAATCTCGCCGATGAGAATGATCAGTCCGAAGATGGTGGAAATCCAGCTCGGGTCGAGCGACATGATCCAGTCGATTGCGGCGAATGAAATAGTGAACGCGTAGAGAATCAATCCGGGACCGGCCACCGCCTTAAATCGTTGACTGTTGTTGGGGGCGCTGGCGTCATCGGTTTGCGCGGACCATTTTGACAACAGGAACGAGCATACGTTCCAGATGGCGAAATAGATGATCGCCCGCATGACGAAACCGTTGGTCGTGAGATAGCTCCTGGTAATCTGCTCGAGATGCTCGCGAAGATGCTTGTTCTCGATATTGTTGAGCGGCTGCGCCCAGATATAAAGGTGATGAATGCCGAGAATCACCGGGATGAACAGGATCGCGAGCAGAGGAAGCGTGCGCATGGCCGCGCCCAGAATGCGGCGAATTATGGTGCCCCACCCGCCGCCGGTAAGATGGCGGATCATCAGGATCGCCATCGAGCCCAGCGCCACTCCCAGCCAGCACATGAAACCCAGCAGGTAGCCGCGATAAAACTCCTCAGGCCTCAGGAACGCCAGCGCAACTGCGCCAAGCCCGAACAGAATGCCGACCGCCAGTGAACGCTGGGACATCTTTTTCACGATCGGCGGGGGCGAGAGGTCGAGATGATTAGCCCGTGCGGCGCTCATTGACGCTCTCCTTCCGCAGAACTTGAAGCTGGCGCGGCTTCCGCTGGAAGCGTTGCACCGCTGCCGATCGGAGTCACGAACTTCGGCGGCTCCGAAGGGATGGCTTGTCCCGGAGGAACATCCGCTTTGGTTGCATTCTGGCTGAGTTGAAGCGCGCGAACATAGGCCACGATCTTCCAGCGGTCTTCGGCGGCGATCTGAGACCGGTAATCGGGCATGATGCCGTAGCCGTTCGTGATCACGTCGAATAAATAGCCAAGCGGAGCTTTTTCGAGGCGCGGCGTGTGGTAGGAGGGCGGCATGCGCGAGAAACCGCGCGAAGGCACAAACCCCTTGCCGTCGCCAAGCAAAGAGTGGCAGGGCGAACAATAAATGTTGTACCGCTCGCGGCCGCGCTCCATCACTTCCTTGGTGAGAGGGAACGGCATATAGTCGCCAAAATTGCCACCGATCCTGCCGGTGTAAGGATAAGTGTCCTCATACAACTGGCTGCGGGCGACCGTGCCCTCGACCAGCGGGCGTTCGGAGCGCTGGTCGGGAAAGAAGTCGCTGCGCGAGAACGGATTCTGCTTGGGCTGCACGTGCATATCGAGGCGGCAAGCGGAAGAGAGAGCGATGGTCAGAAGCAACAACACCACCGCGGATAAAGCATCGAGCTTCGCTCGACCGGACAGCCGGGGGCGGCTGTCCCTGCGCGAATTCTTGCGAAGGCGCGGCATTAGCTGGGCACCTCCGAAATCGAACGCGGCTGCAGACCTTCAAGGAACCTGCGCGTGGCGGAGGCGTCATATTGTTTGTCGGACGAGAACACGATCAGGAAAAAGCGGTCTTTCGATGCGGAGGAAAACCGCGGCACGTTGAACACCGGATGATACGGCATGGGCAAGCCATTGAGAGCCAACATGCCGAGCAGAGCGGAGATGCCGCCGAACAAAATGGTCAATTCGAACGTAATGACGATGAACGACGGCCACGAGTTATAAGGCCGGCCGCCAATGTTAAGGGGGTAGGTAACAGCATCGCACCAATACTGCAAAAGATATCCCGTGCATGCGCCGATGATGCCGCAGATCAAAACAACGAGAGCTACGGCATTGTGTTCGAAACCAATTTCTTCTGCTAGACCTTCGATCGGAAATGGGCTGTAGGCGTCGATCTTTTTATATCCCGCCTGATAGGTGCGGCGCGCAGCCTCGAGCAGGGCGGTCGGCGTGTCGAATTCCGCCATGATTCCGTAGATGGGGTCGCGTTTCATTACTGTTACTCCGCCGCCTCCGCAGCTTTGCCTTCCGCCTGCGGCAGAAGGGTACGCATTTCAAAGATCGAAATCATGGGCAGCAAGCGGCAGAACAGGAACATAGCTGCGAGGAACATTCCGATCGTGCCGAAATACGTCATCCAGTCCCAGCGCGTGGGGTAGTACTGTCCCCAGGAGGAGTTGAGGAAATCGCGACTGAGGCTGACGACGACGATGATGAAGCGCTCCAGCCACATCCCGATGAGAATCACGAAAGAAATAAGGAACAAAGCCAGCGGACTCGTGCGCAGCTTGCGGATCCAAAGCAACTGCGGAATAAAAATATTGCAGGCCAGCAGCGACCAATACCACGGGGCATATGGGCCGTGTAGCCTGTTCCACAGCAGAAAAGCGTCATAGCTCTCGCCGCTGTACCATCCCATGAAAGCTTCTATGCCGTAGCCGTAGGCGACAATTAATCCCGTGGCAAGCATGACCTTGGCCGAATTTTGCAGGTGGCGCGAAGTGATGAAATCTTCGAGGCCGTAGATTTTGCGGATGGGGATGGCAAGCATCAGCACCATAGCAAAGCCGGAATAAATGGCGCCGGCGACGAAGTACGGCGGAAAGATGGTGGTGTGCCAGCCGGGAACGATGCCGACGGCAAAGTCAAAGCTCACAACGGTGTGAACGGAAAGCACCAGCGGAGTGGCGAGACCGGCGAGAAGCAAGTAGGCGGTCTCGTAGCGATGCCAGTGCCGTGCCGATCCTCGCCAGCCCATAGCAAGCATGCCGTAGACCAGGCGAATCCATGGGTTCGTTGCGCGGTCTCGGAGCGTGCCGAAATCGGGAATCAGGCCCATGAACCAGAAGAGCAGAGAAATCGTCGCGTAGGTCGAGACGGCGAAAACGTCCCACATGAGCGGACTGCGGAATTGCGGCCAAACGCCCATGGTGCTGGGATATGGAAAGAGCCAGTAGGCGAGCCAAGGACGGCCGACGTGAAGCAAGGGGAACAGTCCGGCGCAGGAAACGGCAAATAGCGTCATGGCTTCAGCGAAGCGATTGATGGAATTGCGCCAGGACTGACGAAGCAACAGAAGAATGGCGGAGATCAGCGTGCCGGCGTGGCCGATTCCGATCCACCAAACGAAGTTGACGATGGCGAAGCCCCAGCCGATGGGAATCGTGATACCCCATATGCCTACGCCACGGATGAAAAGATAGCCGATGGCATAGAGCAACATCATGGTCGCGAGGAAGGCGATGCCGAAGCCCAGGAACCATCCGTTCGACGCAGGCCGGGTAAGAACGATCGAGCTGATCTTATCGGTGACCGAGGCAAATGTGTGGCCGGGCTCGATGACCGGAGCGGTCGTGGTCGCCGTCATTTTGTATTCGTCGCTCATGCTATGCCAGGGCCAAAGCCCCAGATTCCATTGACACTCTTTCGGTACGGCTGAAACCGTGCCCTTTCAAATCAGCTCTCCAACTCCGGGTTCGGATTGCGAACCTCGGCCAGATACGTAGTGCGCGGGCGCGTCCCCAGATCGCCCAGCAGGCTGTAATTCAGCGACTTTGCTTTCAGCTTTGAGACCTGGCTTTCCGGATCGTTAATGTTGCCGAACACGATCGCGTTTGCCGGGCACGACTGCTGGCAGGCGGTTTGCAACTCGCCATCTTTGATCTTGATTTCCTTGCGCACGGAAGCGGTTTCGGCGTCGATGCGGTGCTCGGTAATGCGCTGGATGCAATACGTGCACTTTTCCATGACCCCGCGGCTGCGCACACTTACATCGGGGTTGCGCATCATCTTGTATTGCGGGGTGGTCCAATCCTGGAACAGGAAGAAATTGAACCGCCGCACCTTGTAAGGACAGTTGTTCGAGCAATAGCGCGTGCCGACGCAACGGTTGTAAACCATGTCGTTCAAGCCTTCGCTCGAATGATTGGTCGCGCCCACCGGGCAGACCAGCTCGCAGGGCGCATCTTCGCACTGCATACAAGGCACCGGCTGGAAAAACGCTTTGGGATTGTCGCGGTCGCCCTGGTAGTAAGCATCGACACGAATCCAGTGCATGTGACGCCCAATTTCGGTTTGTTCTTTGCCAACCACGGCGATGTTATTTTCCGACTGGCAGGCCAGCATGCAGTTGTTGCAGCCGACGCACTTATTGAGATCGATGGCCATGCCCCAGGCATAGGCTTCGTCTTTGTAGTCGTACGGTTTGTAGAGTGAGAGGCCGGGCGTGGGGCTGGCTTCTTCGTCGAAGGCGAAGTTCGGATCTTTGCGGTATTCGGTCAGTGTGGTCTCGCGGACGAGCGGGCGATGCCCGCCATCGGGCGTATCCATGCTTTGCATGCCCTGCACGGAGGCGAGGTTGTACGTGTCGCCGGTTTTACGAATCTGCACACCGGTTGCTCCCCAAAGGGCGGCGCTGGTGCGAAGCTGATAGGCGTTGAAACCATAGCCGGTGCCGACGCGGCCGGCGCGAGTGCGGCCGTAGCCGAGCGTCACGGTGATGGAATTATCAGGAAGCCCGGCCTGAATCCACGCTGCGCCTTTTACTGTTTTGCCGTTGAATTCGAGCTCAAGAACATCTTTGGAAGCGATCTGCAGGCGCTCGGCCATCTTCGGGCCGAGCTGGATGGCATTGTCCCAGGTGAGCTTGTTCATCGGCTTGGGCAATTCCTGCAGCCAGCCGTTGTTGGAGAATTGTCCGTCATAGATCGTGGGATCGCGGCGGATGTTGATCTCGATGGCGCTGGGATCGGCAGTCGGAGCGGGCGAAAAGTTCTCCGACTTAGCTTGCAGAGACTTTGGGGCAAAGGCCGTTCCCTCGATCCAGCCATCGTGCAGGGAATTGCGCCAGAACTGTTCGAAATCCGCTCCGCTGTGCTGCTTCTGCCAATAATCGCGCACGAGATCGTGGCCGGATGCATTCTCTTGCGCGGCAAGCAGCGACACAAATTCCAGCGCGCTCTTGCCGTTATATAGAGGCGCGATCAGCGGCTGGATGATGCTGACGGTGCCATCGTAAGCGCGAGCGTCACCCCAGGTTTCGAGTTCATGCGCCTGATTCACATGCCATTGGCAAAGCTCGGCGGTTTCGTTGTTGTAGAGGCCGACGTGCACGCGGAGCGGAACTTTGTCACTCTTGAGAACATTGGCGAAGTCGAGATCGGCTGGCGCGTCGTAAGCCGGATTGCCGCCAAGAATGATGAGCAGGTCGACTTTTCCGGAGTTGATGTCGGCGGTGAGCTCTTTGATCGATTCGGTCTGATTGACGGGATTCGCGTCGACCGGGTCGGTGTAGAAAACGGTCTTACCGACGTTGCCGAGAGCCGCATTGATCTTGTGCACCAAGGCATGCACGACAGGCGACTGGTGATCGCCCGCTACAACGACACTGGAACCACGATGCGAGTTGAGATCGAGAACGATCGGACCGGCGATGCCTGGAATATCGCCGATTATCCCCTTGGCGCCCACTGGCGGATTCAGGAACTGGTTCTCCGCCAATTGCCGCGCTAGGGCTTGGATCTCGCTCGCCCGCTTCCCCCACCGATGATCCGCCTTCGCGCCCGTGCTCGACATCCCGCTCTCGATCACATACAGCCGGTTCATGTTGCCATCGGGGTTGCGGCGGGCGGCGAAGTCGCGGATGTAGCGGATATTTCCCGGAAAACCCGCATACAGGAAATCGGCGTCGAGCGAAACGATGACATCGGCCATCGAAAAATCGTAGCGGGTTTCGACGGGCTGGCCAAAGGCGAGCTTTGCGCCTTCAAGCACGTTATCGCGATTGACCGGTTCCCAAACGTGCCACTTCGCCTGCGGATACGCCTTTAAGAAAGCCCGCATCTGGTCGGCGAGCGCAGGCGAAGAGATTGTCGGTGTGAGAATGCGAATGCCCGCACCTTGCAAGGCTTTCTGCACATTCAGCGGGCCGCGCATGGCGCTGACAAAGCTCTGCCAAGACCGCAGGTCACCCATTTCCGTAACGCTCTGCGAGCGGTCGGGATCGTACATGGTGAGCAGCGACGCCTGCGCAAAAATATCGGTTCCGCCAAGCGACGCGGGATGCTGGGGATTGCCTTCAATTTTTGTCGGGCGCCCGAGATGGCTTTCCACGATCACCGGGCTCGCGTAGCCCCCGAGAGTCAGTGCGCTGGCGTAGAACATGGGGCGGCCGGGAATGACATCCTCCGGCTGGCGAACGTAAGGAATGATCGGCTCCAGCGGCAGCTTGACGCAACCGGTCATGCCAGCGAGGGCCATGGACGCGCCCATCACTTTGAGGAATCCTCGGCGAGAGACCGACTCGACCCATTCGGAAGCACCCTTGGGAAATTCGCGATGCAGCGCTTCCTGAAATTCGGGATTGCCGGCGAGTTCTTCGAGGCTGCGCCAGTATTCGGGGCCGTTCGCCTTGTCAATTTCCGCGCGGACGGAATCGAGATTCAGCTTGCCCCGCTTTGAGGGGCAAACGTCGCCGCTTTGTTTATGGTCGTTCATTTCAGAAACTCAGCATTTCAGAAACTCAAGATCTTTCGACTGCGCGTTGGTTTCGCTTCGCGAGTCCAACTTTGCGCTCAGGATGACAAAAAGCTAAAACCCTAATACCGGCGTCAACAACTCATCATCGATGGCACGTGTTGCAACTGGTAATGTCGTGAACGCTGCGAACTTCATACTTCTTGAGCAGCGCCGATCCCAGGGTTTCCTGATCCGTGAAACTTGTCCCATCCACTACAACCGGCTTCGTGGTGGAGGGCTCCTCGTAACGCATGTTGAATACCTGATCGCGCGGACGCAGATATTTTTCCGGAGCGCGATGGCAATTTAGACACCACTCCATCTGTAGCGATTCCTGCTGGTACATCAGCGGCATCTGATCGACCGGGCCGTGGCAGGTATTGCAGCCGACTCCTTTGGTGACGTGAATGCTGTGATTGAAAAAGACAAAATCGGGCAATGTGTTGACCCGCGTCCACTGCAAAGACTCGCCAGAGCGATAGCTGGCGCGAACCGGCTCGAGCATGTCGGCATTGGTCCAGATCTGCGAGTGGCAGTTCATGCAGGTCTTGGTGGGAGGGATTCCGGCAAAACTGGAAACTTCCACCGAGGTATGACAGTAGCGGCAATCGATGCCGAGGCCGGAAACGTGATGCTGATGGCTGAACGGCACGGGCTGGGGCTTGCGCACGCCCGCGTACGTAAGGTAAGGCGAGCCCTGAACCTCATAACCGACCCAGCCGAGCGCGGCCACGAGAAATACTGCGCCGAAAATTGTGACCCGCGAGAGGGTATTCGTGCTGCGGTGAAAAATTTGCGGCATGACTTCGTACGAGTTTCAGATGTTGCGGATACGACCTAGTTGCGTTGTTATTTGTCTATGAAAAGCGAGAAAGAAAATACCCACACATTTTCCAGTCGCTATTTAAGGAAACACGTGATTATAAATACTTTGAGGCTGGTTGTCGCGTTCCGTTGACATTTTTGAGCGAGAAATTTTAAAAAAATTCAGAAACAGGAGACTGAATGCAAAACGGCGGCGGAATCCCGCCCCGGGAGACACCTCCCGCCGATTTCAGCGCAGGTTCATCACCAGTAATTTTGGTTCGGTCATTTCTTCGATGGCGTAGCGCAAGCCCTCGCGGCCAATGCCGGAATCCTTCACGCCGCCGTAGGGCATTTGATCGATGCGGAAGGACGGAATGTCGCCGGCAATCAATGCACCGACTTCCAATTCGTCGTATGCCTGGAAGAGCAGTTTAGCGTCGCGGGTAAAGATCCCGGCTTGCAAACCATAATTGGAATTGTTGATGCGACGAAGCGCTTCGTCGAAATTCTGATAAGGCTCGACCGTCACGACTGGGCCAAAAATTTCCTGGCAGTTCACTTTCATCTCCGGCTTTGTAGCCGTGAGCACGGTTGGCTCGACGATCGAGCCGTGGCGGCGGCCGCCGCACAGCAGGCGAGCCCCAGCGCGAACCGCTTCGTCGATCCACTGCGTGACGCGGACCGCATCGCTCTCGCGGATCAGCGGGCCAAGATCGGTTGATTCCTCCATAGGATCGCCGGTTTTCAGTTTTTCGACACCCTTCACCAGAAGATCGGTAAATTTGCCGTAGACGGAATGCTCAACCAGAATGCGCTGGACCGAGATGCAGGTCTGTCCGGCGTAGCCGAAACTGCCGGCGATGCAACGCTCGGCGGCGTAATCGAGATCGGCGTCGCTGTGGATGATTGCGCCGGCATTGCCCCCCAACTCGAGCGCGACTTTCTTTTTTCCAGCGCGGCGCTTGATGTCCCAGCCGACAGGCACGCTACCGGTAAAGCTGATCAGCTTGATGCGATCGTCGGTGACGAGGAGGCTGGCGTCGTCATTGGAAAGCGGCAGAACATTGAGGCCGCCATCCGGCCAGCCCGCCTGCTGCACACACTCTGCCAGAAGCAGCGCGCAGAGCGGAGTTTGCGGCGCAGGCTTCAGAACCATGGAACACCCGGCAGCAATCGCTGGCGCGACTTTGTGGGCGACCAGATTCAAGGGAAAATTAAATGGCGTGATCCCGGCGATAGGACCAAGCGGGTAGCGCTTTACGATGCCCCAGCGTCCGGCGGTGAACTCCTGCCAATCGAGCGGAAGATATTCGCCATAAATGCGCGTGGCTTCTTCGGCGGCAACATTGAAGATGAAAATGGCACGGTCGACTTCGATGCGTGCCAATCGGATCGGCTTGCCGGCCTCCTGCGCCAGCGTGCGGGAGAACTCGTCGCGGCGCTCAACCAGTTGCTGCGAGATGCGGCGCAAGACGCGCTGACGCTCGAACGCGGGCAAACGCTTGGTTGTGCCAAAAGCTTTGACAGAAGCGGCAATGGCTGCCTCGGCGTGTTCGCGGCGCGCCTGCGTAACTCGCCCCACGAGGCTGCCGTCGTAAGGAGCGCGGACCTCGACGACGTCGCCATCGTCGAACCATCGGCCGTCCATAAAAAATCCATGGGTTGCCACCGGCGCGATCGTCATCTCCGCCATTTTTCCCTCCCCAGACGTGAACGGACCCTTTTCGATTATAGGCCGAAGAGCGAGGTTGCTTTGCAGAAGGTTTCGCGAAAAACGACTCCTTGCGCAAGTACGTCGGAAGCGGAGTCGAATCGCCGCTACAATGAACCGTCACGACCATGCCAGACCTGGAAACAATTTCAGCGCTAGCGCCG
Source organism: Candidatus Sulfotelmatobacter sp. (assembly GCA_030041415.1). Lineage (GTDB taxonomy): Bacteria > Acidobacteriota > Terriglobia > Terriglobales > Acidobacteriaceae > Sulfotelmatobacter. The sequence continues at coordinate 16,363 of JASHNX010000176.1, forward strand.
CGACTTCGGAAAAAGGAAATCTCTCCAGTCGAGCTGACGCTCGGGTGCCTGGGTCGGATTGAAGAACTCAATCCAACGCTGAACGCATTTATTAGCGTAACCGCCGATTCGGCAATGGCCGAGGCGCGGAAAGCAGAGACTGAGATTGTGCGCGGAGAATGGCGCGGTCCGCTACATGGAATTCCGATCGCATTGAAAGATCTGATCGATACCGCAGGAGTGCGAACGACGGCGGCGAGCAGGCTGTGCGAAAATCGCGTGCCGGAAAAAGATGCGGATGTGGTGCGTCGGCTGCGGCAGGCTGGCGCGGTGATTGTGGGCAAGAACAATTTGCATGAGTTCGCTTATGGCGGGAGCTCTCTGGTGAGTTTTTTCGGCGAGATTCACAATCCCCGGAACGCGGAACACATTGCCGGAGGATCTTCCGGAGGATCGGCGGCGGCGGTTGCCGCCGGCTTATGTTATGCGGCGATTGGCACAGACACGGCGGGATCGATCCGCGAGCCGGCGGCGCTATGCGGATGCGTGGGTTTGAAACCGACTTATGGAAGGGTTTCCGCGCGCGGCGTCATTCCACTCTCGTGGTCACTCGACCATGTTGGGCCTATCGCGGCGAGCGTTGGCGATGCAGCGCTTGTTCTACAGGCAATTGCCGGCTACGATGCGCTGGATACATGCAGCGCGAATGTTCCGCTGAGCGATTCCGCTTCGGCGTGCAATGAGAGCGCGAAAAATCTCCGGGTGGGGATTCCGCGCAAGTTTTTTTATGACGATCTCGATGACGAAGTCCAGGCGGCAGTTGAACACGCGATTGCGACGATTCGAACGGTGGTCGCGGAAGTGCGGGAGGTGAAGCTCGATCCGCCGACTGATCGATCGGTCCAGCTGGCGGAGTCGTTTGCCTATCACGCCGAAAACGTCGCACGGACACCAGAGCTTTATCAGCCGGAGACGCTGCGGAGGATTCGCTCGGGTGAGAAGATTTCGGCGACGGAATATATTGAGCGGCGGCGCGAGCTGGATGAAGAACGGCGACGGGCCGGCGAAATTTTTGCCGAAGTCGATTTGCTCGTGACACCAACGACGCCAATTCCCGCGCCGAAGATTGCCGATCTGAAGAAAGATCCAGCGGCTCTGCGGCCGGCGGAGCTGATTCTGCTGCGCAATACGCGGCCGTTTAATGTCTGGGGATTGCCGGCGATCTCGGTGCCGTGCGGTACTTCGAATGCCGGGTTGCCGATAGGGCTGCAGATTGCGGGGCCGCCTTGGGGAGAAGAGTTGGTGTTGAGGTTGGCGGGAGCGTATGCGCGAAGTACAACGTGAAAAGCCCCTTGCAACGAGCCCTTAATAAAAACCTTCGTGAATACAACTCGTCTTGTTGGAGAGCAGTTTTTCATCCTCATTCCGGTCTCACCTCACGGCAACACCTGGAACGGAACGTTGCTGCTGAGCGTTTCATTCGAAGTCACGACTTGGACTGTGCCGGTGGTTGCGCCGGTCGGCACGGTGACCTCGATTTCGTTCGCTGCTGCTGTGAATGAGCTTGCCGCGGTGCCATTGAAGGTCACGCTGGTTGCGCCCGCCAGACTATTCCCCAGAATCGTAATCCTTGCACCCACTTTGCCAGAGGTGGGAATCGTTTCGACAAATGGGGCCAGACCCGTCGACCAGCGGTAGATTGTCCCCACGCCGCTGGTCCCGCCCCCGTCCGTCGTTCCGTAGAGGTCGCCGTTGGTGGCTTGCATCGGCGCACCAATTGCAGAGTCCCCATCGGCGCAATTGGCTTCGGAGCAGAAGCTATGCAGCACTTTTAGGTTTCCGGATGGCGTGATTCGAAAAAGGGTGCCCGAACCGTTGCTGCCGAAACTCGAGGTGACCCCGTAAAAATTACCGTCGGTGGCTTGCACCAGCCCTGCCTGCGGAATACCCCCATCGGCGCAATTGGTTTGAGAGCAGAAGCTGTAGAGTGTGGTCAGTTTTCCGGCGAGATTGATTTCAAAAACGGTGCCATCGCCGTTCGCGCCGCCGTATGCGGTGGTGCCGTAGAACTTGCCGTTGCTGGCTTGTATCACGCCACCGATCGGTTCTTGACCATCGCCACAGTTCGACAGGGTACAGAAACTGTAAAGCGTGGTTACGTTAAGAGCCGGAGTCGCCTGAAAAACGGCGCCATAGAAGTTGGTCCCGCCGCCTTCAGTGGTCCCATAGAAGTCGCCATTGCTGGCTTGCACCAGCGCACCGGAAGGAGCGCCGCCATCGCCAGCGTAGATATCGAAGTTGAAGACTCCTTCGATCGTGCCGGCGCCTGTGATTTCGTAGATCGCACCGTCGTTGTATGTATCATTGCTGGTTCCTTGAAAAGTCGTCCCATAGAAGTTGCCGTTGCTTCCCTGCGTGACGCCTGCGTGGGGGTTATAGCCAGGGGAATCGCAAGTGGAACTTGTGTAGCAGAAACTGTAGATCGTCGTAAGCTTGCCGGCCGGAGTGATTTCGAAGACGTTGCCGAATCCAGTGCTTCCGCCCGATACGGTGGTTCCATAAAAGTTTCCGTTCGTGGCCAGCGCCACCCCCGCATAGGGTTCATAACCATCGGCACACTCGGCTTGAGCGCAAAAGTTGTACAGCGTGGTGATCCTACCCGCGGGACTGACTTCAAAGACCGTACCACCATCATTGGCGCCGTCCCCATATGTTGTGCCGAAAAAATTCCCGTTCGCACCTTGAACGAGTGTTACGTAGAAAGGGCCGCCGCCATCGGTTCCGTCGAAGCTCGCCAGGGTTTTGAAAGTTTGCCCTGATGATGCGACTGCGGTCGCAATGAAAAGGGCAAGCAGGCTGCAGGCTATTCTTGTTGCTCTGAGTTCTTCCATGATGTCTCCTCTGCAGGACCGCCTTGTTCCGGGCTACCGCATAGCCCGAGGCCACACCAGTCACGGCAAAAGGAAGGCTCGAAACTGGGCTGGGAGGGGAGGTTCCAATTGCCACGAGCCAAAGGCTAGGGCCAAAGGCAAGGGATTGTCCCTCGATTTGAATTCACCCGTCAAGATGCAATATTTTGCGGTAGAGGGCCACTTTCAGCAAACCGTCCACTACCTATTTGCAGTGCCTCTCGATCTTGATAGGTAAGGGCCGAGGCCGCGTCAGTCGGCCGTTCTCACGTCGTCGGGCAGCACCAAGGTAAAGGAGCAGTTTCCGGTTGCACTTGAGCAGGAAAGAACTCCGCGGCGCAGAATCTTAGCCGGCGTGTTGTCAGGGAAAATGAGGCTGTATTGCGCGGTACGGAGAGGATCGGAGAAGATTTTCAGTTTTTCGTCGCCGCTGATAAATTTCACGCCTTCCGCTCTTGCCAGAGTTCCGGCGCCACCACTGAGGAGGACGAAGAAATCGGCAGTGCCGGTAAGCTTGGCCTTTTCGGAAGCACTGCTCAGATCGATCGTGCGCAGCGACTGCAACTCCTCTTTCGCGCTCTGTCCGTTTGGCTTGAGCTTATGATCGCTCTTGAGAATAGCGTCGATACGGCCTTGCGTCTCCGGAATCGGACGCAATCCGCCGAGCGCGAGTTCGTAGGTTGCAAGCGCGCGATCTTTCTTGCCCTCCTTCTCATAAATCTGACCGAGATGGTCGCCGACTTCGCCGTGCTGGCCCAATTCCCATGCGGCGGCAACATATCTTTCTGCCTCGCCGTATTCGCCTTTGCTGAAATAGACCCATCCGAGAGTGTCCCAATAAGCGACGAGCGACGGCACAAGTGTCAAATCCTGTTGCGTAAGCCGGTCGAGGGATAGATTGCGCAATGCAGCGGTGGTGGCCGAGACCGCCGATTCCGCGTATTGCTGGGCTCGATCGAGATGCGTGCCCTTCAGCGACAATTGGTACGCGATGTTATTCCACACGAGCGGCGTGGCTGAGATTTCGATGGCATGGTCGAAGGTGGCAAGGGCCTTGTCGTCCTGACCAAGATTCAAATAGGCGTCGCCGAGGGTGACTTGTAGCTCTGCGTTGTCGGGCGTAAGTGAAGCGGCTTTTTCGAGTTCCGGCGCGGCGAGGTCATACTTGCGCCACTCGGAGTACATCGAGCCGAGTCCGGCGTGAGCGAATTTGTCCAGGGGGTTGATTTCGATCTGCTTGTTGAATGCGGTCGCGGCCTGATCGTACTTGCGTTCCTGCCAATAGGCTCGGCCGAGCGCATTGTAGGCGTACTCGTCGTAGGGATTGATTTCGATCTGTTTGTTGAGCGCGGCGATGGCGTCATCGTTCTGGCGCATGCCGAGATAAGCCGCGGCCAGAGTATTCCAAACGTATTTGTTCTTGGGATCGACATCGGCTGCGCGTTTGAGAACCGCGACAGCCAACGGCAAATTCCCACTAGCGATGGCAGCTCGCCCACTTTCGATCAGATCGTCGGCTTTCATATTTGCCGGGGGAGTGGGTGTCCCTGCGATGGTGTTTTCGACGGACAAAACCTGGCCGAGATCGGACATCACCGCGTGGCGAAAAGCGGTATAGTCTTCCACGCGAGCAAGGGGAATCTCATCCTGGCGCATATCGAGCGTGCGCGTGGCGGTGAATACAGTTCCGTCGAGTTTATACGTCGCCTGATAGTCGGCGTAGTCGCGCTTCAGTGAAAACGGCAAAGGTGCATGCGCCGTGTATTGGGCGGAAAGCTCGAGCGTGATTTTGTAAACGTACTCGGCCTTGGGACCGAGCTTTAGCGGATCCACGGCCGGATCGAGATCATCGCCGTTGCCGAAATCCTGCAGATTGAACTGGCAGAGCGGCAGCAAGAGATCGGATTTTCTCTTCGACCAATCCAGATAATTCGGCTTCGCAATGTCATACGACATGGTAAACGGCTCGCGGGTCGCGGCCGGATCGCTGATTTTCACATTGGAGACTTCCCCTCCCATGCCGGCATTCACGTTCTCGATGACACGTTGCCACTGTGCCTCCGGCACGCGGCGGAAGATGGAGCGAAGCATCAGTTCTTCATCGCCGCGGAAGGTGTAGTGCACATGGGCTTCGAGCTTGCCGATCTGGTTGATTCTTGCATCGACCTCGGAAATTTCCGTGTCGGGCATGGGGGTATCGGCGGGAGTATTTTCGAGATGAGGCGTGCCGTTGGCAGGAATGACGAGGGCAAGCTTGTCGCGTAATGGATAGGCAAGCAGGCGGAAGGGGGCGACCTCGGCGGTCGTATCCATCCAGATTTCCTGTTGGTTTTTGCCCGATCCTAACGGCAGCATCGTGATCACATGATCGAATTGCGAGGGCGAAGGAGTGTCTGGATCGAGCTTGCGGCTCGAGTTGATCAGCACAGATGACGCGTGAAAGCCTTCGGCCTCAAGCAGCGAAGCAAGCAACGTGTGCTTGTCTTTGCAGTCGCCGTACTGATTATGGAGAACGTCGGCTGAGGCGTGCGGCTGATAGCGGCCGAGGCCGAGCGACAAGCTGACGTAGCGGAAATTCCTGGCCACGTAATCGTAAAGAGCCTCGATCTTGTCCATGTCGCTAGTCAGGCCTTTAGTCAGCTCTTCGGCCTTGGCGCGGACCTCGGGAGCTGGGGCACGCCGGTCTTTTTCGAGCGTCGCGTACCAGCGGCCGATCTGTTCCCAACTCATGAAGCTCGTGAGCTGAACGTCGGGACGATCGTCGTCAGGATTTTTCCATTTTTTCTTCTTGTCTTTTGCCTCGTCATCACGCTGAAGATGAGAATTAGTCCAGTGGTAGACACGGCGGCCGTTGGCGTCGGTGATCTTCGGATCCATGCCGGACTTGTTTTTCAGCTTGACCGGGCGGTCGGCGGACACATCGATGTCGAGCTCTTCATCGAGCATGATGTTGGTTTTGTCGAAATCGTAGTCGGTCCAGAACTGGTTGGGTGCAAGGGGAGTGTGAATCACGGTAACGATGTCGTATTCGAGCAGCTCCCCGGGCCGCAGACCGGGAACTGTGACGTGTTTCTGCCGATAATCGGTGTAGACGGGAGCTTCACGCTCGACGGGCATGCTGAGGTCCTGAAGGGCATCCTCGCCTGCCGTGATGATGCTTCCATCAGCTTTGACCACCCGAACATAGCCGATCTCGACGCGCTCATTGGCTGAGTTGTAGCCGAACTGAATCTGTCCCCACTGCTGCACTCCAGCTTCGCTCTGCACGCGGATGCGCATTACAGTTTCCTTGCGGCCCGTGCCATCGCTTTCGAAGCGCAGCGTGGTGCGATATTGCTCGACGACGAAGGCTTCCTGTGAGTAGTCGTGTTTAGCTTCAGTAGACGCGGTGGCCGATACGGTCCCAGAATTGGGCTTTTGGTCGCCATTGGCTTGGGCTGGAATGGCAGGACCGGAAGCGGAGTCGGTTTGGCCCAGGGCAAAGGGGAGTAGGGTTGGCGCGCAAGCGAGAAGAATCAGCAAGAGGAAACGACGCATAATTTACATAGTAAATCCTAAGGCGACCCTTCCCAAGACGGGCGTTTTAGGAAAAACTCCGCCGTGATCAAGCTGCTGATGATTATGACCTCGGAGCTATGTTCCGGTTGATTTGGGGGCAACGAGAGTTACCCGACCATTGGCTCGTGATAAACCTCACATTTTTTCGCTTTTTGGCCGCCAAACAGTAGTAAAATCTGCGGTCAGATAGTCCTGCCTGGCGCTCTTGCCGGGCAGACGTGACGCAAACCATAATTGCGCCACGATCTTTCCGTCGGAGGTTTTTCTGGTATGGAAGATCGGGCCCCGGGCAGTACCTCGGCAGTTCCCACTCAGATACAACCCTCAATCAAAAAGCATTTTGCTGGACGCGGTGCGTGGGTTCTGACCGCGTATGGCATCTCCGGACTGGCTCTGTTCGGAGTGCTCGCCTACTTCTTCTCGGACTATATCGCCCGCTAAGAGGATGCCGCAGACGCGAAGGGAGAAGTGTGTCCTAAGGTTGCCTGTTTCCAGGGTCAGCTCACCCAATCGAGAAACTTGTACCATGCTCCGGCGAATGGCAAAAACCAGGGATTGCCGTTATACATTCCCAGCGGCGCGCCGGGAAATGGAATACCAATGAAGGGGTTTCCCGGCTTTTCTCCGGCGATCAGCTCGGCCATTTTTTGCCCCTGCCATGTCGCCATTGCAACGCCGTGACCAGCATAGCCGAGCGCGTAGTAGATACCATCGACCTGACCCGCGTGCGGCATGATGTCAAAAGCAAAATCAAGCGTGCCCCCCCAGACGTAGTCGATCTTCGCGTCAGCCAGTTGCGGATAAACATCAATCATGCCGCGGCGAAGAATCTCGGCGCTGCGGCGAATGGTCTGATCAGTCTCAGGGAAAAATGCAGCACGGCCTCCAAATAATATCCGTCGATCCGGCGTCAGCCGGTAGTAGTAAAGGTAATTTTTCGAGTCATAGATCATGCGGTTGCGCGGGCTGAGTTCGTGGGCGAGTCCTTCCGGCAGGATTTCGGTTGTGATAATGAACGATCCAATGGGGATGATTTTCATTCGCAAGGCGGGGGTTGCTTCGCCGGTGTAGCCGCTGGTGCCGACAAAGACATCACGGGCCCAGAGCTCTCCGCGCGATGTAATAAGCTTCCATCCCGCATCACCTTGATGCGATCCGTGCTGGAGCGATTCGACGCGAGTGTGCTCGAAGATTTCGGCTCCGGCTTTGATAGCGGCGCGGCCGAGACCCGCCACGTAACGCGCAGGGTTCAGCCCCGCGCTCATTTCATCGACCATTCCACCGTAATAAATCCCGGAGCCAATTTCGGCGCACAAGTCATTTTTCTGCACGACGCGGAGTTGATGGTCGAACTCGCGGCTGATCACTTCCGCCTGGCGTGCGTAATCGTCGAAATGCTTCTGCTTGCAGGCGACTTCGAGGTGGCCACAGCGCGAGAAATCGCAGTCGATGGTTTCTTCGCGAATAATTCGTTCGACGCAATCGATGGTTTCTAAAGAAGCCGCGTACATGCGGCGCGTGAGCTCTCGGCCATACATAGAAATCAGCTTATTGACCCCCAGCTTCATGCCCGTGAGCACCATGCCGCCGTTGCGCGAACTGGCGCCCCAGCCGATCGTTTCGCTTTCGAGAACAGCGACTTTTGCGCCGCGCTTCGCGAGCGTGCGCGCAGCGGAAAGCCCGGTAAATCCTGCGCCGATGACGGCGACATCCATGCGGCTTGGGAGCGGACGGGCTTGTGGTTTGGGGAATTCTGCGGTGGTGAGCCAGTAGTTGTGTTCGAATAGTTCCATTCGACGTGGCACAGTTTTAGGATCTCTGGAAAGAAGGTTCCTCACCTGCGCTTTGCGCACATTCGGAATGACATCAACTTATCAACATTTAACGTGTCACAACTTGCCGTGTCACAGCACTGCCGTTTCGTGAATCAGCCGGTTCTCGGCGAACCGCGACAGACTTAATAACGACACATCGATCAGGTCCGTTTTGCCGGTGAGAATCAGATCGCTGAGAATCTTTCCGGTGGCCGGAGCGTGCATCACGCCATGTCCGCTGAAACCGTTGGCCAGGAAGAAGCCTGGCACACCCGGTGCTTCGCCGAGAATCGGATGGTGATCGGGCGTCATTTCGTAGAGGCCAGCCCAGGCACGTTTTGGATTCACCGGAAGATTGGCAAAACACGGCACTCGGTCGGCCGCGCGCGTCAGAATCTTCTCGATAAAGCCCGGATCGAAATCGGTTTTGAATCCCGGCGTTTCTTCTGGATCGTTCCAGGCGAGAAGAAATCCGCGCGCCTCGGGACGGAAGTGAAAGCCGTTTGACATGTCGATGATCATGGGCGCGGTGTGGGGAAATTCGTCAAAGGGCTCGCTCGGCACCAGCATGCGGCGAAGAGGTTCCACCGGAAGGTCGATTCCGACGAATCCGGCTACTTCCGCTGCCCATGCCCCAGCACAATTCACCAATCTGCGGGTCGAGATTGTTCCCCGCGCCGTCTCGATAGAAGTGATTCCAGCGGCATCTCGCTTGATGCCCGTCACAGGGGTGTGCTTCCACAGCGTGGCGCCGCGATCGGTTGCGGCTGCTGTGAATCCATTCATAGCGCTGTAGGGATCGACGAAGCCGTCGGTTGAGCAGAAACTTCCGCCGATGATGTCATCGCCGCGCAACTGCGGAAACATGCGAGCGATCTCATCCCCAGCAAGTAACCCGACATTTTTCAGACCAAGCCGTACTTGCTCCGCATAGTTTGTCTGCAAATATGCCAACTGCTTCTCATTCGTCGCACAAAACAGATAGCCTTGCGGGCGATAATCGCAAGGGCTACCAAGCCGTTCTTCGAAGCTGGCATAGAACGGAATTGAATACAGCGACATCTGGATGCTGACGGGGGTCGAAAACTGGGCGCGCACGCCACCCATGCTTTTGCCCGTAGAACCCTTGCCCTGAGCTGACTCGCGTTCGATAACCAGCACGTTGCGGCAGCCCTGCGCCGTCAGATGATAGGCAATGCTGGAGCCGACGATTCCTGCGCCGATGATCACAACATCCGCGGTTTGCATAGCGTGAGACGATCCGGTTGAGCCGATTCAGAATGAAATCAGCATTCTAGCGCAGCCGGCGGGAAGAATTTTCCCGGCTGTGTCTCTCGAAACTTGCCCGCGCCAGCGTCGCTCGAAGTACATGTACCGTTGATTTATTGGACTGTTCCAAGACCCGATCCGGCCTCAACCTCAGTAACTTGCCGGGGTTACTGTACCTGCCTAGTCTGAGCAGTATGTCTTTGCGTTGTCTTTTATTCTCGTCCGACGAGGCGACGGCTGCGCCGATAAGACAAGTCCTGACTGAATTGGACGTTGAAGCGGAACACTGCTCGAATCCGGTCGATGCAGTTGAGCGGGTTACTACACAATCATTTCAGATTGTTATCACCGACTGGAAAGACCAGCCGGAAGCGGCATTCCTGCTCAAGACCGCCCGCGATCTGAAGGCTGCAGCACGGCCGTTAACGCTGGCGATCGTCAACGAAGAAAGTCGGGCTCATGCTCTGCAGGCGGGAGCCAATTCGGTCCTGCTGAAACCGATCCGTCCCGAACAGGTTCGGGACACGATGAGCACGGCCCGCCAGCTCTTGCAGTCGAAATCTCAGACTGCTGCGCCCGCCGCGACGCGGATGACATGGCAGAGCGGAAGTCCGGACTCCGTCGGAGCGAGCGCCGCGGCGGCTGCACCTGCCCCCGCTTTCACCGCTCCGGCTTCGGAAAAACTTCGCGCGGGGGAATTTTTGCAGTCGACCGGTCCTGCGCCTGGATCGCAATTTGATACCGAGAGCGAAGTGCGGGATGCGATGGAAGCTTCTTACTCACCCGTCGACTCGCTAACCGAACTAGAGCCCATGGCAGCTGCCGTGCAGGAAGCTCCCGAACCAAAACCCGAGCCCAAGGAAGCCCTGACCGGATGGGCGGCGTTGCAAGCTCGGCTCACGAAATCGGCTCCGGCGCCCCTCAAAGAAACCCCGGCGAAAAGCGACTTGGTCTCGTATGACGATTCATCGTCTCCTACGCAAACGGGAGCAGGGAGCGAATTTGAAAGTTTTCCGGCTCAGCCGAGGAGGCAGCCGGACATCGCTACAGTTGTACCAAGAGAAGAACCAGCGGTGTCGCAACCATCAGGCGACGTGGAAGTGGAAGATGATGAAGAGGCCGAGATAACGGCGCCGCGGCCAGCACCGAAGTACGGCAAGGTTTTCGTTTTAGGGCTTGCTTTCGTGGTCGTGTTGGTAGCGGCCTTGCCACAAACGCGAGAAAAGCTGAGGGGAGTGTCTCGGACTGGCGCCCGCGCGGCGCTGAGATGGCTGAATCCGCCGCCTGCGCCCATGCCGCAGACGGTGACGCAACACGACAGCTTCGGGCAACCCGACGATGAGTACAAGCTGCCGGCTGCTGCAAATATTCCGGATTCGACAACCGACCCTTCGAAGATAGAAGTGGTACCGGTGGTTGATCCGACTGCGAAGCAGGATAAGTCCGCAGCTGCCAGCGCGGGACAGTCGCAAGGACTGGCGGGAGGAAATGCAACGCAGCCGACATCTGGCGACCAACCGGCTGCCCCGACTGGACAACCCTCTTCTCCCGATCAAAATGCAGCAACAACAAGCGCAGCAAACCCGCAGAATCCGCCAGTTGCCGCTCCTGGCAACAACGTAGTAACCGGCGCAATGGGGAATACTGCGACTAGTTCAGGAGCGACGACTCCGGCCAACGTGAGCAGCGGAGCGCCACCTCAGACTGCCTCAGGCCCATCAGCCTCACCTCAGGTGGCTTCGCCGCCGCCCGTGGCGGCAACGCAACCGCCGCCGGTGGACCCCGTTCAAGTTCAAGTCCACCCAGGCTCCCCGGCCATCCATAACAGTCCCACGCCACAGGTTTCTGCATCGCAATTGGCCGGCATTCCCTCCAGCCTGAAGTCTCAAGTGGGGTCAACAACACCAGAGATGAGCGGCGTGAAACGCGATGACTCAGCTACGTCTTCGATTGAGCCAGTAACTTTGCCTGAGTCGGGCGTGCGTGCGCTGCTGGCTCAAGGGCCTGATCCGGAATATCCTGAGACAGCAAAGGCGAGCGGGCAGCAAGGGAGCGTGGTTTTACAGGTGCTCATCGGAGCCGATGGTACGGTAGAGGATGCGAAGTTTATGCAGGGATCGTTCGTTTTTGCGCGTGCCGCGATCGATGCGGTAAAACAGTGGCGATTCAAGCCTTATTCCATTAACGGGCGAGCGGTCTCGGTGCAAAGCACGATTACGCTGAATTTCAAACCCCCGGCCTAAAAAGGGCAGACGGACCGTTCCGGCCGCCGTCCTAATTCTCGGGAGACTGCGGCTTTCCACAGGTTACCTGCGAGGCTCGAATTAGGAGCATCGTGGGCAGAAAAACGCGCATCTACTGGTTATAATGGAAGTAGTTTGTCAGTCCTTTCCAGAAGAAGAATTGAATGTCCATGAAAATTAAAGCTGCGGTTCTGGTTTCGTCATTCGCTGTGCTGTTATTCGTCGTGGTTGGATCACTAGGCGGGGTTCACGCCTCTTCGAGTGATGGCGCCTACCAGCAGATGCAGGTCTATAGCGAAGTACTGTCGCGCGTACAAAACGAGTACGTAGTCGATCCCGATATCCCCAAGGTTACAAACGGAGCATTGCACGGGCTGCTCGAGTCGCTGGACCCGAACTCAAGCTATATGACGCCTGACGCGTACAAGGAATATAAGGCGCACAAGGCGGAAGGCCGGGGCGAGATCGGAGCGACCATCTCCAAGCGCTTTGGATATGCCGACGTAGTCTCTGTATTGCCGGGCTCTCCCGCCGATAAGGCGGGCATCGAAGATACGGACATCTTCGAATCGATCGAGGGCAAAAGCACGCGCGACATGTCGCTTCCCGAGATTCGCGACCTGCTGGCTGGACCTGTTGGATCGACTGTGAACCTGTCGGTTGTGCGGGCGCGCCGGGCCGAGCCGGAAAAGATGTCGATCGCGCGGGCGGTTGTTAGTATTCCGGCGGTTTCGGACAAGATGTTGGAGGATGGCGTGGGTTATATCAAAGCCGACGCACTGGACAAGGGCAAGGCTGACGAGATCGCGGCCAAGATCAAATCGCTCGAAAAACAAGGCGCGAAGAGGCTGGTTCTCGATCTGCGGAACACTTCTGACGGAGAGGAAAGTGAAGGCATCGCTGTAGCTAATCTTTTTCTAAATCATGGCACGATTACCTATCTTCAGGGCCAGAAGTATCCACGCGAGGCTCATAATGCCGACCCGGCCAAGGCCGTTACATCGCTTCCGGTAGCGGTGCTGGTTAACAAGGGAACGGCGGGACCGGCGGAGATTGTGGCGGCGGCGCTACTGGAAAATGCCCGCGGAGATGTGGTGGGCGATAAGACTTTCGGAGCGGGATCGGTACAGAAGACGATCGATCTGCCGGATGGTGGGGCGCTGATTTTGTCGGTCGCAAAATACTATTCGCCCAGCGGTAAAGCCATCCAGGACGTTGCCGTGACTCCTAATGTCATGGTGGCGGACGTCACGGATAACATCATCACTGACGACGACGATGACGCTACACCATCGGCCACTGAAGAACCAGAAAGCAAGCCCAAGAATACTCCTGACGATCAGTTGCAGAAGGCGATCGAGGTATTGAAAAGTCGGGCAAGCTAAGTCGCAAAGTCGACGATCCAGGTCGCGCACCGCAAGGTGCGCGATTTCTTTTTGCGCAAGTGTTCGACTTCGCAGCTATTAAACTGCGGGCTTCGGGAACGACTACCGAAGCTCCAATTGCCCTGCTATTCTGAACCCATCTCGCCATGAAGTCGGTTGCTGAGGACCTTCCACCGATCGATATTGCCGGAGGAAAGCTTGTGGGCCGTTTGCTTGTGGGCCTGCTGCTGTTCATCTCCGCGCTGGTTGGAGCAACGGCCGGACTTTTGCTGGTCTACACCACAGACCTGCCGCAAGTGGAGGCTCTCGAAGCATACCGCCCGAGTTCGATCACCGAGTTATACGACGATCATGGGCGGGTGATTGGTTCCTTCGCGCTGCAACGGCGTGTAGTCGCCGGCTACGATGATTTTCCTCCGGTTCTGCGCGATGCGTTGATTTCGATTGAAGACAAGGATTTCTATCGCCATTCAGGCATCAATTTCTGGCGAATCGCCGGCGCGGCTTACAGGGACATCAGATCCGGCGGCAGGGTTCAGGGTGCGTCGACGCTCACCATGCAACTAGCAAGAAACCTGTTTCTGTCGCCTGATCGCTCGTTTCATCGCAAAGTGGAAGAGGCGCTGCTTGCGATCCAGATTGAGCGCCGTTTCACCAAACCGCAGATTTTCACGCTTTATGCCAATCAGATTTTCCTGGGCCACGGAGTATACGGTTTCGAGTCGGCTTCGGAGTTTTATTTCAGCAAGGTGGCACGCCAGTTGACGCTGCCGGAAGCTGCACTGCTTGCGGGTTTGCCGAAGGGTCCGGGCGTATATTCGCCGATTAACCATCCAGAGCGGGCGCTGAAGCGACGGAATCTGGTGATCGATGCAATGCTTGAGGACGGAAAAATCACTTCGGCTCAGGCCGAAACTGCCCGTTCTACGCCGCTCGTGCTGAATCTGCAGCACGACCCGAATTCGCTAGCCCCCTACTTCGTAGAGGAAATACGGCGATATCTGGAGACGAAGTACGGGGCGGATCAGGTGCACGAGGGCGGCCTGAAGGTCTATACGTCGCTGGACATGGATCTGCAAAAGGCTGCGAACCGGGCCGTGTTGGACGGACTGGCCACATATGAACGCAGACACGGATGGAAAGGACATCTTGAGAACATCACCACGGAAGGAATTCTAATCGATAAATATCAGCATCCGGATTGGGAGAATCAGCCAGAAGTCAACGAATATGTTCACGCCGTGGTCACTTCTGCAGGCGTGGGAATTGCAACGGTGAAGTTCGGACAATATCTTGCGGCGATTGGCCAGGCGGACGTAGCCTGGACGCAAAAGAAGATTCCCGAACTCCTGCGACCGGGCGATATCTGCTATGTCAAGATTCTGGCCCTGAATGCGAACGGCGCCGCACGTGTGACCCTCGAGCAGGATTCTGGAACGCAAGGCTCCCTGGTTGCCATCGACAATGCGACCGGCGCAATCAAAGCTTTGGTTGGAGGTAGAGATTTCAGCGAATCGAAATTCGATCGGGCAACACAGGCGTTGCGACAGGTTGGATCCTCCTTCAAGCCGTATGTGTACACGGCCGTGATTGACCGCGGGGCAAGTCCGGACGATACCATCCTCGATGAGCCGGTGACTTTCGAAACCGAGTCGGGGCCGTATTCGCCGCACAATTACGATGAAAAATATGAAGGCGTGATTTCTCTGCGCCGGGCTCTGGCGCAATCTCGCAATATTCCTGCTCTCAAACTCGCCGACAAGGTTGGCATCAAGACGGTCATCGACTACGCTGAACGCTTCGGAATTACCTCGCGCATGCCACCCTATTTGCCGGTTGCGCTGGGTTCGGCGGAAATCACGCTGGTGGAGCAGACTTCCGCTTACAGCGTTTTTCCCAACGATGGTGTGCGGGTGACTCCCCGTTACATCACCAAGGTCACAGATTATGAGGGGCGCGTTCTGGAGGAGGATTATCCGGAAGTGAAGGACGTGGTCAGCGAGCGTACGGCCCGAATCATGACCGCGATGTTGCGCGAAGTAGTACTGCATGGAACCGGAATTGCGGCGTCGAAGCTGGCCTTCCCGGTCGCGGGGAAAACCGGCACGACCAACGATTTCACAGACGCGTGGTTTGTGGGATTTTCGCCCACTATGACTTGCGGCGTGTGGATCGGATTCGACGAGAAAAAATCCTTGGGGGATAAGGAAACCGGTGCCCGCGCCGCTCTGCCGATCTGGATGAATTTTATGACTGTAGCCATGGCGGGCAAAGATCCGGGGCAGTTCCAAGCAGCGCCGATTGTTCCCAGCACGAACTTCGCGCAAAAACTGGACACACCCGATGCGGCTACTGGAGGCGATGAAACACAGTAGGTCGGTTCGCGGGGTTGGCTTGCGGCCGGGATAGCGCGTTTAGGATTGAACTCTAACCAACCATGAAGCCTTTGTTTCGAGTCGTGTTTCTTGCGCTGGCGATGCTGCTGGTGGCCATGGTCTCGGGTCTCATGGCGATGCGCTTTGCCATTCATGGACAGGAGGTGCAGGTTCCGGGCATCGTGGGCATGACGCCTGGCGAGGCCGAGCGCACGCTGGCCGGAGTTGGGCTGGAAATGAATGTCGAGCGGCAGTATTACAGTCCGCAGATTCCTGAGGGGAGAATTATGATGCAACTCCCGATGCCGGGGATCAAGGTTCGGCGGGGGTGGGAAGTGCGCGTCGCCCAAAGTATGGGGCCGCAGCGAGTTTCAATTCCAGATGTAACCGGCGAGAGTGAGCGCGCGGCGGAAATGAACATCCGGAGGCGCGGCCTGGAGCTGTCGTCGACGGCTGAAATCCAGATGGCTGGAACGCCGCCGGATCAAGTGGTGGCGCAAAGTCCGCCGGCAAATGCGAGTCAGGTAGCGGCGCCAAGAACGAGTCTTCTGATCAGCGAAGCGGCTACGCCCACAGCGTTCGTGATGCCGAACTTTGTGGGCCAATCCCTCGGCGCAGCGACGCGGGCCTTACAGGATGCAGGATTTAAACTTGGAAACGTCACCGTAGCGCCGCCGGTGATTACGGAAGCGCCGGCAGCGACTACCCCCGGAACAAACCCCTCACCTCTTGCTGTGCCGGCACCTGTGCCGTCGTCGCAGCCGCTGCCCGCGAGCACCATTGTGGCGCAGACTCCGCCGGCTGGGCAGAAGATTCTGGCCGGGGCCGTGGTGAACCTCGAGGTGCGATGAGGAGTAGGATCACGCTTTCTGCAGGATGGCTGCGAAGAACCCGTCGCATGAGTGAATCCCAGGCATCGTGCGCAGAAATGGGCCGCGAGTAAGAGAAGCGGAGCAAGGCCGAATCAACTCGCCTTCTCGGCAGAGGCGCTCGATCTCGGTTGCGCATTCCACCACGCCAAACGAAGAGTCTTCCGCCAGGGCGCGCTCGATCACATCTTCGTTTTCTTCCCTCTCCAAAGAACAGGTCGAATAAATCAGACGACCTCCCGTGGCAACGCGCCGCATGGCCGAACGAATAATGGCGATCTGCCGTCCCTGCAGGTCGGCAAGGTCTTCGGGCTTGAGCCTCCATTTAATTTCCGGATTGCGCGCTAGAGTGCCAGTTCCCGAGCAAGGAACGTCGGCAAGTACTCGTTCGAATCTCGCGGAGATGGGCAGAGTTCGCGCATCGCCCGCGATGACATGAACATTGCCGGATCCGCTCGCGGACGCTGGAGCGGCATTGAGCAATTTCTTCAAGACTCGCGCGCGGTAAGGGTGCAATTCCAAGGCAACAATGTTTGCATTCGGATCATGATCGGCTATCGCAAGCGTTTTTCCTCCCGGAGCCGCGCAACAATCGAGAATGCTTTCGCCATGGCCTACGAACGCAGCGACGAGCTGCGAGGCTTCGTCCTGAATGACGCATCGGCCTTGTCCGAAAGCAGTGGACTTGGTGATCTCGCCGTGCCGAACAATTCGCGCGCCCGCAAGAATGGATCCGGGAGCAAGGTTAATGTTATCGGCTGTTAACTGTGGTTCGGCCTGAGAATCACGAAGCCGAATGGTGGTCTTCGGAATCGATTGGTCGTAACGACAGATCTCGAAGGTGGTTTCAATCCCGTAGATCTGCTGCCACCGTTCGACGAGCCATAGTGGATGCGCCAGGGTTGCGGTGATATTTGCCGCAGACAGAGAATTGATTCCCGGTGCAGGCTCCTTAGTCCGCGCAGTATTTTCTGCTGCCAACTTCCGCAATACGGCATTGACGAGTGAAGCGGCCGAACGTTTGTTGGCGTGCTTGACCAGTTCGACGCTCTCATTGATCGCCGCGCGCGATGGAATCCGGTCGAGCCAGCGCAGTTGGTAAAGGCCCAGGCGCAGCGCGGTCAGGACTTCAGGATCGAGTTTTCGAACCGATTGGGAGGATGTGGCAGCGATCTCAGAATCCAACAACGATTGCCAGCGCAGCACGCCCATAACAATCTCGGTTGCCAGAGAATGATCGACCACACTTAGGCCCTGGTGCCGCCGCGAGTGTAAGAGTTCGGAGGCGTACGAACCCTCGCGATCGACGCGAAGGAGAATATCGAACGCCGCCGCGCGCGCGGGGGAGATGGCAAGGCGCGAGTCTGTGGTATTAAACTTCACTCGCACCAGTATGAAGGAAGAATCGGACCGATAGAAAAAACTGACCGAAAAATAGGGGCCTTGCCGTCTTCGAGTTCAAGAGCCCAGTTTTTCGGCGCTGCGCGGCCGATAGCCACGAATGAACTCAGCTGCGGAAGTTCGCTTCTTGCCCTCCACTTGCACTTCGAGCATTTCGATTCCCGTGTTTAGACCGCAACCGACGAGCAGGCGATCGTGCTCGACTTGTAATTCAGCCGGTGCCAAGGAACGGTCGACCTTCTCGGCTTTCCAAATCTGAAAATTCTTTCCGCGGAACCGCGTGTACGCTCCGGGCCACGGCTGGAAGCCGCGCAAACGGTTAAGTATTTCAGCTGCCGACCGCGTAAAGTCGATCAGGCCATCTTCTTTCTTGAGAATGGGGGCGAGAGTCGCCTGGAAATTGTCTTGCGGACGCGGGCGAATCGTACCTGACTGCAATCCACGCAACGTCTCGACCGCAAGGTCTGCTCCAGTTGCGGCCAGCCTGGGTGCAAGAGTTTCGGACGTTTCGTCGGCCGCGATTGAAACTTCGCGCTGTAGAAGAATGTCACCCGTATCAAGACCGGCGTCAAGCTTCATGGTCGTCACGCCAGTAACTGTCTCTCCGAGCGCGATTGCCCACTGAATCGGTGCCGCCCCTCGGTATTTTGGAAGCAGCGAGGCGTGCAAGTTGACATTGCCTAATGGCGGAAGATTGAGCATCCATTGCGGAACGATGCGCCCATAGCCGACCACCACAATCGCGTCCGGTTTTGAGTCGCTGAGCTGATTGCGAAATTCTTCGTTGTTCTTAATACGTTCCGGTTGCGTGATCGGCAGTCCCAGCTCCAGCGCTCGTTGCTTTACCGGAGATGAAACAAGTTCAAGGCCACGGCCTTTCGGCCGATCGGGCTGGGTGACCACGAGCTGAATATGAAACCCGTCTGCAACTAATTTGTTCAGGATTGGAACCGCGAATTGTGGAGTGCCGCAGAAAATCACATTGAGCGTTGGCGCCATGATGAAATTCAATCATTGAATCATTTGGAAATTTAATCAATGGCTCAACCCGATGATTCAATGTCAATCAGCGAATTCCTACCATTCCCCGGCCTTGATCAATTTGCGTATTTTTCGTTTGATAAGGTCACGCTTGATCGCGCTGATGTGGCTAATGTAGAGCTTGCCATTGAGGTGATCGGTTTCGTGCTGAAAGGCACGCGCCAGCAGATCATCACCCGTCTTTTCAAACCAGTTGCCGCGCAGATCCTGAGCGCGAACCGTTACTACTTGCGCTCGCGAAACATTTTCGCGGAAATCGGGAATGCTGAGGCAGCCCTCGGTCTGCGAGTGTCGGCCCTGTTTCTGAGTAATCTCCGGGTTAATGAGAATAATCTTGGCGTTCGGATCTTCTTTGAAGGTGACATCGACCACCGCGATGCGGCGTGAAATTCCAATCTGCGGTGCCGCGAGCCCAACACCGCGAGCCGCGTACATCGACTCAAACATATCCTCGACCAGCTTTTTCAGCTCTTCGTCGAAGACCGTGACCTTCTCCGCCGGTTTCTCAAGAACTGGATCGCCGAATTTTACGATCGGATAGATCATCAGTAACTTTGCAGCTGCGCGCGATAACCCTGGAAATTGCGAACCGTTTCTCCCATGGAATCACCGCCGAATTTTTCGAGTGCGCAGCGGGACAACGTTAGAGCGACCATGGCTTCAGCTGCGACTCCGGCCGCCGGGACTACACAAACGTCGGAGCGCTCGTAGGCGGCGCTAACCGGCTGCCTGGTCTCGAAGTCGACCGACTGCAGCGGCCGGCGCAGGGTGGAAATCGGCTTCAGGTAACCACGAACGCGAATCTCTTCGCCGTTCGAAACGCCGCCCTCAATGCCGCCCGCATTGTTGCGCGTGCGTGTGAAATCAGTAAAGTTTCCATCGACGCTGTAGCCGATTTCATCATGCACCGCAGAACCAGGCGCAGCCGCAGCTGCAATGCCAGAGCCGATCTCGACTGCCTTCACCGCCTGGAGAGACATGATTGCCGACGCGAGTTGCGCGTCGAGCCTCTCATCCCATTGAGCGTAAGTGCCAAGGCCCGGAGGAACGCCGTGGGCCACTACTTCGAAAACTCCTCCGACGGAATCACCTGTCTTTAAGACCTTATCGACTTCATCCTTCATGAGTTGCTCGATCTCAGCATCGACACAGTTGAGCAGAATCTCCTCGCGCTTGAAAAGATTCTGAATCTGCTCCCAAGATGCTTGCGGGTTGAGCGAAACAGCGCCAACCCCCACAACGTGGCTGAGAACCTCGATACCAAGTTCACGAAGAAAAGACTTCGCCAACGCCCCCACTGCCACGCGCGCCGCTGACTCGCGGGCTGAGGCGCGCTCCAAGACATAACGAGCCTCGGGAAAATTGTATTTCAGGGCGCCGGCCAGATCGGCATGCCCAGGACGCGGCGATGCGACACGTTTGTGACGCGCGGGATCACCTTCACCAACGGGCAGAGCTTCCTGCCAGTTCTTCCAGTCTCGATTCTCCAATTGCACTGAGACCGGTGAGCCGATGGTCATGCCGTGCCGCACGCCCGAAAGAATGTGGGCCGTATCGCGCTCGATCTTCATCCGCCCCCCGCGTCCGTATCCCTGCTGGCGCCTCCAGAGTTCGCGATCAATGAAGCTCTGATCCACTTTCAGACCTGCGGGAAGGCCCGAAATAAATGCAACCAGTGCTTCGCCGTGAGACTCTCCGGCTGTGAAATAGCGCAGCATAAGTTGCTAGATTCTACCTGATGAGTCTGGCGCGGGGAATTTAGAAAGTACAAACCAGGGTCCAAAATCAGGGCTGAAATATTTGTCTCGGTGATCGATTTTCACAATGCCGTTGCGGGCGAATCATTGCTACAATGTCGGTACACCCGTTGTGGTTTTGAGTTCCGCCTCGTCACTTCGCGTCAATTTTGCCAAGGGAGAAGTTCTGTGTCCCCGCACACAAATCCAACGAAATTTGTTTTCACGGGCGCAAAGATTCGCTGCGTTCTGGCGCACGAGCATGTGCTGCTGCGCCAGGGGCTTCGGCGTTTGCTCGAAGACGAACCTGACATCGAGGTTGTCGGTGAGGCTGGCGACGCAGCCGAATGCCGACAGCAGGTTTATCAGTTTCATCCGGATGTGGTAGTTGCCGATGCGCGAACGTTTCCGTCCTCTGACGCACGGTTTCGCGTCTCGCAGGAAGTTTCACGCACAAAATTTGTGTTGCTGAGCACGCAGGAAGAGTTGCGCTTTGCAAATCGCGCCGTAACTGGGGCGAAAGGATGCGATGTACGCGAGGCCTCCGCAGCGGAGTTGGTGCAAATAGTCCGTAAAGCTTGTGGTGGAGATCTGGCTCAACCACAAAACAATCGCACCGAAGCCGATTCACTGCATCGCAATCTGAATGTTGCCCCGTCGGAACGAAGTCTCACGGCGCGCGAAGAAGAGGTTCTGAAATTGCTCGCGGAGGGCAAGACGGTCCGCAAGGCCGCCACGGTTCTGGGACTGAGCAGCAAGACGGTTGATTCGCACAAATTCAACCTGATGCGTAAACTCGGTATCCACAACAAAGCCGAGCTTGTAATGTGGGCTGTGCAGAGAAAACTGGTGAAGATTCCGGCGAACCTGTAAGGACTACCCAACGCCTATCTCTGCGACCAGCTCCGCGAGGCTTGCGACTTCCAGGTCCGGCTTGCCTGGAGTTGGCTTGACCGCGCCCACTCCTCTGCGCGCGGATGGGCGGTTTACCCAAACTGTTGCCAGGCCGAGCGACTGCGCGGGAACCACGTCGTGATAGATGCTCTGCCCAACGTGAAGAATGCGATGTGCCGGAACGGCGACACGGCTCAACGCCAACTCAAAGATCTTCGATGAAGGCTTGTACGCCTGCGCCTGCTGCGCCGTAACCACGGCGTTGAAATCAACTTCCAATTTCGGCCGGGTGGCGGCGAAAAGATCGTCATCCACGTTGGAAACAATGCACAGGCGAAAGCGCTGCCGCAATCGCTCCAGCGATTCGACTGTATCGGGCCAGGGCCGCCAGTTCGCCAGCGAATCCGGCAGCGAGCGGATTTCTTCGCGAGTCGGCGTGAAGCCAAGGTGATCTCCGAAACTTCTCACGACAGATTCGAGAACATCCCGATAGCGGCGATATTCGCCTTGTTCGGCATTGGCTTCGAAATCGCCAAAAAGTTGCAGGATCCTTACATCGTCTGCAGGCTTCTCGTGACGCGCGAGAATTGGGCGAAGGGAGCCCAGAATTCCTTCTTCCCAGTTGATTAACGTGCCGTAGCAATCGAACGTGATCACTTCGAATCGATTGAAATCGAGCGGAGGCTGAGAGGCGGTCATTGCAGCAACTTCTCCATCCCACCCTCGTCGATCACGCTTACGCCCAACTCTTTTGCCTTGTCCAGCTTCGAACCGGCGTCCGCGCCGGCAATTACGTAATCCGTCTTCTTGCTGACGGATCCGGTCACTTTGCCGCCGGCCTCTTCAATCATTTTCTTCGCTTCATCGCGCGTGAAATGAGCGAGAGTGCCAGTCAGAACAAAGGTTTTCCCGCTGAGCTTTGTACCGCGCTGCTTCTTCTGTCCGATTAAAGTGAGTCCCGCTTCGCGCAGGCGGCCGACGAGCTTTCGATTCGCCGCTATGCCGAAAAATTCAACAATGCTTTCGGCAATGCGAGGCCCAACTTCGTCCACTTCTTGCAGTTCTTCCTGGGAAGCTTTTTCAAGCGCCTCCATCGAGCCGAAGTGTTCGGCCAGGAATTGCGCTGTGCGCTCGCCGACAAATCGAATGCCCAAGCCATAGATCACGCGCTCCAGCGGCAGTGTTTTCGAGTTCTCGATCTCGTCAAGAATGTTCTGCGCGGATTTATCGGCAAACCGTTCCAAGCCTAGAAGATCTTTTTTTGTCAGTTCATAGATGTCGGCAACATTTTCCACGAGACCATGCTCTATAAGCTGACTGACCAACGCCTCACCCATCCCGTCGATATTCATTACGCCGCGCGAAGCAAAGTGAAGAATCGTGCCGAGCAATTTGGCGGGGCAGTTTGCGTTAACACAGCGATAATCGACCTCACCTTCAGTGCGGACGACTTTTGTGCCGCATACGGGGCATTTTTCGGGAGCGTTGATCTCCTCCTTACCACGCGGATGATCCTTATCGACCTCTACGACCTTTGGGATCACATCTCCACCGCGTTCGACACGCACCCAATCGCCAATCCTTACGCCGAGGCGTTGGATTTCATCCATGTTGTGCAACGTGGCATTGCGAACAGTCGTTCCACCAATTGGAATTGGAGCCAATTCAGCCACTGGCGTCAGTTTGCCGGTGCGGCCGGTTTGCCAACGAATGCCTTCGAGTTTCGTCACACCTCCGCGTGCCGCATATTTGTAGGCGATGGCCCAGCGCGGAGCCTTGCCAGTGAATCCGAGTTCGTTCTGCAGCGAGGTGCGATCAACCTTCACGACAATCCCATCGATCTCGTACTCCAGGGAATCGCGCTTGCCCTCCCACTCCCGGATGAATGCCCAGACTTCCTCCATCGAATGCACAATCTTGCGGTTTGGATTGACCTTGAACCCCGCCTTTTGCAAAGCATCCAGCGTTTTCCAGTGGCGGTCAAAGTAAGTTCGTCCATTAACTAAGAGAATGTAAGGAAAGAAATCAAGACGACGCTGAGCTGTCACATTGGCATCGAGCTGTCGAACCGTGCCAGCCGTAAAATTCCGCGGATTGGCAAAAGTGGCGAGACCTTCACGCTCCCGCTCCGCATTCAGCTTTTTGAATGCCGCGGTAGGCATCAGAAGCTCGCCGCGCACCTCAAAATCTGATGGCATACCGGCCGCCTTCAGCTTGCCTGCGTCGATCGAAAGAGGGATCGATCGCACGGTGCGAACGTTTAACGTGACATCCTCACCCACCGTGCCATCGCCTCGTGTGATGCCACGAACCAATTTGCCGTTTTCATAGATCAGCGCCAGTGACATGCCGTCGAGTTTCAGCTCGCATACATAATCGATATTTTTCTGGCCACTCAGCTCGTGAACGCGATGTTCCCAGGCGCGCAGCTCGTCTTCGCTGTAGGTGTTGTCGAGCGATAACATGGGCGAAGAGTGGGCAACTTTGACGAAGCCTTCGCGGGGCTTGCCGCCCACTCGCTGCGTGGGAGAATCGGCAGTAATGAGAGCGGGATTCTCGGCTTCGAGGTCTTTCAGTCGCTGCATCAGCTTGTCGAAGTCGGCATCCCTAATTTCGGGCTGATCGAGCACGTAGTAGAGATATTCGTGATGGCGGATCTTTTCGCGGAGCGCTTCGATCTTTTTTTCATCTTCTTTGCTGAAGGAAACCATCGGGCAGATTATAGTCGGATGTGGGGTCCGGTTTTGAGACCCAGGCGAAAGGCACCTGAGCTGGCCCGCAAGGCTCTCATGAATATTCTGGAAACATCGCGGCTCGTTCTGCGGGAATTTCGCCCAGAGGATACGGAGGCGCTGATCGCCGTTGTCGGCGATCCTGAAACCATGCGCTACTATCCCGCCGCTCTCGATCGTGCCGGAGTTGATCAATGGATCGCACGCAATTGTCGGCGCTACACAACAGACGGCCACGGACTCTGGGCGATGGTTTTGAAAGAGACGGGTGAGCTGATTGGAGATTGCGGATTGACCCTGCAGGATGTAGATGGGACAAGTGAGACTGAGATCGGCTATCACGTGCGCCGCGACCTCTGGGGACAAGGTCTGGCCACGGAAGCCGCGCGCGCTTGCCGCGACTACGGGTTTACAAAACTACCCGTCGATCGGCTGGTGTCGATCATTCGGGTCGAGAATATTTCATCGCGCCGTGTCGCCGAAAAGAACGGGATGAGTCTGTGGAAGGAAGTCACACGGGCGGGGCTTCCTCACGTCGTTTATGCGATTCGGAGAGACAAATGGGGTGGTGAAGGTCGAACAAACAAGCCGTGATCCGGGACGGGCGAAGAGTAGCCGAATCGCCACATGCTGAATCGACTTCTTCAAAGTACAATCCAACTTCGGTCCGAGCATGCGAAAAGCGGCTTTGCTTTACAACCCGGATTCCGGCGGTAGGAGCAAGCAACGCAAAACCGAGTTGGAATCCGTGCTGGCCCTGCTGCGGTCGGCGGGCATTGAAACGGAACTCATGCTTCCTCACTCTGCGGCAGAAGCACAGGAGCAGACCAGAGATGCGGTTCTGCGGGGCTGTGACGCGGTGTTTGCGGGCGGCGGAGATGGAACTATTCACAACATCATTCAGGTGCTGGCTAATACCCCTGTCGCCCTAGCCATTCTTCCGCTCGGCACGGCTAACGCCTTGGCGCATGATTTAGGCCTGCCAAGGAGTGTTCTGCGAGCGGCTCAGGCGGTGCTGCAGCCGGTGCGCCGCCGCGTTGCGCTGGGGCGTGTTCGTTATCACGATCTTGCGGGCAATTCCTCTGGGCGCTTTTTTGTTGTCGCAGCCGGCATAGGTGTCGATGCGCATCTTTTTTACAAACTCCACACTGGCACCAAGCAGCGGATGGGGATGGCCGCGTACTATGCCAAGGCGTGGCAGATGTGGTTTATGCATCCGATGACTCGATTCAAAGTTGAGTTTTCGGAGACGGATTCGAGTAAGCGTCGCAGTGCCAGTGTTACCGAGCTTCTGGCGGTGCGCATTCGAAATTTCGGCGGAGTAGTGAAGGAACTTGCTCCGGGAGCTTCGCTGGAGCGCAATGACATTCGGCTGGTCCTTTGCCACACCGCCAGCCGAATGACTTACCTTCAGTACGTCACCCGCGGATTTCTGCGGCTCAGTTGGAGCATTCCGGGGGTAGAGTTGTCGTACGCCAATCGCGTTTCGTGCAGGTATTTGGAGGAATCCGATTCTGTTGCAGACAATTCGCTTGCGAACGTCTACGTCGAGGCCGACGGCGAACTTGTGGGCATGCTGCCCGCTGAAATCACCATGATCCCCGATGCGCTGACATTGCTGACCCCGCCGCGATAAAATCCTGATACCGCTTGGAACCTGTCACTCACTTTCTCACTGGCGCCTGCATGGGCCGCGCCGGACTGAACCGCAAGACTGCGCTCGCCACGGCCACGTTGACTCTCGCCGCGGAGGCGCCTGACCTTGACGTGCTGGGCCGACTGAAAGGTCCGGCATTCGGCTTTGCTCACCATCGAGGATTCACCCACTCGTTTCTCGGAATTCCCATCGATGCCATCTTCGTTGTGGGCTTCGTTTACCTCATCTGGCGCCTGCGTGGGCGAAAAATAAAAGACCCGAACCTTCCGCCGCGATGGGGATTGCTGTATCTCTTTGCATGCCTCGCAGGCCTCAGCCACATCCTGCTTGACTTCACCAACAACTATGGCGTGCGGCCTTTCTGGCCTTTTTCCGAGAAGTGGTATTCGTGGGATATCGTTTTTATCTTCGAGCCGATCATGTTTACGATGCTCCTGCTCGGGCTGATTTTGCCGCGCCTGTTTTCGTTAATCGATCGCGAGGTCGGCGCATCCACGCGCCAGCCCCGTGGCCGGGTCGCAGCCTCGCTGGCGCTCGTTGGGGTGGTTCTGATGTGGGGCGTGCGTGACTTCGAGCATCGTCGCGCTGTAGCCGCGCTTGACGCACGCACATACGAAGGCGCCGAACCGCTGCGGGTCTCGGCATTCCCAGCGCTCACCGATCCGTTCCAGTGGTACGGAGTGGTGGAGACGCGGAATTTCTTTGCACTAGCTCCTGTAAACTCACTGGGGCCGGAGGTCGATCCGGAAGATGATCTCAAGATTCTTTACAAGCCGGAGGAGACCCCGATTACTCTGGCTGCGCAGAAATCCTATCTGGGCCGGGTATACCTCGACTGGGCGCAGTATCCTATCACGGAAACGGAAACTCTATCGCCACCTGATAGCGGATACGTTGTTAACTTTCAGGATTTGCGTTTTGTGCAGCTGCCCAGATTGTTCGGTCCGCGAAGTGAAACTCGCCATGCTCTGGGCGCTGGGGTGCAGTTAACTCAGTATCTGCACGTGATTGGCGATCTTTACGGTACGGGAGAGAACCGAAAGCTGTATCCCGAACCGAAGTAAATCGGTGTGGCGAATACAATGCAGGCCTTAAAGCTTGACGTTAGTTGCCTTCCCGCTGAGAATAAGACTGTCTCTCGATCGAGGTTTCCATGTTGCCTTACGTGTTCATTCTGTTGGCGATCGCCGTCCGTTTCCTGCCGTTTGCCGGTGCTCTGAACTTCCTGCCTCACGCCTGGCATTTCACGCCAGTAGCTGCGTCGCTCTTGTTTTTTGGAGCCCGCGGCTCACGCCGGCAAATGTGGGTGCCGGTCGTGCTGTTTGGGGCGACGGACGTGATCCTGACCAAGTTCGTGTATTCGTACACTTTGTCATGGGATCATCTGGTCACATTTGCGTGGTATGCGGCTATTCTCTGGCTGGGCACGAATCTTCGGGAAAAATCCGGTCCGGTGCGGGTGGTTGGAGCGGCGCTCGCCAGCTCGGTTTCTTTCTTCCTGATCAGTAATTTTGCGGTTTGGGCTGCGTGGCCGCAGATGTACCCGCGCGGCCTCAACGGCCTGATGATGTCTTATGCGGCAGGCCTGCCGTTTTTCCGCGGCACGGTCGAGAGCGATCTTTTCTTTTCCGTCGCGTTCTTCAGCACGCCGGTGTTTCTGATGGCACTTTCCCGCTGGATGCACAAGTCGGTGGGAGATCGCATCGCCGCGGCTTAGTAAATACATGTGAGCAATTCCGTCTTTGCGGGATCATCCGCGGTCCTCCGTCTTAACTTGTCTCTCAGCTGCGCCCTTGCGCCTCCGATGACGCGACACGAGTAACCATCCCAGAAGGCCTATGGCGACAGCCAAGAGCAGCGCAGCAAGGTGCCGCCGGACCAAGGTCGCCATCAGACTCACAATCTCCGGACCAAAAAACAGAACCAGCATCGACAAAACCAGGAAGCGCACAAAACGTCCGGCAAAGATAGCGGCAAAGAAGTCACGAAACTTCATTTCAAAGACAGCCGCTGCCAGAACGAAAATCTTGAAAGGCGTAGGCGGCGGCAGCATGCCGGGGAACATCAGTGCCCAGAATTCATGCTGCTCGAACGATCGGTGAATTTTCTGGAAGCGCTCTTCGGGGATGCGCTTGCGCAGCAGCGCTTCGCCTCCGGCGTAGCCGATGAGGTAAAGAGGGACGCTGCCCAGCGCCGAACCGAGTGACGCCGTGATCACATAGAACAGAAGCCGCTTGCGATCGTGATAGACATAGGTCGCAACGATCGCATCTACCGGCATGCCGAGCAACGCGGAGTCGGAGAAGGCAATGACCAAAACGCCCCAGATTCCCAGATGCTGCAGCAGGCCCCAGATCCATGCGGTGTAGCGCACCAGAATATGTCCGATGGTTTTCAAGGGAAATTCAGTCTACGCGAAAAACGGGGCGCTATTCACACGGTTGAAACATAAGGTCCGCTGGAAAAGTTTAAAAACTTGCTATTTATCGCCTGATTACTCAGGTTACTTTGGTAGTTACTATGCACTAATTTTGATGCAATGTTCATCACCGCTTAACATTCGCCTGCTACAAACAGGGTATGGATCTGCATGTCTACAACACGCTGATCCTCTCCGACCTGCACCTGGGTGCAGAGATGAGCCATGCGCGCGAAGCCACGCAAGTGCTTAAGGGAAGCCGCTTCCGGCGCCTGATCCTGCTCGGCGACATTTTTGCCGATCTCAATTTTGCACGTCTCACCAAAGAACACTGGAAGTTTCTCGGCTATATCCGCAAGCTTTCCAATCCCAAACGCAATATTGAGGTCATCTGGGTGGAAGGCAATCACGATCACGGACTAGTCAACATTATGTCGCACCTGGTCGGGGTCCGGGTTTACCAGCATTACAAATGGATGTGTGGAGGCCTCCGGCATCTCGCGATTCATGGCCATCAGTTCGATGGTTTCCAGGTCAACAACGTGCGCCTGAGCACGCTGGGAACGTCACTCTATCTCAAATTGCAGAAGCTCGATTTCAAAAGTAAGCCGATCGCACGCCTCATCGACCGGCTGAACACTCGCTGGCTGCGGATGTCACCGAAGGTAGCGTCGGGAGCACTGCAATTCGCGCGGCAACACGGCGCCGAGCGGATTTTTTGCGGCCATACGCACGAGGCGATCCATGTGAAGCAGGACGGAATTGATTATTACAACGCGGGCGGCTGGGTCGATTCCCGCATGACGTATTTGACGGTCGATGCACAGGAGGTTCGCATCCATGAGTTCAACAAGCATCAATTCGATGAACACGAGGTTAGCGAGCGCGAATTTGACGAACACGAATACACGGCCCGAACTGACGATCGTGATTCCAGCGAAGAACGAGGCGAAGCTGATTCCGCGTTTGCTGACCTCGCTGACGAATCAGGACTACTCGAAGATGTCGAGTACGAGAGTGTTAGTCGCTGACGCGAATTCGACCGACGGCACACCGGAAATCGTCATGAGCTTCCGCGATCGGTTGAACGTGAGCGTAATTCGAGGCGGGATGCCTTCGGTGGGACGCAACCTGGGCGCAGCCCAGGCTGACAGTGACTACGTTCTTTTTCTCGACGCCGATATCGAACTGGCCTCTCGGTCTCTAATTCGACGTGCTGTAGAAGCGGCGCAACGGAAGCAACTGCACTGCGTGACTACATGCATCGAGTGCCGCGAAGGCAACTGGATCGACAAATTGATTTACGCAGGCAACGATGTTTTTCAGTATCTTTCCTGCCTTCACCGTCCGTTTGCGACGGGAATGTTTATGCTGTTTGACCTGAAGAAATTCCGTGAGCTCGGCGGTTTTCACGAGCAGGTTTTGTTCGGGGAGGATTATTTGCTGACCCAGCAGGTCGCACGCAAGCGCTTTGCGATTGTCCGCGGCGGCGTTTATACCACTAACCGGCGCTTCAAGAAGATGGGTCACCTGCGCGTGGGCTGGCTGTTTCTGAAAACTGCAATGAATTTTTGGAATGAGGACTATTTTCTGCGCGATCACAAGTATTGGCAGACATAGTTCATGCTTGACTCCGCCGGCAGATCGCTTGAATCCGCCCAATTTTGACTTTTGTGGCCACAATAACAGGATTCCGGCCAACCAGCCGGATCCTGCTTTCGCTTGTGGGTGAGCCTGCTGCCTAGAAGCGCACCACGATGCCCGTGGAGATGCGCGCGTTGTTCTGGGTAGCACCTAACAGGTGGGTCCTGACGTAATCGCCCTGCAACCGCCAGGCCAGGAAGCGCATGAATTTGTAGTCGACGCCCCCACCAAACGCGTCGGCAAATGAGGTGTCAGAGCCAAATCCATTGTTGACGTTCACATGTCCGGCGCCAACCAGGACCTCAGCAAACGGGCGGATCTTGGAAACAGAAATGGAAACGCGAGGTCCAAACAAGTAGTTATACAGGGAGAAATTTCCTGAGACCGAGCAAACCCCGCCGAATGCGCAGACCGTAGCAAAGTTCTGCGAGCCGTAATGTCCATCGAAGTCGGCCACCACACCGACGAAGGGAACGATCTTGCCTTCGACCGAAGCCTCCCAGCCGTTAGCGCTGGTGCGATTTACGTTCGAAGAGAGATCGGTGTTGTAGTAGGAATAACCGAAAAAGACGTTCCCGCTCGGAATCTGGGCGTTGGCCACGCCCGCGAAAAGAATCAGCGACAGCAAAAGTCCGGTTTTCTTCATAAAAAGTCTTACCTTTCAGGCCTGAGTTAGCGGATTACGGTTTTCGGGTTAGATGCAGGAGAGCTACGAACCGTTTAACCGCGCTGCGAAAGATTCAGAAGCGCCACACGAGGCCGGTCGAGACTCGGAAATCGTTCTGGTTAGCATGAAGCAAATTGCTGTGCACGTAGTCCGCTTGCAGACGCCAGGCAAACCGCCTGATTGGCAGTCTGCGATCCACGCCTGCTCCGCCATCTTCCAGAAGAGGATTGAAGGCTTCGCCGCTGGTCACGGTTTGCTGAATTCCAACACCCACATGAGCGAAGACACGCCACAAACCGTAGTTTTTCGAAATTCGCGGTCCCAGCACGGCGTTGTACTGCTCGACCCCGGTGCGATAAACGCCGCTCAGATCGAGCATGAATCCCAAGTGAGGATGACTGATGAACGGCTTGACCTCCACGCCGCCATCCCAGCCGCGGAACGAAAGGCGGTTGATGACATCGACCGAGTTGGCGTAGGCCACTCCGGCATAGACGTTGCCACTCTGGATGAGTTGAGCCTTTGCTGCAGTCGTAAACCATGTCAAGCTCAGAAACGCCAGAACCACGGCTGCGGTTTTTGACACGAAAATGAATCCTCCCCGGCAATTATGCCAGCAGCAAATTCTACCTGAATGCGTGAAGTCCGTTAGATGAAGTCGGTTAGATGCAGTGTACCGTAAGCTCAGGATGTCCCGCCGGTCCAAATTTGCAAGGGTACAAAACCGGCACTTTCGAATAGCTAAATTACCTGATTTTCATGCTTCCAAAGCCCATCCACAAGCGTCTATCTACTAGCATGCAATCCACCGAAACGTACTGGCAACTGTGGGCGCGGCTGGGGTGTTTGGCCGCGTTCGAAGAACCGCAGAAGGAGTCGAAGTTGAAACTCAGTTTGGAAGTTCGGAATTGCGGCGACGTTATTGTGGTGCACTGCCAGGGCCGGATTGTCTTCCGCGACGAGGCTCTGTCCCTTAGCCAAATGGCAAGCGAATTTCTGCACGACGGCAGTAAAGTTGTGCTCGATCTTAGCGGAGTGAATTTCATCGACAGCGCCGGCCTCGGCGAGCTGGTCTTGCTGCATACCCGCGCCCATTGTGAGAAGGCGGAAATGAAATATGCCAGCCCAAGCCCGCTGGTGCGGCAGGTGCTTGGGCTTACCAACCTGGATTCAGTACTGGAGATTCATCCCAGCCTCGGCGATGCGCTGGCGGCGTTCCAGCCGGCTGAGGCGTGCGCGGATTGCTGAGGTTCCTTCAGATCCTCATCGGCATGACGATGTAGCGGTACTTGTAATCGTCGCTGTCGGAGGGGCGCAACTGGCCGGCGGACTGTGAATCCTTCAATTCCAACCGTACCTCATCTGAGCTGGCGGCTTTCAGGAAGTCGACGAGATAACTCGCGTTGAAGCCGATGGTGAGAGTCTCGCCGTCGTAGGGAGCTTCGATCGAATCTTCGGACTCGCCCGCTTCAGTCGACGAGGCGGAAATCTTGACTTCGCCCTTTTCCAGTTTCAACCACACCGCGCGCGAGCGTTCGTCGGCGAACTGGGCAACCCGCTGAATGGCCGCATTCAGGTCGTCGTTGTTCAGGGCGATGCTCTTGTTGTTGTCCTTCGGCAGAACCGCTTCGAAGTTCGGGAATTGTCCGGTGAGCTGTCGGGAAGTCAACAGCCGCGAACCGATCCGGAAAAAGAGTGTCGAGTCATCCTTGGCAAACTCGACCGTTTCTGAGTCGGTGGCATCGAGCAGCGATCTCAGTTCATCCATTGCTTTTTTGGGAACCAGAGTTTTCATCTCGCCGGAAACGCCTTCAAACTTCTCCGCTGCGCGTTCACAGTGCGCTAGCCGATGGCCGTCGGTTGCGACCATGGTGATCGATTCCGGTTTGAGCAGCATCAGGGCGCCGTTGAGCGTGTATCGAGATTCTTCGTTCGAAATGGCGAAAGCCGTTCGTGCAATCAACCCTCGCAAAACACCGCCAGGAATCTTCACCACGCCTGAAGTGGGAAAAGCCGGCAGGCTTGGAAAATTCGACTTCGCCATGCCAACCATTTTTGTATTGGAGCGTCCGCAGCGAATGCTGACCCAATGATTTTCGAGCAGTTTAATTGTGATATCGGCATCAGGAAGCAGTTTTACGTAGTCATGAAGCTTGCGGGCAGGGATCGTGCAGGAGCCTTCTTTTTTTACTTTTGCATCACAGGAGGTCCGCAAGCTCAGATCGAGGTCGGTCGCCGTAAGAGAAAGCTTGCCGTCGGCAGCCTCGAATAAATAATTCGAAAGAATCGGAATTGTGGTCTTGCGTTCGACCACTCCCTGGGTGGCCGTCAACTCGCGCAGCAACTCAGCCTTGCTGACTGTGATTTCCATTGTTCCCACCGCAACCGCTGCTTCCACCGGCATAGACGTCGTCTCCCCCGCTGCGCCGCTACTTCTTATTGCTCTTTATATCAAATACAAAACCCATAAAACCAGCAGTAGCAGTAGGCGCTGAGCAGAAGTGGAAAAGTGTATCAAACTTCCTGTTCTCACCGTCTTGCGCCCGATACCTTCGTGTGAGAAATCGCTCCCAATTTGGAAGCGCAGCTCGGAGAAAAGTCCATGCTGCTCCGATTCTGCTTTCTCTTACACAGCTTCCACATGCGATTCACAATCTTGTGCGAGGAAGACTATGGCACTTCGTGCAAAACGCCGAAAGAAGCGCAATTTATCCGCCCAATTGCTCAGTCAATTTGTTGAGCAGCCTGTTTAAATCCTTGTCGTTCTTGCGGACCTCTTCGATCTTCTCTACTGAGTGCAAAACCGTGGTGTGGTGCTTTCCGCCAAACTGCCGGCCAATCTCAGGCAGAGACGCTTCCGTCATCTGCTTGGCCAGGTACATGGCGATCTGCCGCGGATAAACGATCGCTCGTGAATTGTCTTTGGCCTTGATCTCAACCAAGCGCAATCCGAACTGCTCGGCAACCATTTTCTGGATCGATTCAATGGTCACCTTGCGCGCTTGTGAGTCGATAAAATTCTTCAAAACCTGCTGCGCGTAGGGCAGAGTGATCTCGGCTCCGATCAAAGATGAGTGCGCGACCAACCGGATGAGTGCGCCTTCCAGTTCGCGAACGTTGGAGCGAATGTTCTGCGCCACGTAGAGGGCAACGTCGGTCGGCAACGTAACTTTTTCCTGTTCCGCTTTCTTCTGCAGGATCGCAACTTTCGTTTCCAGATCGGGAGGCTGAATATCGGCAATCAATCCCCACTCGAAACGGCTACGCAAGCGGTCTTCAATCTCAGCCAGTTCTTTTGGGGAGCGATCGCTGGCAATCACGATCTGCTTCATGGTGTCGTGCAGCGCGTTAAATGTATGGAAGAACTCTTCCTGGGTTCGCTCCTTGCCGGTCAGAAACTGGATGTCGTCAATGAGCAGCACGTCCACGTTGCGGAACTTATCGCGGAAGGTGGTCATTTTCTCGTAGCGCAGCGAGTTGATCATGTCGTTGGTAAATTTCTCGCTGGATACGTAGCAGATCGCTGCCAGCGGCTGCCTCCGCTTCACTTCGTGACCGATGGCCTGCATCAAATGCGTCTTGCCCATCCCGACGCCGCCATAGAGGAACAACGGGTTGTAGGCCTTCGATGGACGTTCGGCGACCGCCTGACATGCCGCATGGGCAAACTGATTTCCCGATCCGATGACGAAGGCATCGAAGGTGTAGCGCGGATTCAACTGCGCCGCGCCATCCCAGTCGAAGCGGGCTTGCGACGGAGCGGGCCCAGCTATTGCCGGAGCGGGAGCGGAAAGTCCGCCATCATGGCGCATCGAGGTCGCCGCCGGATCGTCATCTGGCGTCACGAACTTAACGTCGTTGAAATCCAAGCCGAGGTTGTCGATGGCTTCCTGAATCAGATCGGCATACTTATCGCCGGCATGCCGGAACTCCGCGGTGGGAACGCGCACGAATAAAATTCCGCCACTCGAGTGGCTGTAGCGCGTGGGCTTCAGCCACGTGTCGTACGAATGCCGATTGATCTTTTTCTCGAGCGCATCGAGAATGCGCATCCACGGATTAGGGGAGAGAGTTGTACCTTGTGCTGACATAAATTATGAAATATCCGCCGTGGCGTCCGGGCGGCTGGCTTGAGGGCGCCTGTTCAAACTGCGGTTTACTTTCTTGCTGATGGAACTCTCAGTGTACTGCGGAATGCGCCGATTCCAGGCGGCGCAGTTGCCATTGTTGAGTGAGATTTCAAAGTCGACCGTGCGGCATAGTAGCATAAAAATTTTTTCGCGGCGCAGAAATCTTCATGCGAAAAATTTGCCGAGCACATATTCGGAACCCGCGGCGGCGCGCCTGTCAAGTGCCGAGGATGTAACTGCCGCGCGAATGATGCAAACGCGCACAACGCATGCAGTGCGAAGCAAAAGCCAAGTGAGAGATTTCGGACGCTGAAATCTTCGGACACAGCGGCGGAGCCAAAATCTCTCGCGAAAGACTAGTGTTGGTTGAATGTCAAGTTCAAGCCGGTGGTGACGATCACGTCGTTCGTCTTCGTGCCGGTCGGCGGGTTCGAAACGTAAATATCGCTGAACTGGTTTTGCCATCCCAGCCACTTGTTGATTTTCGTAACCGTGCCCAACAGCAGCGCCACTTGATACTGCCCCCGTTGCGAATCGGTCAGCCCGGGATAGATATCCAGTTTTTCCGTGACAACCGTAGTCTTGCCGAGCTTGTGCATGAAATCGTCTTCGATGGTGGCGGCCATGAAACGATTGGTCATGCCGTAAGAAGTGAGGGTTGGGGGCACGGTGGCCGGAACAACGGGCATTCCATCGGAATAAGTTTCATGCGTGTAGTTGAGGCCACCAATCAGATCGAGCGTCGTCGAACTCGATTTGATGGCATGGACGCCGAGGCCTCCGCCGTAGATTGAACGCAGATCGAGGTCCTGCAAGGCATTGCTAATGAAAGTTGCGGACGCGTTTGCGAACAGGCGCGGGCCCAGGTTGTAGTCGTACTCCAGTCCGGACTGGACCAGATTCGCAACTAGACTGGGGCTCGCGAGCGCGTTGTTGGTGTAAACGGAGCTGACGTAGACCGTGATTTTGTCTTTTTCGGTTGGATGAACGAGGTTTAACGCCAGCGCCAGGTTTTCCGTTTCACTGTTGCCTCGAGCGAGCGAAAATCCAGCATTGGCACCGCCGGTCCATCCATGAAGCAGACCGGGATGCAGTGTCTTCTGGTAAGCTGCCTCCTCAGCGTCACTCCGGATAGTCACAATATCCGCCGCAGGAACTTCGACGGAGCCGGTCTTGGTGGACACATCGAATTTTCCCTCGGCTGCAGTTACGGTACCTACCACCGTTTTCTTCTCTTTCGTGGTGACGTGCAAAGTTTGATCCGTCGTGATATGGGTGATCTTGGCCATGTCGATGGTTAGATCACCTGCAAAATCCGTGTGGAGCACCAGCGTCTTTCCATCCGACTTCACGATCTTGCCATTGATGCGGTCGCCGTTCTTAACCGTAACTTCATCGGCGAATGCGGCGGATGCAAAAGAAAAAAACAAAACAAGGGTACTGCACAAAACTTTACGTAACACTGCGTACCTCCAGCTTTCTAGAGAGATTTCAAAACGAAGGCGCTAAACAGGGATCCGGGACTGATGAATGGAACTTACAACGCACACAAAGCTGCAGTTCAATCAAAGACGCAGGTGAAGGCGGCGCGTTAGCTCTTAACGTCTTTGGAATCGGTGGTCTTGGTCTGCTCGGCCGAAGCCGGAGGATTGTCCTTCATGCCTTCCTTCAGCG
The DNA here is from genome assembly GCA_030041415.1 of Candidatus Sulfotelmatobacter sp. Lineage (GTDB taxonomy): Bacteria > Acidobacteriota > Terriglobia > Terriglobales > Acidobacteriaceae > Sulfotelmatobacter. Next base: position 52,759 of record JASHNX010000176.1, read on the forward strand.
CACGAATTCCCTCGCCCAGCCCTTTGCCGAGTTCAGGCAACTTTTTTGGGCCGAAAACCAGCAAAGCAATAGCAAAAATGATGATCAGGTGCATTGGTTGAAATAGACCCTCAAGCATGGGAACCTCCGAAAGACACCACAGCTACCTATACGGTAACGAAGCTCAGTAAGGAAGTCAAACAAGTTACTTCTGTGATCTTACGTTAGGTTTGCCCCACCCGCTAATGTGGCACATCGGGTTCGTGTCGACTGCTCGAACCTGCTATCAAGACAATCCAGCACGACAAATTATCGCCCGGAGACTGTGTGTGAAGCGCAAGGGCCTGTCACTTTTCTTTTTCGTTTTCGGGCTGATTCTCGCAGCCCATTCCAGCGATACCGCGCCGGTAAATTCAGTCCAGCTCTTCGCGTGGCTTACTGCGGGAGTACCGTCCAGTCGGCTGATTCGTCTTATTCAGGAGCGAGGAATCGCAAATACTCCGGACAAAGACCTGATTCGTCAGTTTGAAGAAGCTGGAGCCGACACTAGCCTGATTCGCGCGTTGAAAAGCGCTCGGCGCTCAAGCGATAACGGTTCGAAATCGGTCGAAAATAATTGTGAGATTCCAAAAACCTTGCTTCGGGCTGCCGCCGATGCTCGTGCGGGTCACTTTCACGAAGCCGAGCTCGATTTGCGCAAAACAATGGACGACGACCCGCAAAATGCTGCGCTGCATTTCGCGCTTGGCGCGATGTTGCGCCAGCAGGAGCAGTGGGACGATGCCTTTAATGAGGTAACTGCTTCCGCGAAGCTCATGCCCGACTTTCCGGAGAATCACAGCGCTTTCGCTTACATTTTCTACCGGCTCGACGATGGTCCCAACGCGATTGCCGAGGCGCGAACCGCGCTCAGCATGGATCCACAGAATGCCGAGGCCTATCAGTTCCTGGCGCTTGGCCTGTATCAGAACCAGCAATATGGCGCTGCAGTGAACGCGTTTTTTGAATCACTCAATCGCGACCCCGACAACGCCGATACCTATTACGATCTGGGCATCACCCTGCACGCGGCTGGAAGTCTCGCCGATGCGATGGACGCTTACCGGCATGCCATTCGCCTCAAACCGGCGTTCTGGCAAGCTCACGCGAACCTGGCTTTGATTCTGCATGAACAGAATAATTTCGACGAAGCCATCGCCGAATATCGCGAGGCCAAGCGGCTGGCGCCCCAAGATGCCTCCGTTCGCAACAATCTGGGCAACACCTATTGCGATAAGGGCGACTTCGATGCAGCGATCGCGGAGATGCGAGGCCTTTACAGCGACCATCCGGAATGGACGCAGGGCCACACCTGCATGGCGCGAGCCTTCATGGCCAAGAAAGATTACTCCAGCGCCATTGTGCAGCTTGAGTTGGCGGTTCAACAAAATCCAACCGGTTCGGCCGAACACCGGATCCTCGGCGAAGCCATGCTGATCGATGACAGAGTGGAAGACGGAGTCCGCGAGTTGAGGCTGGCGGTGGAACTCGATCCGGATTCTGACACCGCCCATCGCGCACTGGGAACTGCGTTCTTCCGGCAACGACAGCTTGCCGAGGCGGAAAAAGAATTTCGCGAGGCCCTTCGCCTGGATCCATCTTCTGACAACCATTACTCCCTGGCCGCTTGCCTCATGACGATGGATCGCTACGAAGAGGCTCTGGTAGAGCTCGACGCAGCAACGCGCCTCGATCCCGGCCGCACCCTATACCGTGCCCGCCGTGAGGAGCTCTTGAGATTAATGAAGGAAATGAATTCACGCTAACAATTATTCCGGTCGGACATAGTTGGCCTTGTACTGGCGTGATGTTTCGTGTTGGGAATGTGCGCTTAGACTGGAAGTTGGATTCATATATGGACCTGACGCATTCCAAGGCGGCTGGATCTCCGAAGGGAGAACCAGGCTCCAGCCGGGAATCGGTTTCATACGGCCTGCCCTGCGCCAGGTGCCATCTTTACTATCCGGCCAGCCTGGATGCGTGTCCCTGGTGCCATGGCAGGGAGCGGGTTTCGGCCGCTGTTCCCGTAACCCGCGAAAAATCGATTGCCCCCGCCGAGGCCAGCGCCGATGACGCCGCTTTGGAGCACGAGCGGGAAACGTTTTTGCAGCAGTTTGAATCACAGTCTCAAAGTGTTACGGACGATTCAAAAACGCCAGCGGAGTGTACACTTTCGCGGTTGCATCCGGAAAATTCCGAACCGGCATCGATCTGCCGGTCGTGCTATGAACGGCTGCAACATCGCGTGGACGTGCTCGAAGCCGCGATGCACGTTGATCTCAAAGAAGCCGCGCAGATTGTCTACCATGCAGTGTGGGCTGATCCGTCGGATCCAGCCAAGACCTACGCGAACGCCGCAGCCGCTCTGCTCACCGAGTTGCGCAAGCGTGCCGGGGTCTCAAGCGTGCTTGGTCCTTTTCAACACCGCGGGAACTGATTCGCAGCAAAACCTGCCAAACCCCGTAAATTCAGTTTGCCCGCAAGATCCGGATAGTCCACTCGCATCGGCACGCCGTACTCTGGCATCACTATGACATCGACAAACATGGCTTTGATAACCTCTAATTTCGCAGACGAGCCGGAGTTTGGGATGAGAACCGTCACATCAGCAGGCGAACGGCCAGGTCAGACGGAGGAAACCCTGTGGAACACCGTTATGGCTCGCGATTCGAGCCACGATGGCGAATTTGTCTTTGCCGTTTCGACGACCGGCGTTTACTGCCGGCCGTCGTGCCCGGCGAAGCGTCCGCGGCGAACCAACGTAAAATTCTTCTCGCGCCCGGAGCAGGCAGAGAAGGCCGGGTTTCGCGCCTGCCTGCGGTGCCGCCCAAGATCGATCAGCGGAAATCCGCAACTGGACCTGGCAAAGGAAATCTGCCGTTTCATCGAGCGGCATCTGGATGAGCCGCTAACGCTGGGGCGGTTAGCTAAAGTTTTCCGGCAAAGCCAGTTTCATCTGCAGCGGCGTTTCAAGGCTGCGCTGGGAGTGACGCCTCGCGAATATGCAGAGTCCTGCCGCTTGCAGATGCTAAAACGCAATCTGCAGGCAGGCGACAACGTCACGCGCGCCATGTACGACGCGGGCTATGGATCGAGCAGCCGGCTCTATGAAAAAACTGCGTCCCAGCTCGGCATGACGCCAGATAAATATCGCCGAGGCGCTATTGCGGCATCCATTCGCTATGCCTGCGCCGACTCGCCGCTCGGGCGCATGCTGATTGCCGCCACTGACCGCGGCGTGTGTGCGATTCAGTTTGGGCGTTCAGATGGCGAGTTGATCGAGGGGTTGAAGCGCGAATTCCCCTTTGCCGCCCGCCGATCGGACGATGTCGGATTGCAGGGATGCGTCGAAGCCATACTTTCGAAGATGAACGGTACAAGCCTGGATGTTGCTCTCCCGCTCGATATCCGCGCCACCGCATTTCAGCGCCGGGTGTGGACTTATCTGCAATCGATTCCCTTCGGTTCGACAAAATCCTATCAGGACGTGGCCAAAGCAATTGGGAATCCTAGCGCTACCCGCGCCGTGGCACGCGCCTGCGCGACCAATCCGGTTGCAGTCGCGATACCGTGTCATCGTGTGGTTCGCCAGGACGGTAAAGAAAGCGGATACCGCTGGGGCCTAGAACGAAAGAAGAAACTGCTGCAAATGGAGCACATAGCCGCCCGTGCCTGAGCGTCAAAAGTCAGCAGTAGTTCTCTCAGACAGAGCACTGGCTACGCAGTCGCGCCTGCACGCCCTCCCTGATAGTGGTAATCACCGAAGCCCAGGATAAGATAGCCGATCCCGCAAAAGAGAAAGACCAGGAAAAAACCGAATACGGCACTCTGTCCAAACGCTTTGGCGATGTCGATGGCGACAACGATCATGATGATGAGATTCACCAGCGGGATCAGGTAGAGAATCAGCCACCATCCGGGCCGGCCGGCAACCTTTAGCATGATGTAAAGATTGTAAAACGGGATCAGGATGGCCCAACCCGGCTGGCCAGCCTTTTCAAAGACCTTCCAACCTCCCAGGATGACGACTATTCCCATCGCCAACCAGAACAGGAGAGCCATTCCGCCTGAGAAGGCGGCGAACACGTTGTCGGAATTTAGCAGAAACACAGCCGATAGTGACGCCATCGTCAGCCTCCTTGTCAGGGGCCGATTCACCGGGATCGCTCGTCGGGCTATGAAGAGAAGTTAGAGACTAACGGAAGCCAGCGTTCACTTGCCCCACGCCTGATCGTTGCATCAGTCACGCTCCGCGTATCGGCCCTTGATTGCCCACACTATATACCCGCAGCACAAGGATGGCGCATTATCTACAGCGTTACCCTCATGTTGTTTTAGCCGGAAGAATCACGAGACTGCGGCTCAATTCAGCTGCGGCCGCCGGGCAACCAGCGCCCAATTGAGCAAAGCTAGCAGGATGGTTGCCGCTACGATCAGGGATTGCCCGAAATCCACGCGAGTGACCAGGATCAAGCAAATGATGATGCCAACCGTCGCCAGCAAATCCCCGCCCGGCAAGCGGAACATCGCGCCCTCCGGTTGCTTTCGTCGAAGGACTGGCAACGCCGCGCACCCCACGCCATAGTAAAGAAGCCGTGCTACGGCCGAGAGCGTCACGTTCCATTTGAACTCGCCGATCAGCGAGAAAATCCAAACCAGCCCTGCAAAGGCCAGAATCGAGAGGTAGGGAGTCTGAAAGCGAGCATGCACGGCGGCGAACGACGCAGGAAAGTCTCCCTCTTCAGCGAGCGCGAACAAAACGCGCGGCATAGCGAGAATCTTGGCGCTAAGGTATCCGTAGAAAGAGATCAGTGCTCCAACAGCCACCAAGGCCGCGCCCACCGGCCCGAGCGCAATCCTTGCCACATCGGCTAGCGGACGTGCGCTGTGGGCTGCATCCGGCAGAACCCCAACCACGACCCACTGAATCAGCGCATAGATCGATGTGCAGAGGATCACCGCAGCGAAAAGCGCGAAAGGCGCGTCGCGGCGAGGGTCTTTCGCTTCGCTCATGGGAGCCAGAGCCGTTTCGAAGCCTCCGTAGGAAAAAACCAGGAGCAGCACGGCCTTCATCCACTGACTGTCGCCAGCGGTGACCGGAGCCATTACCATTTGCCAATGCTGACGAGCAAGAACCAGCACCCCCAGAACAATGACGGCAGAAAGTGGAATGAGCTTCGCTGCGGTAAACAGGTTACTGACCTGCGCTCCGGCGCGTACGCCACGCACGTTGATGAACGCCAGAATGCCGATCAGCGCAGTAAGGATGACCGCCCGCGGCAGAGGATCTCTGGCATGGGGAAAGAATTCGCCGAGATAAATCACAAACAGGTTCGCATTTGCAGCCGGCGCAGCCACCTGGCCCAGCCACAACATCCACGCCGTTTGAATTCCCATGAAACGCCCGAAGGCAACGCGGGCATAGAGGTATGGACCGCCCGCTTTCTGAAAGCGCGACGCAACCTCGGCAAAGCAGCCCATGATGATGCTCATGGCCGCCCCGGCAGCCAAAACCGCCCAGATGCTAGCTCTTCCGATCAGCGCTGCCACAACGGACGGCAGGCCGAAGACTCCGCTACCGATGATCGAATTCACCACCAGCGCGACCAGGCTCCAGCGGCCGATGGCGCGAACCAGTTCGCGGGGTGACTTGGCAACGGACGTTTCCATTACGGCGCGTTTGTATCACAAATCCCAGCTTGAGAGAAATTCGAGCCCGAAAACAAAGTCTGTTTGGTTCTGAAGGTTTGAGACATTTGCTTTTGACTTTGCGATCCGAAACGAAAGTTCACTGCATTAATGACCCGCCGTGTGGATCGCGGCGACCATGCAAAACCCTTGCTGCGAGCCATGTTCAGACCCATCTAACGAGACGGTTACTATGCAGACCAAGGTAATTGCCAGAATTACGAAAGCGCATGGTCGTGGGACATCTATTCGCTTCCGGCTGCCGATGAGATGTTGTCATGGCACGCAGACTACCGCACCGGAGCATGGGGAACAGCACAGAGATGGATGACCTTCACACGCGAATGATGCGGGTAACCGAAGACCTCCGCGTGATCCAGCGCGAACTGAACTGCGCGGCCATGCAAGCCCCCAGCGATCCTGAACTCATGGAAGCGCTGAGTGCGCTGCCGGAAACTGAAGCCATCCAGACATTGTGCAAATCGCTCGACCAGATGCGGCACTTCCTCTGGTTCTATACCCAGGTGATGAGCAACGATCCGGAGCTGGGCGACAAGCTGCGCCAAGCCGGCGGCTCGGCAAAATCAGACAATAGCAAGCCCGATACTTCTTTTTTGGATCAGCTTAATCGATCAGATGAAGCTCTGCTCTTGCGATACCTGGTGGAAACGAAAGAGCGCAAGCCGAACTAGATCGCGTCAAGGTTTTTCCCGTCATCTTCGCTCGACTCATCAAACCCAAGCCGGAACGCGCTGCGTAACCACACCTCACAGGCCACGACCACCCGTTATCGTTTTCTTCACTTCGCCATCCGGGCTGAGGACAATAACGTTGGCTTCCGCGCCCGGCGCCAATTGACCATGCTGCCGAAGACCGGCGGCTTGAGCCGCGTTGAACGTCGCAGCCCGCACTGCATCCCGCAAATTCCATCGCGCGAAACGTGTGATGTTTCGAACTGCCCGGTCCATCGTCAGCACGCTGCCGGCAAGGTTCCCGTTGCTGGTGCACTTTCCGTCCTTTACCTCGACCTCGATTGGGCCGAGCCGATATTTTCCGTCCGGCATGCCTGCCGCCGCCGTGGCATCGGTGATAAGCACTGAATTTCCAAACCCTTTCGCTTGTAGAAATATCTCTATCACTTCGTGAGCCACGTGTATTCCGTCCGCGATGATGTCTGCACTGACTTTGTTGTCGGTGAGCACTTCGCCCAGAATGCCAGGCTCGCGATGATCGAGCGGACGCATCGCGTTGAAGGTATGCGTGGCATGACGTGCCCCCGCGTGAACTCCTGCTTTCGCCGCCTCAAGCGATGCGTCCGAATGGCCGATGCTGACGCAAACCTTGCGCCGCGCCGCTTCCACGATCACTTCGAGCGCACCCGGAAGTTCAGGCGCGATAGTCATCATGCGCACATGTCCGCGTGCAGCCTGCCACAGGCGGTCAAAGATTGGGACCGTCGGCTCGACTAAATATTCGGGAGGATGCACTCCGCGCCGGAGGTGACTTAAAAATGGGCCTTCCAAATGAATTCCCAGAGGGGTCGCTTGCGCGCCGCCCTGGTTTTTGTGCGAGATCGCAGCTTCTTCAATCGCACCCGCGAGCCGCTCCAGCGCGCGGCAGGTTTCGTCGATCGGCGCCGCGACTGTGGTTGCAAAATAGCCGGTCACGCCGTGCGCCGCATGAAACGTATTCAGCCGCTCAAAATCGGAAGGCTCCGCCCGCATCAAATCGACGCCATTGCCGCCATGCACGTGAATATCAACATAGCCAGGCGCGAGAATGGAGCCTGGGAAATCGCGCGCGAGGTCGACAAGAGTGGCGTTCGCCGGAACCTCCCGCTGTGCGCGCGAGGAGACTTCCGCGATTCGCCCGTCCTCGATAAACAAAAGAGGTTCTATGATTTCTTCCTGCGGCGTGTACAGCCGGTTAGCCGAAAGTACGATCATGGAGGCTCAACTCACTGCAGATGATATAAGCGAGCGGTTCTCATGCGCAAAGAGGCGGATTCCGCGATGTTATAATCACTGTGGCTGTCCGAAGGTAATTGCCCTGCGTAACTGGCTCGAATACGCAGTTGCCGCAGCGTCGGGGAGTGGCTCAGCCTGGTAGAGCACCTGGTTCGGGACCAGGGGGTCGGAGGTTCAAATCCTCTCTCCCCGACCAATACTTTCCCATTCGATTTGATACACAGGCAGGGATGCCGCCTTCGCTCCTCTTTGGCAAGGGTCGACTAACTTGCAATCACCCAAGCGATAGCGCCTTGCCCTTGGAATGGGGCATCTGTGCGCCCCGAAAAACCTTGCCGCCGGCAAGCCGGGCCCGACGCGCGCACGAACGCCGTATTTGCAAGCTTAGGCATTCTTTTTAGCCCACAGAGGGTCTACTTCTCCTCTGCGTGTTCCGGCAAATCGCGCGGGTACGATCTGGGCGGCAACAGGAATTGCAATCCAAAATAACCAAGAAAATAAGTTTGATTGCTGCTGCTCGGCCTGAGTGAGCGGCCAGCCATAAAAAGCAAAATAATCGGGGAGTGGATTTTGTAGCGCCCCCCAAAGTCGATCGTGGGTTGGTTTTGCGCGAGATGAAACGTCCCCTGATTGTAGGCTTCCACATCAAATTCGAGCTTGTGTGTAAAGTCGCGACCTACGACAAGACCCGAAATCCAGCCGTTCGGTCCCTTGTGGACAAAATCGTAGCCCAGCTCGAAGTCCACATCGACCGGTCCGACCTTGTCGGAGAACTCAAAGGGCAATTCGAAAGTCTGGCTCGCGGGCGTGATTCCGCGATGCACGGCGTCATTGGGGTTGTTCAGGTAGAACTGCGGAAATATTGATATCGAAAGATGATCTTCACCGGCATCGTAGAAGCGCCACTTCACGCCGGGGTTGGATTGGCCAAGGCCAAACTTAGTGTTGTCTGCCGGCGGCTTGACCCGCAGCCATGCATTTTCGTAGGTAAGCTGGATGCGGCTGCCGACCCCGAAGTTGATATCGACATCGGGAGTGTGCGAAACGGACTGGCCTTGGAAGTAGAAAGGCATATAGCCCACGTTGATTTCCCAGTTGAAATGGCCGGGCGTACCAGGATCGTTGGTGTAGTAGGGCGGACCGCCCTGGGCGGTCGCGAATGACGCGCATAAGACGATCAGGGCCGCCGTCGCCAGTACTCTTGCACACTTGCCAGCAGCCAGGCTATTTGCCATAACGCTGTTCACGCCGAAGACCTCCACGAACGGTAATAGTAAAGAACAGACGATCTGTCACTCTCGAATATGATGCGTTCAACGATCTCAGAATAACCCGCGAGTACAACGGTCCCTGGCACGGGTTTGCAGGCGATTGGGGCCGAACATGAAACGCCCCCTTTGCAGCAACAGGGAAGCGACTTGTCGGAAACAGAAAAGAAAGCAAATGCAGCTCCGGCACGAGGTCTAACTCGCCGGCCGCAGCGTCTGAACGAGCCACGGAATAATGACCCGCTTGAAAATCACGGGATCCGGCCACACTCCCACCTGCCGGCCGAGATGCCCACCTTGGGGATTTATCCAGGCGTCTTTTGGAACGTCGCCTTTGCTCAACAGAAGAAATTCATCCTCGATGGGCACTTGCGTATCGAGCACCCCTGCGATCACGAGCATCGGCGCCATCGGCTTGCCAAGCAATCCTTGTTGTACTAGCGACATTTTCGGCAGGTATGCGGCCATCTCATCGAGGGAGTTCACTCCTTCGAGAATGTTCATAAGGGCCGGCACCTGATCGAACAAATATTCGCGATTGCCGAGCAGGGAATTCATCAAGAAATCTTTCTGGAAAAACCTATCGATCGGCGGAGACTGCGCGCTGCATCCCCGCAATCGCGCCCGCTCGACGATCGCCATCTTCGTCGCCCAGTAAGCGCCCCAGCTCACACCGTGCATGGCGAGGCGGTTCTTATCTACTTCCGGCCGAGACTGCACGTAGTCGATGACGCGAGACAGCATGCGGTCTGACGTTGGGCTAACCTTAATGGGATTTTGACCCGTCCCGGGACCATCGACGGCGAGATAGCCAACTCCGAAAGGCAAGATGGCGCTGAAACTTTCAGTCAGATCTTCTTTCCGGCTGTCCAATCCATTGACCGCGATGACCAGCGGGACTGGACCTTCCGCATCCTTCGGCAAGCGAAGATATCCGATGATTTCCTTGCCTTCGAATGGAATGTGGACTATTTCCAGCGGCGGATCGTAAAACTTCGCGTGATCGAGAAAAGCTTCGAGCGCCTTTTCATAGGAGCGCTGCTTGCCCGGAGACGCGGGAATTGGCCAGCGCCCGAACGAGTAGAGACGCCATGCGCGAATGTAAGTGGCATTCGCTTTCTGTGGATCAGTTTTCTCAAGCATCTTCGCGGCATTGAAATAGCGATCCGCCACGCGCATGAAGGCCGCGGCCCATTCGTCTTTGTCACCGGTGTGAATGCTCTCGAAGGCTTCTTTTACATCGTTCGGATCAAGGCCAATCAACGGATACTGTCCTACCTCCGCCCGATGAATCGCCTCAACTTTGATTTCTTCGATGGTGCGTTCGTGCCGCGGCTGATGTTCGACTGAGCCGCTTTGCGCAGAAGCATTGGCAGAAACGAGAGCAAAGAATACGAACAGCAAACCCGAAAAATAAAATTGCTCCTTGATCATCTAGGCTGGTCCCCTCTTGACTCGGCGCACGATTACCTATGAAAAAAGAGCCGGACGGAGCAGCGTCCGGCCTATGGAGTTGCTTTTAACTGCGAACTAGAACATGAATTTTCCGGCAAGCTGAATGGCTCGGCTGCCGCCCGACCCGATTACCGGGTTGGCTGCGGCGATATCCGGTGTGGCGCATCCGCAACCGAACGGGCGTACCGATGGATCGTTCAGTCCAAATCCATTTTGCCCTCCATAAGGATTCGCAAAATTCGGATGATTGAAAATATTGAAGAACTCGGCCCGGAACTGCAGCCGGTAGCGGTCGCCAAAGTGAAAGTTCTTGGCAAGAGAGAAATCAAGATTTCTGAAACCGTCGTCGGGGAACATATTCCGGCTCATGTTTCCGAACTGACCGAGGGGTGGTGGAAGCATGATCGAACTCCCGCTCGCGTAGCATCCAAAGTAAGCCAGCGATTCTGTCGACGCTCCGGGGCTGCCGCCATCCAACGCTAGAGCCTTCGCGTTGCAGGCCGTGTTTGCGCTCGGATCGACTGCCGTGCTGTTGCCGGCGAAATAAGGAATACCAACTCCCTTTCCTGCCTTGAAGTCGGAAGTATTGCCATAGAAACTCCAGCGAATGGGAGTATTGGCTGGCGGACTGACTGGTAAGGGGCCGATACCAGATGCATCGGTGCCTTCATCCATCGGTCCCCAGTATTGTGGAGTCGCAATAGTTGCGATGACATTAACTTCCCATCCCTGCAGAGCTTGCCCATAACCGGGCGCTCCGGGAATGGCGTAGGTGAGTGAAAGCGTCAGGCGCTGCCGGATGTCGAAATCGCTGTTCGCATATTCGGCGGCGGGATTGTAAGCGTTCTGAGGCAATCCCGAGCCGTAACCGAAATCCCAGTTCGCGCCAACATCATCGAGCGCATGTGAGTATGTGTAGCCCGCGACCATGCTTAGCCCGTGGTAATTGCGGGCATTCAAAGTGGCCTGCAGCCCGTTGTAGTTGGAGCGATAAACATTGGCCATCTGGAAGATATTGCTCAAGTACGGGAACTTGCCAAAGAAGGGATCGTTGGTTTGCTCGAGATTGGCAGAGTCGTCCTGGCAAGCTGCGTTAGTCGCCGTGGGATAGGCAAACGGCGCTCCCGCGGCTAAAGCGGCTTTCGTGCATGCGACGATGCCCGCGGCCGGCCATCCCGAACCGACAGGAGGTTGGTTGATGTCGCGGATTCCGGTTAGGCTAGATCCGTGATTCCCAACGTAAGCGATTTCAAAAGACAGGTTCGGCGTGATGGCGTGCTGCAAACTCAGCGTCCAGTTTCCAACATAAGGAGTGGTAAGGTTGCGGTCGACGGTCATGATCGGGCACGGGCTGTTAAAGCAATTGACAGAGCTGCCGCCATAAAGCGGACCGTTTTGCGGATCCCAGGTAGTGCCCGTCAGGAAATTCTTGACGGTGACGTTGCCGGTGGTGATCGTGCCGCCGGAAGTTCCCCCGGCCGCATTGATCGGCGCACCCGTGGGCACGCTGCCTGGGCCGAACGCGTTGTTGAAGGCGATGAACGATTGCCAGTTCACGCTTTCATACATCAACCCACCGCCGCCGCGCAGAACGGTTCTTCCGGTGCCAAACACATCCCACGCGAAGCCGAAGCGGGGACCAAAGTTCGCGTGATCTGGGTTATACAGGCTGCCGATCTGATGCCCGACCTGGACCATGCCCAGATTTGGATCGAAGTTTCCCAGCAGATTGTTGGCTTCCTGAACGACTGAGCTGTACTCGTAGCGCAGCCCTAGATTGAAAGTCAGATTTCTGGTAAGCCGCAAGTCATCCTGGGCAAATCCCGCATAGGCCCAGTTGTGGAGATGCAGCGTTGGATTTCCAACCTCGTCTGTCGACTTGAACGGGAATCCTGCAAAGAAGTCTTCCAGGGGAGTAGAGGTGCCGGTCAGCACTCCACCCAGAAAATTAATGCTCCCGCGTGAATTACCGTACGCCGCATTATTCACGCCGTTGTGATGCAGTTCGAAACCGAACCGCAATGCATGCTTGCCTCTGGTGTAGGCGACTTGATCGACAAACTGAGTAATTGCGTCCGGTCCCTGAAACTTTGGCCACTTGAATCCGCCCAGCGTAGTGAAGTAACCGCCGAAACCGATACGCGGCAGACCGCCGGTGTAAGGACCGGTTACGCCCGTGTCCAAGCCATAGGCAGACGCCGGCGTGTCGAGGTCGCCGGGCAGCGTCGGTTGGTAGAGCCTGTTGTAGCCGACGCGGGCTTCGTTGACCCATTGTGCATTCGGAGTCCAGACCCAATTGCCGCCGGCCACCTGTGCGCGGGTGTGAATGTCGGAGAGCCATTTCTGCTGCAACTCCGGAAAATCTTCGACGGTGCCAGAGTTGTTTCCGAAGAAATACATACCGCTGATGCTGTGCCGGTCATTGAAGTGGTAATCGACCTTGCCGATCGCGTTATCGACGTGAACGACGTTGTTGAAACCATTTGCAATATTGATGTTGGTCGTGTCGTTCGTGGGAAAGCCCTTGCCGTTGCACGAAACCGTTCCGCCTGACGCCGCGCAACCGGAGATGGTTTGGCTCGCCGAGCTGACCTTCACGCCGCCAAGCTGCAAATCAGAGATGACATCGGGAATACTATCGGCGCAGTCTCCCGCAAAACCGAACGCGCAAGTTCCGTTCGCGGTGCCGTGAAGCATGAATGGCGCGGTTACGCCGCCGTAGGAATTGCCAACGTTATAACGCTGGCCTTCATAGGCGCCGAAGAAAAACACCTTGTCTTTGATGATCGGTCCGCCGAGGCTGCCACCGAACTGCTCCAACGTGCGCGGCAATTTCGGCGCCGGGTCATCGTTAAAGAAGTTTCGAGCGTCCATCACGCCGTCGCGTCCGAAAGCGAAAGCCGTGCCGTGCAGCGTGTTGGTGCCAGCCTTCAGGCCGACATTGACAACCGCTCCCGGCTTCCAGCCATACTCCGCAGGCGGATTCTGCTGAACGTTGAACTCCTGGATCGCGTCAATCGGCAGAATCGTCGCTGAGTCGCCGGCGATTCCCGCTCCGTTGATGATGGCTTGGCCCGAATAAGGCTCGCTGTCGAAAAGGCCTTCGACAAAATATGCGTTGTCTTCCGCGCGCAGCCCGTCGGTGCTGGTCGTAGAAAAACCGCCGCCGGGATAACGCATGACGCCGGGACGCAGTTGCAGCAGATTTTCATAGTTGCGGCCGTTGAGAGGCAGATCGTTGATCTCGCGGTTGCTAAGCGTTCCACCCAGCGTGGCGGAAGTGGTGTTGAGGAGCGGGACATCTCCGCTGACTGTGATCACTTCAGAAACGTTGCCGGTTTGCAACGTGAAATCGGCGCGAACATCCGATGCAACCTCGACGGCAATCGCTGGCCGTTGAATGACTTTGAACCCTTTGGCTTCGACCCGGATGCTGTATGTCCCGGGAGCCAAGTCGGGGACGACATAGCTTCCCGCATTGTCAGTCGTAAGCGTGCGCGATGTACCGCGCTGCGTGTCGGCGACCACCACTGTCGCGCCAACTACAGCTGCACCGCTCTGATCGCTGACCGTGCCAAGGATGCGGCCCGCCGTTGTTTGCCCAAGCGCGGACACGCTCAGCAAGATGAGTGAGAGAAGGAAAAACGCCGTCCAGGGAGTTGCAGTCGTGCGACCAGCAGACACAATTACGCTTCGGAATGGCATCAGCAAATCCTCCGCGGCCATTGGTCTGACAGCCATACCACTGCTTCTAACGGGAAGTCAAGAAAATTCGTTCTCGTTTGCGGAATCCGATCCGCTGGCGAGAACAAGTAATGGAAATCGAGGCAGCATTTAGTGCGGTGATTGGCACATCATTAGAGATTTTTCGGCTTGCCCAGCTCTTCGGGGGATGGTAATGTTTAGGTATCATACCACCATACCAATAGGAACAATGTCGGTTGTCTCTTAATCAAAATGCGAATCATTCCGCCGCGTGCTTGGACCTGCGGTATAGTAGCCAGACCGCCAATTTCCCCCCAATTGGTAAGGGCGGGAGGGTTTCCCGTGTATAAAGTGGTTCGCACTTCACGCCTGTACGAACAAATCGTTCAGCAGATCGAAGAATCTGTCCTCAAGGGCACGTTAAAACCGGGCGATCAGCTCCCCGCAGAACGAGAGCTTGCGCAACAACTCGGCGTAAGCCGCACCGCAGTGCGCGAAGCCGTAAAGGCCCTTCGCGAAAAAGGCTTGGTGGAAGCGTATTCCGGGCGTGGCACATTCATTACTGACGGCACTTCGCACGCTGCGCGTCAATCGTTCGATCTCATGGTGAAAATCGGGCAGCAGGAAAGTTCCGCGAATCTGGCCGAACTCCGTCTAATTCTGGAGCCGGGCATCGCCGCGTTAGCTGCGCAGCGTATCGAAGAGGAATATTTAACCGCACTGCGAGACGCGGTTGCGGTGATGGATCGCTCGCTGAAAGATCCGGCCGCCTACATTGAGGCCGATCTCGACTTCCATCTGGCTTTGGCCGAAACGGTTGCGAATCCGCTGATTCTTTCCTTGATCGACTCCATCGTGGGATTGTTGCGCGAACAACGGATCAGGATTTTCAACGTCGAAGGCGGACCGCAGCGCGGCCAGGTTCACCACAAACGTATCCTCGAAGCGATTGAACAGCGCAATCCCCAGATGGCGCGCAGCGCGATGAGCGAGCACCTGGAGCAAGTAAGCCTGGATTCACAGGTTTCGGAAAACCACAAGAATTCCAAGAAGCCGGCTAAAAAAGCTGTTTCGTAAACTTTGCGATTTGCAAAGCGAAAATCATTGCAAGGTTCTTAAAAACACTGGAGGTCACGCGCGGATGGCGAGTGTGGGATTCATCGGGCTGGGAGTGATGGGCGGCAACATGGTCGACCGTCTGCTCAGCAAAGGCCACAGCGTGACCGGCTATAACCGCACGCGCGCAAAAGCGCAATGGCTCATCGAGAAGGGAATGCGGTGGGCCGACTCGCCGCGTGCCGTAGCCGCGGCTTCCGATTTCACTTTTGCCATGGTCACCAACGCGGCCGCGATCTCCGCCATTACGGATGGCCCGGATGGAATGCTCGCCGGCTTGAGCGCCGGCAAGGTATTCATCGACATGAGCACTGTCAGCCCGAATGTGAGCCGCGCCACGGCCGCCAAGGTACGCGAAACTGGCGCGGACATGGTCGACTCCCCGGTATCGGGCAGCGTCATCACATTGCAGCAGGGAAAGCTGTCGGTGATGGTCGGCGGTCGCGAAGAAACATTCGAAAAAGTGAAGCCGCTGCTGCTCGATATTGGCCCGAAGGTAACTCACGTCGGCGATAACGGTCTTGCGCTCTCGATGAAAATTGCAGTCAACCTCAGCCTCGCTGTGCAGATGCTCGCTTTCTCCGAGGGCGTCCTGCTGGCGGAGAAAAGCGGCATCCGGCGCGAAACCGCCGTGGACGTGCTGGTTCACAGCGCCATCGCTTCGCCCATGATTCAATATCGCGGGCCGTTCGTTTTGCGGCAGCCGGAAGAGGCATGGTTTGACGTGAACATGATGCAGAAAGATATGGTGCTCGCCATGGAACTCGGTCGCCATCTCGATGTTCCGCTGCCAACCACTGCCGCCAGCAACGAGTTCCTGACCGCCGCGCGCGGGATGGGATGGACGAAATACGACTTCGCCTGCATGTTCGACGTGCTCGCAGCGATGTCGGGTGTATCAACTCCGATTACAAGGGGCGGGCCCAAGAGATGAATCCGGTGACGTCCAATCCGGAAGCGCGCGAATCTGCCGCCGGAAAACCGGCGACTGAGAAGGATCGATGGCTCCATGCTTACCGACAGATGGTGAGCATTCGTTTGTTTGAAGAACAGGTAAACGACCTTTACACGCGGGCACTGATGCCCGGGCTTGCTCATCTATACAGCGGCGAGGAAGCCGTCGCAGTGGGAATTTGCGAGGCGCTTCGTGTGGATGACTACATTACCAGCACGCATCGCGGCCACGGACATTGCCTTGCCAAAGGCGCATCGCCCGACCGCATGTTTGCCGAGTTGCTGGGAAAAGAGACGGGTTATTGCCGTGGTAAAGGCGGGTCGATGCACATTGCTGACCCTGCGACCGGCAACCTCGGTGCGAATGCGATTGTAGGTGGCAGCGTGGGAATCGCGACGGGCGCAGCTTTTGCCGCCAAGAATCTTGGCAACGATCGGGTTGCAGTTTGTTTTTTTGGGGAAGGCGCGCTAGGCCAGGGATCGCTGTATGAAGTGATGAACCTGGCGCAACTGTGGAAGCTGCCGGTGATTTATGTTTGCGAAAACAATCAGTACAACGAGTACACGCATTTCCAGGAAACGACGGCCGGAACGATCCTTGGCCGCGCCCACGCATTCGGCATTGAAACCGACATCGTCGACGGGCAGGATGTGCGCGCAGTGAATAAGATCGCCGGTGGTCTGATCAAGCGCGCCCGCTCCGGAGTGGGCCCAGCTTTCCTTCAATGTGACACCTATCGATATAGCGGACATCACGTTGGCGATATCAACCGCGAATACTACCGCTCGAAGCAGGAAGAGCAGGCCTGGAAATCTGATCGCGATCCGATCAAAGTGCTGGGATCGTGGTTGATCGAGCAACGGCATTCCGACGCCGCGTCTTTGGAAGAGATTTGGTACGAAGTTCGCAAAGAGATGGAATCGGCCGTGAAGTTTGCCATCGAGGCGCCTTATCCGAAGGTCGAGGAAGTGGATCAGCACGTTTATGCCTGAGCGCGAGCTCACATTTGCGCAAGCCGTACGAGAGGCGCTCGCCGAAGAAATGCGGCGAGATTCGCGGGTATGTATTCTCGGCGAAGACGTGGCGGAAGCGGGCACGCCATTCAAGGTTCTTTCTGGACTAGTTGAAGAATTCGGAGCGAAGCGCGTAGTCGATACGCCGATCTCGGAAGCCGGATTTACCGGGGTAGCGGTCGGTGCTGCGATGACCGGCATGCGCCCAGTCGTCGATATCATGTTCGGCGACTTCATCACGCTGACCATGGACCAGATGGTGAACCAGGCTGCGAAAGTCCATTACATGTCCGGCGGGCACTGGAAAGTGCCGATGGTGATGCGCACAACCTTAGGCGCGACCCGGCGATCCGCAGCGCAACATTCGCAGTCGCTGCAAGCGTGGTTCAGTCACGTTCCCGGATTAAAAGTCGTTCTGCCCTCAACGCCGTACGATGCGAAAGGTCTTCTCAAGTCCGCAATTCGCGATGAGAATCCCGTCGTCTTCTTCGAAGACAAGATGATGTACAAGCTCAAAGGTCCGGTGCCGGAAGACGATTACACGATTCCACTTGGCGTCGCCGATGTGAAGCGCGAAGGCGACGATATCACTTTAGTTGCGACCAGCAGCATGGTGCAGGTGGCGCTTGGCGCGGCCGAATTGCTGGAAAAAGAGGGAATCAGTACAGAAGTCGTTGATCCGCGCACGACATGGCCGCTCGACGAAAAAACCTTGATTGATTCGGCTAAAAAGACCTCGCGCGTGATTGTGCTGGATGAAGGATATGGCCGGTATGGCGTTACCGCTGAGCTGGCTGCCGTGATTGCCGAGGGCGCGTTTTACGATCTCGACGCGCCGGTGAAGCGCATGGGAGCAATGCACGTGCCGATTCCGTTTTCTCCGCCGCTGGAGGATGCGACGGTGCCGACGGAGCAAACAGTGCTCGAAGCGGCCCGATCGATGTGCGGGAACCAGTAGTGCCCTGTTTTCGGCTGCACAAACCTTTCGCCAAGAGCAGAGCCAGGAGCTGATTTATGGCACTCAAAACTTATGGAACCATGGCGGTCGATTGGGAAGATCGAATCGACTTTGATCGCCTGCGCCGCGAACGCCTGCAGCGCGCAAAAGATCTGCTGAAGAAATCCGAGATGGGCGCGTTGCTTTGTTTCGATATGAACAACGTGCGCTACATCACGGCGACGCACATTGGCACATGGGCGCAGGACAAGGCGAATCGCTTCACACTTCTTCCGCAAAATGACGAGCCGATTCTGTGGGATTTCGGCTCGGCTGCGAAGCATCACCAACTGAATTGCCCGTGGCTGGGCGAGCGCTCGCGTCCGGGAATTTCCATGCTGCGCGGTGCCATGAGTCCGGAGATGGGCCGCGCCGAAGACGTCGCAAAAAAAATCCGCATCGAGCTCGAAATGCGAGGCCTACACAAAGAGCCGGTCGGCATCGACATTATCGAATTGCCTGTTCTTTTCGCGTTGCAAAAAGAAGGCATCAAGGTGGTCGACGGGCAGGCGCTCATGTCCGAGGCTCGCGTGATCAAAACCCAGGATGAAATCGCGTTGCTCAATCATTCAGCGATGATGGTTGACGCCGCCTACGACGAGCTTTATCGCACGATGAAGCCAGGGCTGCGCGAGAACGAAGCTGTCGGGCTTGTCAGCAAGGTTCTCTACGATCTCGGCTCCGAGTACGTCGAAGCCGTGAATGCGATTTCCGGCGAGCGCTGCAATCCGCATCCGCACGTGTTTTCCGACCGTGTGCTGCGCCCGGG
>JASHNX010000177.1 GCA_030041415.1 Candidatus Sulfotelmatobacter sp.
ACGGTCAGCGGATGGCCTTGCGCAAATCCGATCAGCACCTGCGAGAGCGGGCCGACCTGCGCCGGCTCGCCGTTAAAGCGCGGCGCTTTCACCCAGGAGTATTTCTGCTCGCCATTCCAGCCGGTGAAGGCCGGATCGGTTTCGCCGACCCAGGGATGCAACGGGCCACGTCCATCCTCGTAATAGGCGTGGGTTACGTCTTCTGAGACCGCCTCGCGAAATTCCTTGTCGCTCGCGGTCTTGAAGGCATGCGTGCCGCCGATGTTTCCATCGGAGATATAGCCGCCGGGAAGGTCATACGCCGAACCAGCGCTGTCGAGCGGAAGATCGGGCACCGCCAGATAGTTGCGAACGCCGCTGCCTATCTTGAACCACTCCGGATACATGGCAGCGACCGCGCAAACGTCGACGAAATAAACCTGCTGAACGAATTGCACAACTTCGCCGAGCAGAACTCGTATCGCTTCCAGGCGCTCCGCATTGAGGGCACTCTGGCTATCGAGATCGATGGCGTTCGAAACGCCTCCGGGTGTCAGGTTCTGAATGTGCGGCGTCTTCGATCCGAGCATCGCTACCACTTGCAGTGCTTTCCGCTGATACTCGAGCGCCTGGACATAATGCGCAAAGGCTAGGAGGTTTACGTCGGGCGAAAGACGCATGGCCGGATGGCCCCAATAGCCGTTCTGAAAGATTCCCAGTTGCCCGCTTGCGGCAGCCGCGTTTACACGGTCCTGAGCGACTTTGAACTCCTCGCGCGAATTGCGCGTCCACGGCGAAAGGCTCTCGGCCAGCTTTGCCGTGCTCGCGGGGTTCGCCTTCGGAATCTGCAGAATATCGACCCAATCGAGCGCCGAGAGCTGATAGAAGTGAACAATATGGTCGTGCAGGGCGTGGGCAATCAGAATCAGGTTGCGGATGTATTGCGCGTTCAGCGGCACTTCGAGCTTCACGGCATCTTCCACCGCGCGCACGCTCGCCATCGCATGCACTGTGGTGCATACCCCGCAAAAGCGCTGGGTGAACATCCAGGCATCACGCGGATCGCGGCCTTTCAGGATGTTCTCGATGCCGCGCCACATGGTGCACGAAGCCCATGCGTTGCTGACGGCGTTGTTGTCGACTTCGACGTCAACGCGAAGGTGACCTTCAATTCGGGTGATGGGATCAATCGTGATTCGCTGTGCCATAAGTCCTTACCTGCAACGTGAATTTCTATCTCGTTCTTCAATCTCCTGTGGCAAACTGCCCGGCTCGCGGCGCGGCCGCAAATCCGGAAATGCCTGGCTGAGTTGCTTGTTGCGCTTCCATCTTGCGCGCCAACTCGTTCGATCCCGGCAGGATCGGCAAAACCTTTGCTGCGTATAAGAAAATTGCGATTCCCAATGACATGAACCCGATCGAAACCAGCAGCTCGATCGCGCTAGGGAAGTAAAACGCTCCCGCTTTGGGTTGAAATGCGGTTGTGGTTGGATTGAAGCGGTATAACATTCCTCCAACCAACACCAACAGTGCCGCGTAGAACATCGTTCTCGGACTGCGGGTGTTTCCTGCTTCGCGCAGCTTCGACCACCCGTAAATCAGGATCGCGATTTCGATCCAGAAGAGAGCCGCGAAAATATTGAATCGAAACGCGGCCAGGATGGAGCCGCGGAGTGTGAGATCGATGGCACGAAACACCAACCAGAGGCCGACCAACCACATCGTCAAGCGATTTAGTTCAGCCATCACGTCGATATCGAGCGCCCGGTTCCACATCATGCTGCTGAAAAGAAGGGTTGTCGTTACGAAGGCAAAACCGAGGAACGCCGCTGCCCACACATAAAGCAGAGGAAGGAACGGCGTTTGCCACAGTGGGTAAACCCGATTTCCACCAAGCAGCATCAGCGCGCCGAGGGAGGACTGATGCATGGCCGGTAACACATAAGCAAGGCTCACGACATAAGGGAAGCCGGCGACGATGACCTTATCTAATTTTTTTACCAGTGGCCGCTGATCGGGCCAGCGATCGTAAACAAAATCCAGGATGGGCGGTATATTTTCGAGGAACAGGGGAATGCTTGCATAAACGGTCATGCAGACGGCGACTTCGAGCAACGGCGAATGATAATTCCAGTGCCAGGGCACAAAGAACCAATAGAAGTTCCACGGACGCCCAACGTCTATGGCCAACATGCACAAGCCAAAAGCGTAGGCGAGAAAGCTAGTGAGAACCGCAGTCCGCATAACGACGTGCAAGTTTTTCTTGTTGAATATCCAGGCTGCGATGCCGATGGCGAATGCCCCGGATCCGAGGCCCGTGAGCACCATGGTGTTGAAGGTCTTCCAGATTCCCCATGCGTAGGCGTCGGTCATGCCGCTGGCTGGACCAAGTCCCGCGATCTCGCGGTAAACCACCAGAATCATTCCCAGCCCCGCCAGTCCGCAGAAAAACTTGAAGGGACGAGTCCAAATCGGCACGTTGAAGACAGGAACATCTCTTTGCCAGGTGTCTTTCATAATTGCGCCCTCAATCCGCTGGCTTTTTCTTCTTCTTCCAGGTGCTCTTCATGGTCTTTCCAGTTCTTGCGAATCGTACCGGCCAAAACGGCATAAAGCCCGGCAGGAAGGACCAGATAGCTGTACAAACGCTTCTGCCACTTCAAATATTTTTGGGGAATTGATTCATTTCCTGGTTGAGGCAACCCGATCTTGTCGAACGGTACATGTGAGAGATAAAGTACCTGCGTTCCGCCGCCTTCGTGCTCACCAAAGACTCGGTCCTCGTGATATTTTCCGGGGTTCGCGGCAATCCGCCGCTTCGCCTCTTTCAGTAGGTCTTCCCGCAATCCGAAGATTACGGCCTTCCTGGGGCAAACCGTTGTGCAGGCCGGCTCTTGTCCTTTAGCAAGCCGGTCTTTGCAGAACTCACACTTTACGATTTCAGGATTGAAGCCTTCCCAGCGGAACTTCGGCACGTTATATGGGCAAGCAACTTCGCAATAGCGGCAGCCCACGCAGTACTTGCCGTTCCAGGTCACTACGCCGGTGTTCTTGTCTTTCTTCAGACCGCCGAACATGCAGGCTGCGGCGCATGCAGGATCGACGCAGTGCATGCACTGCTGCTTCACGAACGAGGTCTGCCCATCTGCTTCTTTATAAAGCTTGATGATGGTCTTAGTGTGATTGTTGAGATCGGCGGGCGCCTGGTGGAGAGGATCGGTGCGGGTATCCGGAGTTAATCCATTGGCCTGCGTACATGCCACGACGCAAGTCTTACAGCCAATGCAAAGAGTCGCGTCGTAGAGCATGCCCAGGGCATGAGGAGGAACCTGCGGTGTTTCCTCTGCTTGCGCGACGCCGGTCAGGGCTGCCGAAATTCCGCCGCTGGCCGCAATTGCCGCGCCTCCGGTCGTGATCTTCTGAAACAGTTCGCGTCGAGAGATTTCCATCGTTAGTCTCCTAACGGCTCGAGCTACCCGGCTTTTGAGCTTCCGGTTCTCCGGTTGTTGCGGGAACCGGTTCGCTTGCCGGGATTCGTTTTGCGCCCATCAGCGCCGCCCCTCCGATCGCGCCTGCAACTGCGCCGACCAGCACCGCTCCTCCCATACTGACCTTTCCAATCGAACTGTAGACCGGCGGATAGGTATCCGGTGGAGTGGGGAAATGAATTGGAACAGTTTGGAACGTTCCGATTTTCCAAACCACATTTTTCTCGGTGCAGCCTACGCAGGGAATTCCGGCGCCGATCGGCCAGCAGTTGGGAAGTTCGTTGAAGGGACGCGTGGAGCAGGAAGCATGCGTCACCGGACCTTTGCAGCCCAGCTTATACAAGCACCATCCTTTGCGATGGCCTTCGTCACCGAACGCGTTGGCAAAACGCCCGGCGTCGAAATGTGCTCGTCGCGGGCAGTTCTCGTGAATCACGCGCTCATAGGCGAATTTCGGCCGGCCGACTTCATCGAGCGCAGGCAGCTTGCCCATGGTCACATACTCAAGCACGACCGCCAGCAGGTTGTAAGGATTGGGAGGGCAGCCGGGAAGATTGATGACCGGTTTGCCCGAGATGACGGAGTCGACGCCAACAGCGCCGGTGGGATTTGGATCCGCCGATGGCACTCCTCCCCACGAGGCACACGATCCGATGGCAATCACGGCCGCCGATTGTGCCGCAACTTCTTTCAGCACCTGAATCCCAGGCCGTCCGCCCATTTCGTAGTAGAGTCCGTCGCGGCCGGTCGGAATCGAGCCCTCGCATACCAAGACAAACTTTCCCGCGTTCTCTTGAACCGCTTTGTGCAATGCAGCTTCGGCTTGGGCACCCGAGGCGGCCATAATCGTTTCGTGATAGTCGAGGGAAATCACGTCAAGAATCAGGTGGGCGACGTCCGGAGCGGAAGTACGGAGCAGCGTCTCCGTGCATCCCGTGCAATCCTGAAAATGAAGCCAGATGACCGAAGGCCGCTTGGTTTTCCCGATCGCGTCGGCGATCTGCAAGACCGACTTCTTGCCGGTGAGCGCCAACCCGAACGGCGCTGTTGCCATTAACGTGCTACACAGCTGAAGAAAGCTTCTTCTCGAAACCCCCGAGGCCTGAAGATGTTCGGCGATCGATAATTGCTTGGACATGTGTGCCTTCCTGAATTCTGGAACGCGGGTACCGGTATGCGGGTGAAGGGGTTTGCTCTGCCAAAAGGAAAAAGCGTGTTGCCCGGCTGTGATCAATTGTTAGAACCCCATTATTTCTAGGGGCCGCGCTCCGATGGTCCATACGCAATTGTTTATCTCGCGGATAGATATTTTCGATCAGTATCTCCCGTCACTGCTGATTGTGAGCGAGAACACGCAACGCTCGGGAAGTAACCCTTCGAGGCGTGACAACCGTCACATTAAGTCGTGATTGATACAACGGACTCGGTTTGCCGGCGATGGTGTAATTGAATACAGAACGTTAGACTTTCGAACAAGGGTGGGCTATGTGCCTACAAAAGAGGTCTGAATCAAACGTGCGAAACGAAGAAAAAATCGCGAGCGCCGCGCCAGAGTCTCAATCGGGTCAGCAAGAACTCTCGAACGAAGGCGCACTGCGCGAGTTCCTGAGCGATTCCATACGGAATGCTGTTGCTCCGGCGGCCATTGGCGTGTGCGTTGGACTTCTAAGCAGCGGCCCGCGCAAAAGCAGGAACCCCATACCGAGAGCGTTTGTGTTTGGTGTGCTCGGAGGGGTGATCGGATTAGGCGCCGGGGTCGCATGGGAAAGCCGCAGCTTAGTAGCAAACGCTGCTCGTCGAACTTCAGAAGAATTTACCCGGATGCGCGACGAGCGTTGGATGAAGAGAAATTTCATCGCTTACGCATAAGGACATTGAAACCATCCTCGTTAGGAGATCATTCCTCATTGAATTAAGTTTATCCTCGTGTGCCCTAGGTTTTCCCCACCCGATTTCCCAGCCTTGAGGTGTTAAACTTTTCGCCTCAAACGATCCAGGGGGATTCATGTTCCGACCAGTGGTAGTTTTGCTTCTAGTTTTTGCCTGCAGCTTCTTTGCGGTTGCGCAGGGTTCTGACGTTCCAGAGCCAGGTACATCTGAGGCCCTTGCAGCCGCTACCACCGATCCGCATTACATTTCGCCGTGGGTTTCTTATATTCCGCAGTCGAGTTCGGTTCCATCGCCCGAGAAATTTCTTGGACGCATTATGGGAGCGCCAGGTGAATTGGCAGGGACCGAAAAAGCTTATGCTTATGCGCGTGCTCTGGCCGCTGCCAGCCCGCGAGTTCGGGTTTTCACTATCGGACACAGCGAAGAAGGCCGCGACATTATTATGCTCGCCATCGCAGATGAGGACGGCATTCGTGATCTCGATCGCTTGAAAGCTGCCACTGCGGCTCTGGCCGATCCGCGAATCACCGATCCGGAAGCGGCGAAGACATTAATCCAGAATGCGCGGCCGATTTATTACTTCAACGCCGCTTTGCATTCCGACGAGACGGGCTCGACTGAAGCGATGCTAGAGCTTGCATATCGCCTCGCGGTCTCCGAGCAGCCAACGATCCGGCATATTCGAGAACAGTTGGTTGTTCTCATCAATCCCATCTCCAATCCCGATGGCCGCGACAAAATGGTCGACTGGTTTTACCGCTATCTGAAAGGCAAGACGGACCGTGCTACGCTGCCACGGCAATCGCCGCCGTACTGGTCGAAATACACGTTCGTGGATATCAACCGCGACACGCATCAGCAGACGCATGAAACGACGAAGGCTGTTCACCGAATGTTTGTCGAGTGGCATCCCACGGTCGTGCACGACTTGCACGAAGGGGTCCCGTTCATGATGACGTGGAACGGGACCGGCCCCTACAACCCGAATATAGATCCGATCACCTATAGCGAATTTCTCGAACTCAGTTTCCACGAAGTCGAAAGCATGACCGCGATGGGGATGCCGGGCGTTTCCACATGGAACTTCGGCGAGGCGTTTGCGCATCTTTATCTGGATTCGGTGGCGATAAATCACAACAGCATTGGCCGTGGCTATGAGACTTTCGGCAACGGCAGCGCCGAAACTGAAATGAGATCGATCTCGCCCTCGGCCACGACGATGGAGTGGTACCGGCTCGTGCCGCCTCCCAGTGAAGTGAAATGGTCGGCTCGCGACAATCTCAACTATCAGGAAACCGGCGCTCTCGTGGCTCTCGACGACACCGCCACCCATTCCAAAGAAATGCTGCGCGACTTTTATCAAAAAGGATGGGACTCATGGCATAAAGGCCTGACGCAGCCGCCTTACGCGTTTCTGATTCCGCAGGACCAGGGCGATCCGGAGCGGGTGGCGCAGATGGTCGGGCGGCTGATGGCTCAGCAGATTGAAGTGTCGCGCGCGCAGAATACTATTCGGTTGAAAGACGGCGCTTTCCCGGCCGGAACTTATGTTGTTCGCCTCGATCAGCCGTATCGGAATTATGCCGTCGATTTGCTCACGCCGCAGCATTATCCGAAAGATGGCGAACCGCCGTATGACGATGTTTCCTGGGAGCTTCCCGCCAATTATCATCTGCAGGCAATTCCGACTGCTGACGCTTCTGTTCGAGATGCCGGGTTGACTCTCTTGAAGGAAGCTCCGCACGCGGCGGGGCACGTCGACGGAACTGGCAATATCTATCTGCTAAAAGACACCGGACAGGAATCGTTTCTTGCCGCGCGCTATCGGCTTGCAAGTTTTCGAGTGGAAATTGCGGAGCATGAATTCGAAGCGGCTGGCAAACTTTTTCCTGAAGGCTCGTGGATTCTTGTGGATCAGTCTGGACTATCGAAAGCGGTTGAATCGACAGCTGACGAATTAGGCCTCGACTTCACAAGAGTGACGAGCGTGCCCGATGTGCCGCATCATGCGGCTCCTACGCCGCGCATCGGGTTGTGGGTTCCGTGGGCGGATACCGATTCGATTGGATGGATTCGTTATTCGCTCGATCAGCGGAAAGTGCCTTATATCTATTTGCGCGACGAAGATATTCGCGCCGGGAATTTGAAATCGAAGATTGATGTTCTGCTCTACGGCCACGTCGATCTCGAACTTGCCGAGCAAATCGAGGGCCTGCCGAAGATTTGGTCGCCGATGCCGTTCAAGAAGACAGCCAAGACGCCGAGCTTCGGTACTCCCGCCGAGTCGGACGACATCACCGGCGGAATCGGTTACGCCGGCCTGGGGCAAATTCAGGATTTTGTTGACCAGGGCGGGTTGATGGTGACGCTGGGGAGCGGCACGATGCTCGCGCTCGAAGGCGGTCTCGTACGCTTCGTGCGTCGCGCTTCCGGAGGCGTGCCGCGAAGTGCAGCCGGCGGCGGAGGAGCTTCGTCCTCTGCAGCACAGAACGCAGCCACTCGAACGCCGGGGGCGCACGTTCGCGCCACTTTTGACCGGGCGGACCACCCCATCGCTTACGGCTATTCAACTCACACTTGGGTTTTCCGGCAGAATTTTCCTTTGTATAACATTCCCCGGCGCTGGCTGCGCATGGCGTATTGCACGACTTGTCTCGATGGTCCCGAAGACCGCAGCGGAATTGTGATGGAGTGGGGTGATACCGACGGCGCGCCTTTCGTTGTGAGTGGACAGGCTTGGGGAGAAGAGAATCTCATCGGCCGTCCAGCGATTCTCGATATGCCCGTCGGCAAGGGACACGTTGTTTCGTTTAACTTCAATCCCATGCACCGCGACATGAATCGGGGTGATCAGCGTTTGCTTTGGAATGCGATTCTGAACTGGCAGGCAATCGTAACAGCGAACCCGAAGCCTCAAAAAGGAGCACAGGTGCCGGCTGAACCCGACGAGTAGGGATTTTCCAAACGTGCGGGTGCTTCGCAGAGATTTTAATCTCGCGAAGACGCAGTGTTACGATATCGGCCTGCTTCAGAATTCCAGGATTCAACGGTTGCCATGACCAACGCCGCACGATCGGTCGCATCGCCCAGAGTTGTCTGCATCGATGATTTTCGCGCCATTGCTCGCGAGCGAATTCCGAAGGCCGTGTTCGATTATCTCGACGGCGGCGCGGAAGGCGAAGTCACGCTGCGCGAGAACTGCCGAGTCTTCAATGACGTGACCTTTCGCCCGCGCCACGCGGTTGCGCTCACAGATTGCAGTTTGTGCACAACGGTGCTCGGGTTCAATCTCTCGGTTCCGTTCATGCTCGCGCCCGTCGGTTATAGCCGCCTGATGCATCCGGGTGGGGAAGTGGCGGCTGCGCGCGCCGCGGGAAATGCAGGTACCGCGTACACTCTCTCGACGATTTCCGGCCACAAGCTCGAAGATGTGCGCGCCGCATCGAAAGGGCCGGTTTTTTATCAACTCTATTTGATGGGAGGGCGTGGCGCAGCGGAAGCTGCGATCGAACGTGCGCGGGCAGCCGGCGTCAATGCGCTCGTTGTCACCATCGATACTCCTGTGGCCGGAATCCGCGAGCGCGATTATCGCAACGGTATGAAGGAGCTGATCAGCGGGAGTGTATTCGAAAAAATTCCCTTCGTCGGCCAGATGCTGTCACGGCCGGGCTGGCTTTTCGAGTATCTGCGCGACGGCGGATTGCCGGGCCTGCCGAATGTCATTATTCCCGGCAAAGGCGAAATGCCGCTGGTGGATATCAACGCGGC
>JASHNX010000178.1 GCA_030041415.1 Candidatus Sulfotelmatobacter sp.
GTCAGAGGGCGCGGGCCAAAGTAGCGTAGGCGCAAGCTCGCAGAAAAGCGTTTGTAATTCTGCAGTGTGGCACCGGCCGCAACCACCCACCGAACCGCTTCGGGCACTTCCTTGCCGTAGGGATTTTGCAGGTAAGTGCCCCCTCCGGTCGGAATGAGCCCAAAGCAATTCGAGTTTCGTGCGCAAAGCTGGGGACCAGTTGGGCTCGAGGTGAAAAACGTCGAATCGAAAGGGTCGTTTTGGGTAAAAATGGCGCGTGAGTCCGCGAAATCAGCGTCGAAAACTAACTGTGGCGTTGGCGAGTAGTAGTTGCCGACTTCTATGCCATAGCGGTTGCTCGATTCAACCGACGGAGTCGTACCTCCAGTGTCGCCATCCTGCAGCAGTTCGGAATTACTGTGGAGATACCAGATCTCAACCGTGCTTTGCAGGTGCGGGACGGTCGCAGTGCGCACGCCGACTTCCGCGCCTTTGGTTTCGACCAGGAACGGAATCCTAATGGGGTTCGGGGTGTTGTAGTAAGGATAGTCGGGCGAAACTGGTTCATAGAGTTGCGTTGAGCCACGCACGTCGTTGGTGTGGTAACTGAGTCCGCCTTGCAAATAAAGCTCCGTATTGGACCACGGGTCGAAAATCAAACTTGCTTTAGGGCTGGGCAGGAATTTGCTGACCGATTGGTTGGTATTGGGATTGAATTCGGCAGGATAGGGATCGTTGGGAAAGTTGGGGTTGGTGGGGTTGGTAAAGCTTGTGATGACACCGTCCCCGAAATCGCCGCGAAAAGCGAGAACAGAGCGGAATCGCTCCCCCCAGTGGATTGTATTCGTTACCCAGGGACTAGTTATCGTTTCCGTAAATTTATTCAAATCCGTGTCGGCGGGCAGAACCGCGATCTGATCGAGGGAGGAGGGTACGTCTAGATAGTTAGCCGTATAGTAGGTTTTGTCTGTCCGGACGCGATCTTCCGTGCGGAAAAGGCCGTTGCGGATCCAATCATTGCGGAGCTGCAGGCCGAATGTGGTTTCCGTCTTGCGGCCGAAGAATTTGCCGTAGATGGTATGGCGGAAGTCGAAGCCAGCCACCCATCGCCTGTCCTGCTGTTCGAACTGGTCGCCCTTGTACGGGTCAACCAGGTAGTAGGTGAAATCGGAAAACAGATTCAGATCGTAATAGAACCCGTACGCCATGAGTTGCGTTTCCGAATTGTCGCCCTTGTGGTGCCATTCTCCCTGCAAGCTGTAGCGCTGTGATCTGCCGCCATCGGTCGGGTTCAGCGCGCCCAAGAAGCCGACGACGGGTATGGCCGTATACGGGAGCTGATCGCTTGAGTTCCATCGGGCTCCATCGTAAGCGTGGGTCGTGACGCTGAAACCGTTCGCCGCTGTTCCCTGGCTGTAGGTTACAAGGCCGTTGAACTTGTAATAGTTGTCCGAATGCACCCATGGGCCGGCATCGTGATACGCCTCTCCGCCGTACATCAAGTCGCCCTCGCCGAGCTTTCGCGATATGCCGAAAACGAACCGCGCAAACTGATCCTGGCCACCGTCGACCTGGAAGAAGTTCCGGGGCAGCGTCTTGTAAAACACTACGTGAGCATTTCCCGCCGAGCCATAGTCGCCGACATCGGCGTAATAAGGGCCTTTCGCGGCGTCCACACGCTCCACGAATTCTGGGATCACGGTGTTCATATCCGAGTAGCCCTCGCCGTGCGCGTGGGACGGCAGGTTCAGCGGCATGCCATCGAGGAAAATGGCTAAGTCCGTACCGTGGTCGAGATTAAATCCGCGCATAAAATACTGGTTGGCCTTGCCGCCGCCAGCATGTTGCGTGATGATGAGACCGGGAAGCGCCTCCAAGATCTCCCCTGGGCGAAGAAGCGGACGATTTTGGAGTTCTTCTGCGCCCACCGTTATCTGTCCAGCGGAACTAGCAATTCCGACAAGGTTGTCCTGCCGGCCCTGCACGTTGATAGTGGCGCTCAATTCAGCCACAGCCAGAGTGATGCGCAGCGGAGGCGGCGCCGCGGCCGTTATGATGACGGGAGTTTCTTTGGTTTCAAAATTGGGACTGGATATCACAAGTCGATAATTGCCGGCAGGGAGTCCAGAAATCGTAAAGGAGCCGTTGCTGTCCGAGTGTGTCGTTTTTTGCACGGTACCGTCCGCGCTCCGCACCTGGATGGCAGCCCCGGCGATTACCGCGCCAGAAGTGTCAGCGACAGTTCCTGACAGTTGAAGCTTGGAAGTCTCTTCAGTCGTGCTCGGGGGGCGACCCTGCTGGTCGCCCGGCCGATTCTTAAGAATCATCTCTTGCGCGATCGACGGAAGTGAAGACAAGAAAATAAGTAACAAAAACAACCATAGGGTTCCGCCCGCAGCGTCACAAAATGGAGAAGCGCCATTCCGTTGCCGAACGATCATTCTCATGGCACGTTCCCTGGGTTCGTGTTACCGAAATAGTATGAATATAAATATCGTGCTACACATTAGCAAGAGTTTAGGGTGCAACTCGTTACACATTGAAAGGTTCTAGGGTCTACCGGAGTTGGCCGGTAGCTGCATCAGCGAAGAGCGTGGGAACGGTAGAGCATGGTCTGTGGCAGATTCCTGATTTGCCGGCAGCCTATCCGAGGCACGCTGATCCGCCTCGATACTACGAATCAGATCTCTCCAGCGGTGGGGGAGTTCGCCACCAGTCAGGACTCTGCGGGGAAACGAAGCGAGGCAGAGTTCGCGATACCCGTTCGGCATACGCTGAGCTATCCATTGTTCGTAATCGATAAACCAAGCCAGGCCCTGCAGGAGGAGTTCTGAACGGGACGTTTCCTCGCCAAAACTCGGATATTCCTTTGTGTGAAGCTCAACCCTTCCAAACGTCCGGCTGGGCTTAAAGTCTCTTCGCCCCAGGAATATCCCCTCTTTTTCTCCTCCGAAAAACGCTCCGAATCCCCACAAATAGACGTGCATGGCCTCGCCCAGAGCATTGTTTAGCTCGTATTGGGTCATTCCGCCGTTAGGACACCGGACCTGGCGAAAGCCAAACTCGCAAAGCAAGTTCCCTTCTGAGCTGAGAACATCTTTTCCCATCACCCAGCATTCATGATCCAGTAACTCATGCCCCGCCTTCGTGGTCGCGTCCCTTAGAATGATTGGCCCGGCTTTCGTGCGCATCCGACCTCTTTCGATTACGTACCTATGCCTCAACGTTCACATCGGCCCGTACAATGACTACTATTATAATAGACAAAGTATATTATTCAGGGAGTGCATCAGCAACTTTTTGGTTTGCCAGTGCCGCGCAGACTGAAGGTTGTGCCTCCGAACGCTACGTTCCGCTACCGTCCGGGGCGCCTTGAGACGGCCTGTGGAGAACTCATGACGAGACGACCATGCCGGACTCCCTTGGTGCTGATGAGTTTGTCGGCTAATTGCTGAACATTGCGGGATCGGCCGCGCAAGAGCACTACCTCAAGGCACGTATCATGATCGAGATGGGCGTGGAGCGTCGAGATGACAACTTCGTGATGTTCATGCTGAAGATCAGCGAGTTTTTCTGGTAGAAGCCGAGCGTGGTGGTCATAGATTAAGGTAACGGTTCCGACCACCGGAGCTTTCGAGGCAACCACCGCCGTTCCAACAAGTCGATCCCGGATAAGATCGCGGAAAGCCTCGGATCGGTTATCGTAGCCTTTTTCAGCAATGTACTTGTCAAAGCGATCGAGTAGATCCGATTCCAATGACACTCCGATTCTGCTGAGCTCAGCCATGGAAGTCTTCCGTAGGAACAATCGACGCTACCGTAGCACAGCTTGCCTCGATGGTAGCACGCCCATGAGAGCGAATTCATACCTTAGAGATTGCGCTCGAGCCCTTCGAGGTGACACGTTTGGAGATCCGTACTCTTCGCCAACAACCCGTTCTTTGCCACGGAACAATCCCCCCTCGCTGGGGTTGTGGCACGGACCAAGTCCAGCGCCTTCTCATGCCATCTTTCGGAAAATCCAGCGTTTATTTACATGCCATGTGACGGCGAGGCCTTTGCCGCTATAATGGCGCGCTGATGCCCCTGACCCTTGGCACAAAGCTTGGGCCGTATGAGATTCAGTCCGCTCTTGGCGCGGGCGGCATGGGCGAAGTGTACCGAGCCAGGGACACCCGTCTCGATCGCGTGGTGGCCATTAAGGTTCTTGCTTCTCACCTTTCCTCCTCGCCCGAGCTGAGGCAGCGCATGGAGCGCGAAGCCAAGGCCATTTCCGTGCTGAACCATCCTTACATCTGTCATCTTTATGACATCGGCTCGCAAAACGGGGTCGACTACTTAGTGATGGAGCTGCTGGAAGGCGAGACGCTGGCGGCAAGGATCGCCAAGGGCGCCATACCGCTCAACGAAACATTACGGATCGCGGCCGCCGTGGCTGAGGCGCTTGAGGTTGCACACAGGCAGGGAATTGTTCACCGTGATCTGAAACCGGGCAACATCATGTTGACGAAGAGTGGGGCCAAATTGATGGACTTTGGCCTGGCGAAATCAAGTGGCGCGGGCGGATCGGGTTCGAGCGCGCCGCTCTTATCTGCGGCGCGGACGATGAGCGGGGCGAGCCCGTTGTCTCCGCTGACGACGGCAGGGACGATTCTGGGCACGATCCAGTACATGGCGCCCGAGCAGATCGAAGGCAAGGAGGCAGACGCGCGATCGGATTTATTCGCATTCGGCGCGATTCTTTACGAAATGGTGACCGGCGGGCGTCCGTTTGAGGGGAAAAGTCAGATCAGCGTGGCCAGCGCCATTCTGGAGAAAGAGCCGGAACCCATTTCTGCCGCCCAACCGTTCACGCCCCCTGCCTTAGAGCACGTCGTCAAGGCGTGCCTGGCCAAGAATCCCGACGATCGATTTCAGACTGCGCATGATCTCAGGCTGCAATTGCAGTGGATTGCAAAAGACCTCGGGTCCGGCCGCGGATCGCAAGCCGACTCGAGTAAGCCGGCAAAAAG